>NZ_JASCAK010000029.1:0-327479 GCF_029967885.1 Pantoea sp. V106_11
CGCGGGCCCCAACGCGGCCCGCAGGGCGATCAGTTAGCGAAAGGGTTACGGCTGCTTTTATGGGCGGCCGGGCGCACCGGCGCCGTCGCGGTTTCAGAAGAACTCGCGATGTGATCTTCACCCAGTACCTGCTGAACGTTCTGGGGCTGAACGGTTTCCGGTGAGGTGGAGATCTCTTTGCCTAACTGGCTGTTGAGAATGCCCAGACTCTGCTCGTTCAGCGTGCCCAGCGCATAGCTGATATTTAGCTGATTAATCAGATAGCTGTAACGTGCATCGGACAACTGCTGTTTCGCGTTATACAGGGTTGAGGTGGCGTTCAACACGTCAACGATGGTACGCGTACCGACCTGATAACCGGCTTCCATGGCGTCTAATGAACTCTGCGCAGAGACCACGGCTTGCTTGTACGCCGCAATGCTGCTCGCGGACGCATTCACGTTGTTGTAAGAAGAACGTACCGTCTGAACCGCAGAGCGGTGAGCCGCCTCCAGCTGTTCGCTGGCGCTGACAAAGTTATATTGCGCCTGCTTCACCTGTGAGGTCACGCTGCCACCGCTGTAAAGCGGAAGCGTGAAGCTCAGGCCGACTTTACTGTTTCCTGTAATCGAGTCTGTTGAGTTTGCACTCTGTTCAGCGCGGCTTCCGCCGTATTTGCTGTTAGACAGACCGGTAGACGCGGTCAGATCGAGCGTTGGCAGGTGGCCTGATTCCGCAGAGCGGATCTGTTCACGAGCTAAATCCTGATTCAGACGGGCAGAAAGCAGATTAAGGTTACGGCTTTCTGCCTGCTTGAGCAGCGCGTTAACGTTATCAGGTTTGGTGGTTTTAAAGCGATCGATGTTCAGTGAGGCCAGTGCCAGATAGTCCATGCCGGTGATCTGACGCAGAGACTCCACCGAGTTATCCAGATTGTTACGCGCCGTGACTTCATTGGCCAGCACGCTGTCATACTGGGCGCGGGCGTTCTGCACGTCGGTAATGGCCACCAGGCCCACGTTAAAGCGCTGAGTGGTTTGATCCAGCTCGCGGTAGATGGACATCTTCTGTGCTTCGACGTAAGAAAGCGTATCAATGGCTTTCAGCACGTTGAAATAGGCCGTCGCGGTATTCAGAATCAAATCCTGCTGGGCAACCTGATAGGTGACGTCCTGGATACCTGCGGTTTTTTCCTGCAGGGTCAGCGCGCGCCATTTTGACATGTCGAAAATGGTTTGCGTCAATTGCAGTGTGCCACTGGTCGTGTTGGAATGAATACCGCTACTATCACGATAGCCATTTGCATAGCTGTAATCTGCACCCAAACCCAGTTGTGGTAATAAAGGGCTGCGCGCTTCGTTGATTTTCTCAAACGCAGCATCGCGAGTGGCAGCGGAGCTCCGCAGGTCCGGGTTGCTTAAACGCGCTTGTTGGTAAACCTGAAGCAGGTTTTCTGCCTGACTGGCGACGCTGAAACCGCCCAGGCTCAGCCCAATAAATAATGGGAGCAGTTTTTTCATTTGCATTCCTTTTGTTGCAGCAAATCGCAATGATAGTGCCGCCGGTAAGCCAAAAATTATCGCAGATTCTAGCAGAGGGCAACTGTGAGATAAGGTGGCTGAACGTGCCATATTTGCGTGTTTCAGGTAAATAACTCTGTAATGACTGTTTAGATAGTGCCCGGGCTTGTGTTTTATCTGTGTCATCCCAATCTGCAAAAGGAACCAAACGATGAAGGACAATAAAACATCACCTGTGACTTTCACAAAAAATGATGTAGAAATTATTGCACGTGAAACGGCCTACGACGGTTTTTTTTCCATCGTTCGCTACCGTTTTCGCCATCGTCTGTTTAAAGGCGGCATGAGCGGAGAAGTGACGCGTGAAGTTTTTGAGCGCGGCCATGCTGCCGTCCTGCTACCTTATGATCCCATCCGTGATGAAGTGGTGCTGATTGAGCAGATCCGCATTCCGGCCTTCGACTGCAGCCCAACGCCCTGGCTGCTGGAAATGATTGCGGGCATTATTGAACCCGGTGAAACTCCGGAACAGGTGGGGCGCCGTGAAGCATCAGAAGAAGCCGGTCTGACCGTTGGCCGGGTGAAGCCCGTGTTGAACTATCTTGCCAGCCCGGGCGGCACCAGCGAACGTTTATCGGTTATGGTGGGAGAAGTGGATGCCGGCCTGGCAACAGGATGCCATGGTCTGGAGGAAGAGAATGAGGATATTCTTGTGCATGTCGTAAGCCGTGAACAGGCTTACCACTGGGTGGAACAGGGGATTATTGATAACGCGGCATCTGTCATCGCCTTGCAATGGCTGGCACTGCACCATAAAGAACTTCGAGAAGAGTGGACGCAAAAATGAAACAGCGCTATATCCCTGATTTCCCCGAGATGATGCGGCTGTGCGAAACCAATTTCGCCCAGTTACGCCGTCTGCTCCCGCGCGATGACGAGGCAGGCGCATCGGTTAGCTATCAGGTGAGCGGCGCCCGCTATCAGTTAACAATAGAAGAATCAACACGTTACACTACTCTGGTTGAAATTCGCCAGACGGCACCGGCGGTGAGTTACTGGAGCCTGCCTTCCATGTCTGTCAGGCTGTATCATGACGCCATGGTCGCTGAAGTGTGTTCAACACAGCAGATCTATCGGTTTAAAGCGCGTTATGATTACCCGAATAAAAAGATGAATCAGCGTGATGAAAAGCATCAAATCAATCAGTTCCTCGCTGACTGGTTACGCTACTGTCTGACGCATGGCGCCATGGCAGTACCGGCTTGCTGATACGTATAATGCATTGAATGGCGTAGAGACGAAGGAAACGCTTTGGATAGCCTGCTAACTCTTCCTGCGGCGACAGAATCTGGGGTGCGGATTCTGCAAGTGACGGACACGCATTTGTTCGCAGGAAAACACGAATCGCTGCTGGGAGTGAATACCTGGTCGAGTTATGACGCCGTGCTGGATGCGATCATCGCACAACAGCGCGACTATGATCTCATTGTGGCCACCGGCGATCTCTCTCAGGATCACTCGGTCGAAGCCTATCAGCATTTTGTTGAGGGCATTTCGCGCCTGCCAAAACCCTGTGTCTGGCTGCCGGGTAATCATGATTTCCAGCCCGCAATGGTGGATACGCTGGCCAGAGCCGGCATCAACGCGCACAAGCATGTGCTGGTGGGCGAACACTGGCAGGTCGTGCTGCTGGACAGTCAGGTCTTCGGCGTGCCTCATGGCATGTTAAGCGACTATCAGCTCGACTGGCTTGATAACGCCCTCGCGCGCTTTCCCCTGCGTCATACGCTGGTGCTGCTGCACCACCATCCGCTTGCTTCAGGCTGCACTTGGCTTGATCAACACAGTTTGCGCAATCCCCATCAGCTTGATGCCGTGTTACAGCACTATCCGCTGGCAAAGACACTGGTGTGCGGCCATATCCATCAGGAAATGGATGTGGAGTGGCACGGTCGCCGCGTGCTGGCCACGCCTTCCACCTGCGTGCAGTTCAAACCGCACTGCACCAGCTTTACCATTGATACCCTTGCGCCAGGCTGGCGCTGGTTTACGCTGCACAATGACGGTCAGCTTGATACAGAAGTGAACCGGCTCAGCACTCAGGCGTTTTGCCCCGATCTTGATGCCGAAGGATACTGACGGATGAAGGCGCTGCTTTACCTGCACGGCTTTAACAGCTCCCCGCGCTCAGCGAAAGCGACGCTGTTCAAACAGTGGCTGAGTCACAATCATCCCGACATAGAGATGATTGTGCCGCAGCTTCCAACTTTTCCGGCCGAGGCCGCGGCGATGCTGGAAGACATCGTGTTAAGTCACAGCGGGCGTGAAATGGGCCTGGTGGGCTCCTCGCTGGGCGGTTACTACGCGACGTGGCTGTCCCAGTGCTTTATGTTGCCTGCAGTGGTCGTCAACCCTGCCGTGCGGCCGTTCGAGTTGCTGGTGGATTTTTTAGGGGAGAATCAGAATCCCTACACCGGTCAGCAATATGTGTTAGAGTCTCGCCACATTTACGATCTGAAAGTGATGCAGATTGAACCGCTGGAAGCACCTGATTTATTGTGGTTGCTGCAACAAACCGGCGATGAAGTGCTCGATTACCGCCAGGCGCTCGACTACTACAGCGCGTGCCGTCATACGGTGGAAGAGGGCGGAAATCATGCATTTACTGGATTCGAACGCCATTTCCCGCAAATTCTGGACTTTCTGGGCCTGAATCACGCTTGAGTAACGCGGAAATCGCAACCATTTTCTTCTTCTAATCAGACAGTTACCATGAGTCAATCAAGCTATAATGCGGGTGACATTGAGGTCCTGACTGGCCTTGAGCCGGTTCGCCGTCGCCCGGGAATGTATACCGATACGACGCGCCCTAACCACTTGGGTCAGGAAGTGATTGATAACAGTGTCGATGAGGCACTGGCGGGCCATGCCAGGCGCGTAGAAGTGATTTTACATGCCGATCAGTCGTTAGAAGTGACTGACGACGGACGCGGCATGCCGGTGGATATCCATCCGGAAGAAGGCGTCCCGGCCGTTGAGCTCATCCTGTGCCGGCTGCACGCGGGGGGGAAATTCTCTAATAAAAACTACCAGTTTTCCGGTGGCCTGCACGGCGTCGGCATTTCGGTGGTCAATGCCCTCTCTAAGCGTGTTGAAGTCAACGTGCGACGTAATGGTGAGATCTACAGTATCGCCTTCGAAAACGGTGAAAAAGTGCAGGATCTGACCGTCACGGGCACGGTTGCGAAGCGCAACACCGGCACCAGCGTCCATTTCTGGCCGGATGAGCACTTCTTTGACAGTCCGCGCTTCTCGGTGTCCCGCTTATCACACCTGCTTAAGGCGAAAGCCGTGCTATGTCCAGGGGTGGAAATTGTCTTCAAAGACAAGCTGAACAATACCGAACAGCGCTGGTGCTACGAAGATGGTCTGACAGATTACCTGTGCGAAGCCGTCAACGGCCTGCCAACCCTGCCAGAGAAGCCCTTCGTCGGAACCTTTGCCGGTGATATCGAAGCGGTGGACTGGGCATTACTGTGGCTGCCGGAAGGCGGTGAGCTGCTGACCGAAAGCTATGTGAACCTGATTCCCACCATGCAGGGCGGTACCCATGTCAACGGTCTGCGTCAGGGATTGCTGGATGCCATGCGTGAGTTTTGTGAATACCGCAATATTCTGCCGCGCGGCGTTAAACTGTCCGCAGAGGATATCTGGGATCGCTGCGCCTATGTGCTGTCAGTAAAAATGCAGGATCCGCAGTTTGCAGGCCAGACAAAAGAGCGTTTATCCTCGCGCCAGTGCGCCGCCTTTGTGTCTGCCGTAGTAAAAGATGCCTTTAGCCTGTGGCTGAATCAGAACGTGCAGGCGGCAGAACAGCTGGCGGAGCTGGCGATCTCCAGCGCCCAGCGCCGTATGCGCGCAGCCAAAAAAGTGGTGCGTAAAAAACTGACCAGCGGCCCGGCACTACCGGGTAAGCTGGCAGACTGCACTGCGCAGGATCTGAACAAAACCGAACTCTTCCTGGTGGAAGGGGATTCGGCGGGCGGATCGGCGAAGCAGGCGCGCGATCGCGAATATCAGGCGATCATGCCGCTTAAAGGTAAGATCCTCAATACGTGGGAAGTCTCGTCCGATGAAGTGCTGGCCTCGCAGGAGGTGCACGATATTTCGGTGGCGATCGGTATCGATCCCGATAGCGAAGATCTCTCACAGCTGCGCTACGGCAAAATCTGTATCCTTGCTGATGCGGACTCGGATGGGCTGCACATCGCCACATTGCTGTGTGCGCTGTTTGTGAAGCACTTCCGTACCCTGGTAAAAAATGGCCACGTCTATGTCGCCATGCCGCCGCTGTATCGCATCGATCTGGGCAAAGAAGTGTATTACGCGCTGGATGAAGACGAGAAAGAGGGCGTACTGGAGCAGCTGAAGCGCAAGAAGGGCAAGCCAAACGTGCAGCGCTTTAAAGGGCTGGGTGAAATGAACCCGCTGCAGCTGCGCGAAACCACGCTCGATCCCAACACGCGCCGTCTGGTGCAGCTCACCGTCAGTGACGATGACATTGAACAGACTTTGCGGGTAATGGATATGCTGCTGGCGAAAAAGCGATCCGAAGATCGTCGTAACTGGCTGCAGGAAAAAGGCGATAAAGCGGATATTGAAGTGTAATCCGCAGCCTGATGGAAAAAGCCCCTGAATGGGGCTTTTTTTTGTGCGTGTTCCGCCAGGATTATTTACCCGGCTCCAGCACCAGAATTTTCACGTCAGTCACATAGTCTTTAATCGCCGTACGATGGGCTTCCATATGCGGCATCTGCTGATGCTGATCAAGATGGCGCAGGGTTTCCCACTGCTCCAGCATAAAAATCGAATCAGGTGAATTGTGTTTCCAGGGCACCTGCGCCTGGTGATCGACCAGAGGGCTGTACTGATGGCAGCCTTCTTCTTCCAGCACGGTAGGGATCACCTGGTGAAACGCATCCAGTACTTTCTGGCGACAGCCTGGCTTAACACAAATTTCAGCAACGACGGTTAACATTCACGTTTCCTCTTTCTGGGTGAACATCTATTTAAGCAAAAATCTCGCGGAGGTGCGTGCGATAACGTGCAATATCACGTGGAACATCCGGCTGTTTCATCACGTCGTTGCAGATAAAGGTCGGCAATGCTTCCATGCCCAGGAACTGATTCGCCTTATGGAAATGCAGATAAAGTCCGTCAACGCCCACGCCTTCAAAGAACTGTTCAGGGTCGGTAAAGGCCTCCAGTGGTGCGTTCCAGGTCAGTGACAGCATATATTTTTTGCCCTGAATCAGTCCGCCTGAACCATATTTTTTTGCGCCGTCGGCACGGGTGCGGCCATCGCTGGCATACAGCTTACCGTGGCCGTCGGTGAAAACCTCATCGATGTAACGTTTCACGGTCCAGGGTTCACCCATCCACCAGCCCGGCATTTGATAAATCACCACGTCACTGTCGAGATATTTTTGCACCTCATCGGCCACAACATACGCGTGGTCGGCAACGGTGATCGTGACCTCATGGCCCAGATCACGCAGCTGGCTGGCGGCCACCTCGGTCAGCGTATGATTCAGCTCGCCTTTCGAATGGGCGAAGGTTTTACCGCCATCGATAATTAAAATGTTACTCATTAAGCTTGTCTCCCGTATGCGTCAATGGGGGGTAGCTTAGGCCGTGGCGGGCGGGAGAAAAATGCGAGAATGATCACAACACTTTTGCGAATAGCGCAATAACCCCCGAGGTTATGTCACCATACCAGCGCAAACTCACTGCCGAAAAAAATACAATGATGAAAAAAACACTCGTAATCACGTTACTGCTGGTGGCTGGCGGCGCGCAGGCCCAGTCGCGTCTGGACAGCGTTCTTAACACCAAAACCCTGAAAGTCTGTACTACCGGGGACTACAAACCTTACAGCTTCCTGAAACCGGATGGCAGCTATGAAGGGCTGGATATCAGCATGGCTGAATCCCTGGCCGCGTCACTGGGGGCGAAGGTGCAATGGGTACCCACCACCTGGAAAACCCTGATGCAGGACTTTATCGCGAAGCAGTGCGATATCGCCTTGGGTGGCGTATCGGTCACGCTGAAGCGCCAGCAAACGGCCTGGTTTGCGCAGCCGCTGGGCGTGGACGGTAAAATTCCGCTGGTGCGCTGCGCCGATAAGGCGAAGTACCAGACGGTCGAACAGATGAACCAGCCCAGCGTGCGTCTGGTTGAGCCAGCAGGGGGCACGAACGAGGCGTTTGTTCACAGCCACTTACCTCAGGCTGCGTTAACGCTGTTTCACGATAATGTGACCATCTTCCAGCAGCTGGTGGACAATAAAGCCGATGTGATGATCACCGATGCCTCAGAGGCGCTGTATCAGCAAAAACGCTTTCCTTCCCTGTGTGCGCTCAACCCGGATAAACCGCTGCAGTACGGTGAAAAAGCTTACATGATTCCGCGTGATGATATGAGCTGGAAGCAGTATGTCGATCAGTGGCTGCATCTGAGCACCGCGACCGGGGAATATGCGCAGATCGCCCAGCAGTGGATGGGTGTGATGAAGTAAGGCGAAAGCAGGGGGTTTACCTGATGTGTTAACGCCGGGCTTCAAAACTGCAGATAGCCGTCCGAAATGGCGCACATGCGTCACTGTGCCCACCGCCACGGGAGCGGAACAGACAATTCGCAGCGCTGAGCAGAGCGAGGAAGCCAGAATTTGCCCGCAGGACGCGGGCAAAAAGCGGAGCCGGTACAGGAAGTACCGTCTCCGCTGGTTCGTCAGGCTGACGAACGCCGCGAAGGCACCGCGTTAGCGGCGCGAGGACGTCAGATCCGATACCGTGGCGGTGGGAACCGCACGGAACACCAACCACACATTTTTACCCTTCAGTACTCAATACAGCGACGCTTTTCCCAGTCCACCAAACAAATTCATTTTGTAGCGGATCACCGCTTTAGCGGCTTCAATCGCTTCGGGATAGATAACGTTTGGATCCCACCAGGTTTCGCGGGTTAAGACTTCGCGCACCTTCTGGAAATAGGCATATTTCATATCGCTGGAGATATTGATTTTACCGACGCCCAGCGTAACCGCCTCCGCCACTTCGGCATCGGGATTCGCCGAACCGCCGTGCAAGACCAGCGGAATGGAAACGCGCTGAGAGATATCCCGCAGAATATGCATTTGCAGTTCGGGCTTCATATCTTTGGGATAGATACCGTGCGCCGTGCCTATTGCCACCGCTAAGGTATCCACGCCGGTGCGCTGCACAAAGTCTTCTGCCTGCGCGGGATCGGTGTAAATCACTTTACTGACGCCGCCCTCTACCGAGGTGCCGGTATCGCCAATGGTCCCCAGTTCGCCCTCGACAGATACGCCCACCGCGTGCGCCAGCTTCACTACCTCTTTGGTCAGCGCCACGTTTTCTTCATAGGGCAGCAGCGAGCCGTCAATCATGACCGATGTAAAGCCACACTGAATAGCGCGCAGCACGTGGGCAACCGAAGCACCATGATCCAGATGCAAGGTAAAGGGCACGGTACTTTTCAGGGTGCGCTCCCGAACATAGCCAAAAAACGCATCCGTCACGAACGCCAGTTCGCTGGGATGAATAGAGATAATGGCCGGAGTTTGTGTGGCTTCGGCTTCTTCCACCACCGCGCGGATAAAACAGCTGTCGGCCACGTTAAATGCGCCTATAGCAAAGCGGTGTTGGCGGGTGGGGCTTAACATCTCTTTCATTGAAATCAACATGTTAAATCTTCCTCAGCTTGTTTTACGACAAAGGGATGCCCTGCGCTGACGTTCAGAGACGCGCACCGGGTTACAGCAGAAAAAAATCAGATCTGATTAGCGGAGCCGGAACAGCTCAGATAGTCATGTACGACTTCGCAGCAGGCGGCCTCCATCAGCGCCAGCAGATCAGGCAGCTCAGCAGCGGGATGCTGCTTAAGCGCCTGATGGAGCGCCTGCTTGCCTGCATCAAAGACCGCCGCGCCAACGTTAATCTTGGCGACGCCGTGCTGACTGACGCGTCGAATATCGTCGGCTGGCGTGCCGCTGCCGCCGTGCAGCGCCAGGGGAACCGGCGAAACCCCATGCAGCGCAGCCAGACGCTGAAAGTCGATTTGCGGTTTGACGCCAGCGGGATAGAGCCCGTGCGCGGTCCCAACCGACACCGCTAACAGATCGATGCCCGTCTGTTCCAGAAAGGGCACCACGTCCGCCACTTGGGTCATTTTCACCGCAGCGTCTGCCAGCGCATAGGTTGGGGCATCGGCGATATGCCCCAGTTCGCCCTCCACACAAACCCCGGCGGTATGCGCCATCTCGACCACTTTTGCCGTCTGGCGAATATTTTCTGCCAGCGGCTCGGAGGAGGCATCGATCATCAGTCCGGTAAACCCGGCGCGAAAGGCCTGTCCAATCAGCGGAAAGGCTTTTCCATGGTCAAGCGCCAGCGCGATCGGCACGCGGGCATTCGCTGCCAGCGCCTGAACCAAGGGCACGGCGACAGCGGGCGGGAAATGGCGGCTGTGCCCCTGATAAACATTCAGGATCAGGGGCGCGCGTTGCTCCTCCGCCGCCTTCACTGCCGCACGTGCGCTCTCCAGATTGAAACAGTTGATGGCCAGTACCGCATACTGATTACGGGCAGCCCGTGCGATCAGGTCGTTCATTGCCGCGTACATACGCACTCCTTATTCCAGTGTGAATTTAATGTCGTCGTCGCGAACGCTGTGGTCTTCCACGTCGTCAAACTCTTCGTCGGCTTCGGTCACCGGCTTTTTCAGCAGCGATAGCATCACGCCACAGATCGTGCTGCCGATACCGAGCGCCAGGCAGAACAGCCAGGGTTTGGTGAAGAGAGGCACCACGAACATGCCGCCGTGAGGCACGGGCGCTTCGACGCCCCAGACCATAATCAGCCCGCCGGCGACGGCGGAAGCCACCACACAGCTGCCGACGACACGAAGCAGATCGCGGGCGGCAATCGGGATCACACCTTCAGTGATCATGCAGATCCCCATGGGAAAGGCCGCCTTCAGCGCCTCTTTTTCCGCGCGGGTGTACTTATGGCGGGTTAACAGCCAGGAAAGGGTGATACCAAAGGGCGGGATCATCGAACCGACAAATTTGACCGCTTCCGGTCCGTAAATACCGTCGACCAGCATGCCATCCGCGAACAGCGACATGGTTTTATTGACCGGCCCGCCAAAGTCGAAGGTGGCCATCGCCCCCAGAATGGCGCCCATAACGAACTTCGAACCGCCCTGCATGGATTCCAACAGCGCAATCAGCGCCTTCTGCAACCAGACGATGGGCTGGCCGATGAAGGTCATCATCAAAAGCCCGGCGATAATGGTGCTCAGCACCGGTAACACCATGATCGGCATCAGGCCCTGCATCGACTGCGGCAGCCGAATGCTGCGACGCAACAGAATCACCGTATAACCCACCAGGAAGCCGCCAAGGATGCCGCCGATAAAACCCGTGCCGATCTGGCCGCAGATAAAGCCCACGATTAAGCCAGGCGCAAAGCCCGGCCTGTCGGCAATCGAGTAGGCGATGGCGGCGCTAATCAACGGCACGATCAATCCCATGCCCCAGCCGCCCATCTGGTTTAGCATCCAGGCAATCGTGCCGGGATGTTTGCCTACGTCCGGACCACCGATGACCTGGCCCAGCGCGATGCAGATCCCGGCGGCGACAATCAGCGGGATCATCCAGGAGATCCCCGTCAACAGATGACCTTTGATCTCCTGTCCGTACTGTCTTTTGTTATCGTTCATTGTGGATCTCCTCAGGCACGCGCCAGTGAATCCGCCACTTTTTCCAGAAACTTAATCGGCGACTTGATCACCACTTCAGTTTTCACCCTGACGATCGGTTTGCCGCGAAAGCGTTCCTCACCGTTGATCTTGACATCCACCGCCAGAATGACGACATCGGCGGCGGCGATGGTTTCCGTATCGAGGGCGTTTTCAGTACCAATGGTGCCCTGCGTTTCCACGTGGATGGTGTGACCAAGGGCATGGGCTCCCTTGATCAGTTTTTCGCGCGCAATGTAGGTATGCGCGATACCCGCCGTGCAGGCGGCAACACAGACAATGTTCATGGTCTACCTCGGACGTGTAGGATTAACAGAGGTCGGTTTCGGCGTACTGACTGAACAGCCGAATGATTTCGCTGGGGTCGTTTTCCACCAGCAACTGCGCAATCACCTCATCATCGGCCAGCGCACTGGCCACCTGGGACAGCAGGCGAATATGGGGGGTATTTTGATCTTCAAGGCGAACGGCAAACAGGATGATGCAGCGCACCTGGCTGCCATCCAGCGTTTCCCAGGGAATATCCTGCTGGCTGCGCCCAATAGCTAACGTGGTCTGTTTCACGGCTGACGATTTCCCGTGGGGAATGGCAATGTGATTTTCAAACCCTGTCGAACCCTCTGCCTCGCGTAGCCAGACATCCTTGATAAAGGCCTGTTTATCGCTAATCGCACCGTCACTGAACAGCAAATCGGTCAGTTCAATGATGGCCTCCTCTTTACTGCTGGCTTGCAGGTTGAGATTGACGCGGCGTGGCGTAAGAATGCGAGAAATATCCATCAGTCAGACCTCATTCAGTTAATGTTCTGCCAGGGCGCTGTTAACGGCCTTCGGCAGTTGGCTGCCAATCATGGCGTCAGTCACACGGCGAATATCGTCGTCATTGAAAAACGCGGTCACATACACGGTAGGAAACAGCGAGGTGTCGAGGTGAATAGTCGAGATCACCAGATCAACCGGCTCCTGTTGGCAAAAATCGCCGAGGTTACTGGCCGAAATGACGCCCGCAATAATCCAGTCCGGGAACGCGCGCAGAATACGGCTCTTCAGGAGATGCGAGGTGCCGACGCCGCTGGAACAGACCAGCAAAATGCGTTTATGGGCGATTTGCCGTTCCAGCGCGGCCTGAAAATGGACACATAAATAGCCCACTTCGTCGTCCGCAATCGACCCGTAATGAAAACGCGCGGCGGTAAGCTGCATGGCCCGCTGAGTCAGCGTAAAAATTTCACTCAGCTCCGTTTTAATATCATCGAGCAATGGATTACGAATGCTAATATGATATTTCAGCCGGTTAAGTAATGGCTTAATATGGAAAAGTAAACCTTCAAATAATAAAGGATCGGCAGTGAGGTCCTGTTGAATAAGTTCTGAGAAGCAGCGAATTAATTCAACCGTAATATTACGCGAGGCTTCATTCGATAATTGATATTGCGGCAACATATCGCTGCCGCGTTCTTCAACCACAATGCCCGACGAAATAATGTACTGATAAATAAATCCGACTTCATCCGCCGGCACTGACTGGTCTAAACGTTGTTCAACCTGTCGCACCATCTGACGGGCAATCTTCAGAATGCGATTATCCATTTCCTGAGCGCTCAGCGCTAAGGGCAGAGATAAAGCCTTACCCTGCGACATGCGGTGGATCATAATCAGGATGTGGGTGGACAGATTGATGTAGTACGCATCGCTCAGAGGATAGCCAAGCTGCTGCTCCATCTGCTGCAGTAAGGTTTGCACAAACGCCACATCCTCCTCGCCAAAATAGTGGATCAGCGCCTGGTAACTGCCCGGGTCCAGCCGCGGTAGCGCTGTGTTACTGCCACCGTTATGCTGCATAACATCGTTAATCAGCGATACCATCGCCTGACGTAATGCCTGCTCACTGCCTTCGACATGCGTACCGCTCTGACTTCTGACCAGTGCCAGCGCCAGCGGTTGTAGCCACTCTTCAATGACCTTTAAATCGTTGACGATAGAAGCGTGACTAATGAAATAGCGTTCAGATAACTTACTGATTGAGGTTTCACGCGGCGCATCCCTCAGCAGCTGTGACAGAATTTTCACCCGGCGTGCATTGTTGCTTAAACCTTCAGACCAGTTCTCTTCACTGGCCAGATGCTGCTGTAATCGCAGGCGTTGCGCGATATCCTCGGTTTGCAGTATCACGCTGCGACCGGGCAGCTTGATCAACTGCGCCTGCCAGGCGCCCAGCCAGATTTCCAGGCTTTGCAAATCGCGATAAATACTTTTTTCAGAAACGGTCAGCTGCTGGGCTAATTGCGTTAAAGCCAGCGGCGTACCCGCCTGCAGCAGTAATTTCAGTAACCGGTGTTGTCGTGAAGTCAGATTCTGCATTCAGTCACCTGTCTATTATTTCGTTAGCGGTGCTTAAGTGGCAATTCGTTAAATCCAACCTGGAAAAAAATAAAAGTGTGTAACAGCGTTAATATCGAATGTAGGGCGTGGAAGGCGAATCAACAATACTAAATGTTGTCCCCGAAACGGGACAGGATTAATACGCTATAACGTCGCCCGTAATTAATTGCGAGCGCGGTCACAAACTATTAGAAATAAGACATTCGGCATTTTGTCCTGAGGCGGATTTTCGGCGATCGGTCAACCGGGAAAAAACCCCAGGCCTGACTGCGTCTGGCCTGTGACTAACACCCACGAATAAGGTACTATCCTCGCCAAACAACCGCCGGGTGATCCGCCGTTGCGGGTCACGATGTGAGGATGAGGACTTAATGAGCGAATTGACGCAGGATGGTGCAGAGCGTCTTGCCCTGCATACGTTTACTGAGAATGCGTACTTAAATTACTCCATGTACGTCATCATGGACCGCGCGCTGCCTTATATTGGCGACGGTTTAAAGCCCGTGCAGCGCCGCATTGTCTATGCCATGTCAGAGCTGGGGCTGAACGCCACCGCCAAATTTAAAAAATCCGCCCGTACCGTCGGTGACGTGCTGGGTAAATACCATCCTCATGGCGACAGCGCCTGCTATGAAGCCATGGTGCTGATGGCACAGCCGTTCTCCTACCGCTATCCGCTGGTCGATGGTCAGGGAAACTGGGGCGCGCCGGACGATCCTAAATCCTTTGCCGCCATGCGTTACACCGAGTCGCGCCTGTCGAAGTATGCCGAAGTGCTGCTGGGCGAGCTGGGGCAGGGCACGGCTGACTGGGTGCCGAACTTTGACGGCACGATGCAGGAGCCCAAGATGCTGCCGGCGCGGCTGCCGAACATCCTGCTGAACGGCACCACCGGCATTGCGGTGGGCATGGCAACGGATATTCCGCCGCACAACCTGCGTGAAGTGGCGCAGGCCGCTATCGCCCTGATTGACGATCCGAAAACCAGCCTGGATGCGCTGCTGGAAATCGTGCAGGGCCCGGATTTCCCGACTGAAGCCGAGATCATCACGCCTCGTGACGAGATTCGCAAAATCTATCAGAACGGACGCGGTTCGGTGCGCCAGCGCGCGGTGTGGAAAAAAGAAGACGGCGAAGTGGTGATCACCGCGCTGCCGCATCAGGTATCCGGTGCGCGCGTGCTGGAGCAGATCGCCAACCAGATGCGCAACAAAAAGCTGCCGATGGTAGAGGATCTTCGTGACGAATCCGATCACGAAAACCCCACCCGGCTGGTGATCGTGCCGCGATCCAATCGCGTCGATCTTGAGCAGGTCATGAACCACCTGTTCGCCACCACCGATCTGGAAAAAAGCTACCGCATCAACCTCAATATGATCGGCCTGGATAACCGTCCGGCGGTAAAAAACCTGCTGGAGATCCTGTCTGAATGGTTAGTGTTCCGTCGTGACACCGTGCGCCGCCGTCTGAACTACCGTTTAGATCGCGTGCTGCGCCGTTTGCATATCCTTGACGGTTTGCTGGTGGCGTTCCTCAATATTGATGAAGTGATTCATATCATCCGTACCGAGGACGAGCCGAAACCGGTACTGATGTCGCGCTTTGACATTAGCGAAACCCAGGCTGAAGCGATCCTTGAACTCAAGCTGCGTCATTTGGCCAAGCTGGAAGAGATGAAGATTCGCGGCGAGCAGAGCGAGCTGGAAAAAGAGCGCGATCAGCTGCAGGCGATTCTGGCGTCCGAACGCAAAATGAATACGCTGCTGAAAAAAGAGCTGCAGGCAGACAGCAACAATTTTGGCGACGACCGCCGTTCACCGCTGCGTGAGCGTGAAGAAGCGAAAGCGCTGAGTGAAACCGAGCTGGTGCCGTCCGAGCCTGTCACCATTGTGCTGTCGCAGATGGGCTGGGTGCGCAGCGCTAAAGGACATGACATCGACCCGGCAGGGCTGAGCTACAAAGCGGGCGACAGCTATCTGGCGGCGGCGCGCGGCAAGAGTAACCAACCTGTGGCCTTTATCGATTCCACCGGACGCAGCTATACGCTGGATCCCACCTCGCTGCCGTCGGCACGCGGGCAGGGCGAGCCGCTGACCGGTAAGCTGACGCCACCGCCGGGTGCCGTTATGGAGCAGGTGCTGATGGAGCCGGAAGAGCAGCGTTTGCTGATGGCGTCTGATGCCGGATACGGTTTCATCTGTACCTTCAACGATCTGATTTCGCGCAACCGTGCGGGTAAAGCGCTGCTGACGCTGCCTGAAAATGCCCGCGTGATGACGCCCATGGCTGTCCATCACGAAGATGACATGCTGCTGGCCATTACGCAGGCGGGCAGGATGTTGATGTTCCCGGTCGGCGAACTGCCGCAGATGTCGAAGGGCAAGGGCAACAAGATTATCTCGATTCCGTCGGCGGATGCCGCGTCGGGAGCGGATAAACTGGCCTGGCTGATGATCCTGCCACCGGGCAGTGCGATTACGCTGCACGTGGGCAAACGCAAGCTGCTGTTACGCAGTGAAGAGTTGCAGAAGTTCCGTGCCGATCGCGGCCGTCGTGGCACACTGCTGCCGCGCGGCCTGCAAAAAATTGATCGGGTCGAACTGGATGCGCCGGCACGTCCCGGCAGCGCGGACAGCGACGCGTAATTCACCCGGCTGGCCCCGGCCAGCCGTGTCACATTGAGGAAAATATGTTACTGATATTACGCACTATTATCGTAGTGATTTATTCAATATTGCTGAGTTTTTTTGGCTGTATCTGGTGCCTGTTCTCGCCACGTAATCCGCGCCACGTTGCGACCTTTGGTCACCTGTTTGGCAAATTATCGACGCTGTTTGGGCTTAAAGTTGAGCTTCGTCGGCCCGAAGGCGCGGATAACTACGGCAACGCGATTTACATCGCTAACCACCAGAACAACTACGATATGGTCACCGCAGCCAAGATTGTGCAGCCAACAACGGTTACCGTCGGTAAAAAAAGCCTGTTGTGGATACCTTTTTTTGGTCAGCTTTACTGGCTGACCGGCAACCTGCTGATCGATCGTGACAACCGCGCCAAAGCACACGGGACGATCGGTGAGCTGGTGGATCAGTTTAATAAAAAACGCATCTCCTTCTGGATGTTCCCGGAGGGCACGCGCAGCCGTGGTCGTGGGTTGTTACCCTTTAAAACCGGGGCATTTCATGCCGCCGTTGCCGCAGGCGTGCCGATCATTCCGATTGTGGTATCGAATACTCACGGCAAGATTAACCTCAACCGCCTGAAAAACGGACTGGTGATTGTGGAAATGCTGCCGCCGGTGGACGTGAAACAATTCGAATCCTCTTCGGTGCGCAAGCTGGCGACTCACTGCCGGGAATTGATGGCGGCCAAGCTGGAAGAGCTGAACGCCGAAGTCGAAGAACGCGAAAAAAACGGTAAAATCTAACCGATAAGCCCTTTATCGGACTATTCTGCATGGATGCCCCACGGCGAGTCAGCATGACGTTGCTCGCCGTGCACGCAGCACAGCAATGACAGCAATAAAAACAGAGTTGGCGGTTCAGCGCCACGCGTAAAAGGTCTGAAATTCAATGTCTTTCAGCAGACGTCAGTTTATCCAGCTTTCTGCCGGTGCGGCGCTCAGTGCCGCGCTTGTGCCTCATGCGGCGCGTGCCGCTTCTGCGGGCGGTGATACGCCCCTGCCTGTCCCGCCGCTACTGGAATCTCGCCGCGGTCAGCCGCTGTTTCTCACCCTGCAGCGCAGCCACTGGTCGTTTAACGGCGATAACAATAAAGTCCCGGTCTGGGGCATCAACGGCATGTACCTCGGCCCCACGGTGCGCGTGTACAGCGGTGATGATGTCAAACTGATTTACAGCAACCGCCTCAATGAACCCGTTTCAATGACGGTCAGTGGCCTGCAGGTGCCGGGCGCACTGATGGGCGGCGCGCCGCGCATGATGTCAGCCGGGGTCGACTGGGCGCCGGTTTTACCCATTCGCCAGAGTGCCGCGACCTGTTGGTATCACGCCAACACGCCAAATCGCATGGCCCCGCACGTGTACAACGGCCTGGCGGGCATGTGGTTGATTGAGGATGACATCAGCAAGCAGCTACCTTTGCCGAAACACTATGGCGTGGATGATTTCCCCCTGATTATTCAGGATAAACGGCTGGATAACTTTGCCACGCCGGTTTATGACCCACCGGGCGACGGCGGTTTTCTCGGCGATACGCTGCTGGTTAACGGTGTGCGTAACCCTTTTGTCGAGGTATCACGTGGCTGGGTCCGTCTGCGGTTACTCAACGCCTCCAATGCGCGGCGTTATGAACTGAGCCTCAGTGACAACCGGCCCTTCACGGTGATTGCCAGCGATCAGGGCTTTCTGCCGTCACCCGTCGCCGTACAGCGCTTAACTCTGGCGCCGGGCGAACGGCGTGAAGTCTTAGTGGATATGTCGCAAGGGGATGAAGTCTCCATCACGGCAGGCACGGCGGCGGGCATTATGGATCGTTTGCGCGGTTTCTTTGAGCCCTCCACGATCCTGACCTCAACGCTGGTGCTTACGCTGCGGCCTACCGGCCTGCTGCCGCTGGTGACGGATAACCTGCCGATGCGTTTGCTGGCCGATCAGATTCTGGATGGCGCCTCGGTGCGCACGCGTGAGTTCCGCATTGGCGACAGCCTGCCGGGCATCAATGGTGCCGTCTGGGATATGAACCGCATTGATTCTACCGCACAGCAGGGCACGTTCGAACGCTGGATTATTCGCGCCGATCGTCCGCAATCTTTCCACATCCAGGGCGTCATGTTCCTGATTAAGAGCGTAAACGGCGCTCAGCCCATGGGCGAAGATCGCGGCTGGAAGGACACGGTCTGGGTGGACGGAGACGTAGAGCTTCTGGTGAGCTTTACGCAAAGTTCTTCTGAGCATTTTCCGTTTGTCTATCACAGCCAGACGCTGGAACTGGCGGATCGCGGCACGGCAGGTCAGCTGCTGACGCAACCTACGCTGTCTTAGCGGCACTCGTGCTTCAACAGGGCAGGAGAGCCTCTCCTGCCCGTGCCCTTCGGAGATTAAAACCGAAGAAGCTGCAGCATCAGCTGGGGCATCTGGTTGGCCTGAGCCAGCATCGCTACGCCGGCCTGCTGTAAAATCTGCGCCTGTGACAGCGCCGATACTTCTGTCGCGTAATCAACATCCTCTATCCGGCTCCGTGCGGCAGTGAGATTGGTTACCATGCTCCCGAGGTTGGTGATAGCGGACTGAAAGCGGTTCTGGTCTGCCCCCATCATGCTGCGTTGCGCGTCAACGAACTGAATCGCCCGGTCAATATCAGTCAGAGGCGAGTTCCCCGTCGCTGTCCCGTTCGCTCCGCCAGTCACTGCGCCTTTCAGAACGTCAAAACCCTCTGCGGCAACCGTACGTGCGGCCCCGTTAACGGTGTCACCTGATGTCATCTGCCGGACGTTGAGCGCGGTGCCGGTTGTTCCCGCTTTTAGCAGGTTGTACCGGTCACTCGAATCAATATCGATGCTGATGGTTTCACCGTCTTCCGCACCGACCTGAAAGCGATACTCGGACGCACCCGATCCGGTATTCAGCACCTTAATGCCATTGAAATCCGTTTGCGCCGTAATGCGGTTAATTTCCTCCATTCGCTGGTTCACTTCGGTCTGAATCGAGTCGATATCCGCAGCGGAGTTGCTTCCATTTTGTGCCTGTACCGTCAGGTCGCGTATACGTTGCAGGTTGTTATTTATTTCATCGAGCGCGCCCTCAGCGGTTTGTGACAGCGAAATACCCTCACCGGCGTTTCGGGTGGCAACCGTCATTCCGTTGATCCTTGAGGTCAGACGGTTAGCTATCGCCATCCCGGCAGCATCATCTTTAGCGCTGTTAATGCGGAGTCCGGAAGAGAGGCGTTCAATGGCCGTCGACATCGCGTTTTGCGAAAGGAAAAGGTCATTCTGAACGATCAATGACAGGATATTGGTATTGATAACCGACATGACAGGCTCCTGGGTTGATAACGTTACGCTTTACTTCACTGCGCCTTAATGCCGCGATCCCTTGAACGGGGGCGGGCAGGCAGCAGAGCCAGGCTAAAAGATCATAACGTTAATCATTATCACCCCAGTTATCAGACCGGCACAGTCAGTCAGCCCGGCGGTGTGTTGCAAAGCGTGACGCGCTGACAGGAAACGGAGCCACCAGCAGGCTGAGCCCGTTTTTAAACGGCACAGATAACCGTATTGCTGGCGGATAGGGCAAGGTTTTAGAGGGGGGATTTGACTTAACGAGGCGCAGGATGTGGCGATGTGCAGGCGAGCCGCTCATCTTGTGCCGGAGAAGACGAATGCGCCTGACGCAGGCTGATCATCAATGATGTCCTTTGACACAGATTTTAAAAAATCTTAAAACTCCCCGTTCCCGCGCAGCCATAAAAAAAGCCTCCCCCAGCCGGGAGAGGCGATGCGTACCCACTCTCTTGTTAAGTCGAGGCAGGCGATGGTCAGCCGTTGAACGTATCCGGGTCAGGCCCCAGGCGATTACCGCTGTCCAGCTTCGCAATCTCGCTCATTTCTGTCTTATCCAGACGGAAATCAAACACCTTGAAATTTTCTTCAATGCGCGCAGGCGTGACGGATTTAGGGATCACCACCAGGCCGCTGTCCAGGTGCCAGCGGATGACGATTTGCGCCGGGGTTTTACCGTATTTTTTCGCCAGCGATTTGATGATGTCCTGATCGAATACGCCTTCACCGCCCTGGGCCAGCGGACTCCAGGATTCAGTCTGAATCTGGTGCATGGCGTTCCAGGCATGGAGCGTGCGCTGTTGCAGCATGGGATGCAGCTCGATCTGGTTGATGACCGGAGTCACGCCCGTCTCTTCCAGCAGCCGCTTCAGGTGCGGCTGATTAAAGTTGCACACGCCGATGCTCTTCACCAGGCCCTGCTGCTGCAGCGCGATCATGTGTTTCCAGGCTTCAACGTAGTGATCATTCTCAGGACACGGCCAGTGCATCAGATAGAGGTCAACCTGATCCAGCTTGAGTTTTTCCAGGCTGGTTTCCAGCGCCTGCTGAACGTTTTGCTGGTCGCTGTTCCACAGCTTGGTCGTGACAAAGATATCGTCACGCGCGACCTCCGTTTCCTGTAGCGCCTGACCTATGGCTTCTTCATTTTTATACGCGGCGGCGGTATCAATTGAGCGATAGCCGACCTCCAGCGCTTTCAGCACGGCATGACGGGCATCTTCGACGCTGGCTTGCCACACGCCAAGTCCCAGTTGCGGCATCATGTTACCATCGTGCAGTTTGATAATGGGTTGGTCTGCCATAACATGCTCCTTACATTTGCAGTAAACCAGTGAGTCCTCGCTGTGCTTAAGTCTAGCTAACAATTTTCAGGCTGCCTGTGAACCGCACAGGATAACCCTGCCTGATCCTGTAAACTTCTTGCCTGATTCTCCATTTTGCTGGCGAATTAACCAGGCGCGCGGCAAACTGCTGTTTTATTTTCTGGAGTGATTATGCCTCACGACGCATTGTGCCAACGTCTGGCTCAGCAGGTGGTCACGCTGATGACACATGGCCGTCACCAGCGGTGTCCGGTAGAAAACGTTTCTTTGATTTACGCCGATCAGTATCGTCCGCGCACGCCCATCATGTATCAGCCGGGCATCGTCATTCTGTTTCAGGGCGGTAAAACCGGCTATCTCGGCAGTACGGTTTTTCAGTACGACGCCACAAAATATTTAATGCTGACCGTGCCCTTGCCGGTCGAATGCGAAACCTGGGCCTCACCGGAGCAGCCGTTGGCCGGAATGTGTTTACGCGTGGACACGGCCAGTCTGCAGGATCTGCTGATGGATATAGGTGACGACGAAGGGTTTCAGCCACAGCCGCTCACCTCCGGTATTCACTCCGGCTGGTTAACCGAGCCCATGTTGTGTGCCGCAGAACGCCTGCTGGATGTGATGACGCAGCCGCGCGATGCGCGCGTGCTGGGGCCGCATATTGTGCGGGAGATTATTTATTACGTGCTGACCGGGCCGATAGGCGGCGCGCTGCTCTCGCTGGTGAGTCGGCAGACGCAGTTCAGCCAGATCGCCCGCGCGCTGCGCCGCATTGAGAATCACTATGCCGATAACCTCAGCGTGGATGCGCTGGCGGCGGAAGTGAACATGAGCGTGTCGGCGTTTCACCATAACTTTAAGGCCGTCACGCAGACGTCGCCGTTACAGTACCTTAAACGTTATCGTCTGCATCAGGCGCGGTTGCTGATGTTGCACGATGGCCTGAAAGCCAGCGTGGCGGCCGTGCGGGTTGGCTATGAAAGTCCGTCGCAATTTTCGCGTGAGTTTAAACGCTATTTTGGCGTGACGCCGGGAGAGGAAGTGAATCGGGTGCGCCAGACGGTGGCCGAACCGCCCGCCTGACGCTACCCGCTGTCAGGCGTGTTTCTGGCGACGTTTTTTCCAGATCACGATGACGCTGCCGACCAGGCCGACCACCAGTAGCACCATCGGCAGTATCATCAGGATCGCCATGACCTGATCTTCATGACGTTTGATAAAGGGCACCTGGCTGATACCGTAACCCAGCGTGACCACGATGCCGACCCAGAGCAGGCCGCTGAGCCAGTTAAACAGCTGGAAACGGGCATTAGACAGTCCGGAAATGCCCGCCATGGTAGGCAACAGGGTACGAATAAACGCCAGAAAGCGGCCAACCAGAAGCGCCATCAGACCATGGCGGTTGAACATATTCCAGGCGCGTTGATGATATTGCGCCGGCAGCTGCATCAGCCAGCTCTTCACCAGCTTCGTGTTGCCCAGCCAGCGCCCCTGCAGATAACTCAGCCAGCAGCCCAGACTGGCGGCGACCGTGAGTATCACCAGCGTCGGGAAAAAGTCCATCACGCCTTTAGCCACCATGGCACCGGCCAGTAGCAAGAGGCTGTCGCCAGGCAAAAAAGAGGCAGGTAACAAACCATTTTCCAGGAATAGCGTCATAAACATTACGCTGTAAACGATCCAGACCACTTCTGGATTGGCCAGCGCGGCAAAGTCCTGATGCCAAAGCGCGTGCACAATCTCGTGTAAAACACCCATTAGCTATCCCATTACGTCAAAATGAAACTCAATTGTTCTGTTCAGACCTGGCTGACCTCTTACTTCCCGCCACAGCATTGCGCGGTGAAGGGGTAAAATGTTGCGGTTCTTCTGCTGACTGAACACTTTTTTATAGATCGAATGTTAACAGCTAACCAGCCATGACCGGGTGTAATATCACGACGGTCGGCGCCTGGTTTATATCATGTTTACTATTTTAGCGCGTCAGGCGATCAAAGCCTGCCTCAAGATCGACCAGCAGGTCATCGACATGCTCAAGACCAATGTGGAGCCGTATCAGCGTCCCCTCAAAGTCAACGCCACCGGCCGGGCGAATGGCCGCTAACTCTTCGGGCTGGTTGGCTAAAATCAGTGACTCATATCCACCCCAGGAATAAGCCATGCTGAAGTGATGAAAATGGTCGAGATAATTCGCCAGCTGTTCACGGCTCAGTTTTTGCCGCAGCACGAATGAAAATAAACCGCTGCTGCCGGTGAAGTCACGCTGCCAGAATGCATGCCCGCGGCACGAGGGCAGCGCCGGATGGTTAACCCGCGCCACTTCAGGGCGCGCAGAAAGCCACTCTGCTACCTGCAGCGCACTCTCTTCATGCTGGCGCAGGCGCACGCCCAGCGTACGTAAGCCACGGCTTGCCATGTAAGCCGTATCGGCATCCACCATCTGGCCCATCAGGTAGCTGTTTTCGCGCAGTTGATCCCAGCAGCGGGCGTTGGCGACAGCGGTGCCAATCATGGCGTCACTGTGGCCGATCAGGTATTTCGTTCCAGCCTGAATAGAAATATCCACGCCCAGGGCCAGCGGGCTGAACAGCACGCCTGCCGCCCAGGTGTTGTCGATCATAATGATGGCGTCTGGCGCTTTAGCGCGTATCGCCGCAACGATAGCCGGCACGTCCTGCACTTCCATGGTGATGGAGGCGGGAGATTCCAGGAAAACCACGCGGGTGTTAGGCTGAACCAGCGCGGCGATGTCGTGACCAATACAGTGATCAAACCAGGTGGTCGAGACCTGGAGCTTGCTGAGTATTTTTGTGCAGAAGTCCTGAGTCGGTTCGTAAACGGCGCCGCTCATTAAAATGTGGTCGCCCGCTTCGACAAACGCGAGGATGGCATTGGAGACGGCTGCTGCGCCGCAAGGATAGAGAACACAGCCCGCGCCGCCCTCCAGCTCCGTCATGGCATCCTGCAAGGCGAAATGCGTCAGGGTGCCGCGACGGCCGTAAAACAGTTCGCCCTTCGCGCGCCCTGCGGTGGCCCGTTTTTTCTCTGCAACGCTATCGAAAACCAGTGAAGAGGCTCGCTGAATGACCGCATTCACCGAGCCTTGGGTATAACGCTTGTTGCGTCCAGCGCTGACGAGGGTGGTATCAATTTTTTTCGTGGTCATAACTCTCTACTTTGCCGCTTGCAACTCAGCCTTCACGTTACCACGAATTTTGCAGCGACGTTGAGGGGCAAAACAGATTATTGACGCAGCAGCAGGGAGATTTCCCGGGCCGCCTCCTGCAGCAGCGGCAAATGGTGCTGGCGCAGCGTATCGGCAGAAACCTGCCCGGCATGCACGCCCACGTTGAGCGCGGCCACTATTCGGCCCCCCGGCGCGCTGAGCGGCACGGCGAGAGATCGCAGCCCGATTTCCAGTTCCTGATCGTTAATGGCGTAGCCCTGCTGCCTGACGCGCGCCAGTTCTTCACGCAGCGCGCTGCTGCTTACCAGCGTATGACTGGTATAACGCAGCTGAGTCAAGCGCGCCAGGTAATCGTTAAGCGGTTCACTGGCCAGGCCGCTTAACAGCACTCTTCCCATGGAGGTGGTGCTGGCAGGCAGGCGGCTGCCGATGTGCAGGTCAATCGTCATAATGCGCGATGCCGACGCACGGGCGATGTAGAGAATGTCGTCCCCGTCCAGTACCGCCATCGAACAGGACTCGTTCAGCGTCTGGCTGAGCTGACGCAAAACCGGCTGCGAGGCGCTGGCAAGCGGCGTTGCGCCTAACCAGTTGTGGCCGAGAGAGAGCACGCGCGGACGCAGTTCAAAGTTTTTGCCATCCTCCGCATACACAAACCCCAGCTTGCTCAGCGTATACAGACAGCGCCGCACGGCCGCACGGGGAATGCCCGTACGCTGACTGATTTGCGACACGGACATCAGGCGGCGCTGTGGCGTAAACGCCTGTAGCACTTCCAGTCCCCGCGCCAGGGAGGCCATAAAATTGGGATCGCCTTTCCAGGGATCGCTGTTACCGCGCAGTCGTTGTTGTTCATCCGTCATGGTTTTCTCCTGTCAGTGGCTTGATGCACGCACGCCTGTGTGCGCGATCACAATGTCCTGTTTTATCCCGTCAGTGACCGATAATCGCACACTATTTCGATTATCGGTATTGTTTGCTGTCACAGAGCGATCTACTTTTTGGCTATTCACGACAAGCCGGCCTGTGCCGGGCGAAAGGAAGAGCAGATGATCGATAAAAGTGTGGCAACGCTGGCAGAGGCCGTTGCGGTGATACCGGACGGGGCCAGCATCATGATTGGCGGATTTGGACCCGCAGGCCAGCCCCTGGAGCTGATTGATGCGCTGATTGACCATGGCGTGCGTGGGCTGACGGTGATCAGCAACAACGCGGGCAACGGCGAAAGTGGCCTGGCCGCGCTGCTGAAGGCCGGCTGTGTTGAGAAGATGATTTGCTCTTTTCCCCGCCAGGTCGATTCCTGGGTGTTCGACGAACGCTATCGCCGGGGAGAAATTGCACTGGAGCTGGTGCCGCAGGGCAACCTTGCCGCCAGAATGCAGGCGGCAGGGAGCGGGCTGGGGGGGATTTTCACGCCAACCGCCTTTGGTACACCGCTGGCGGAGGGCAAAGAAACCCGTGAAATCGACGGTCGTCATTACGTATTTGAAAAGCCGCTCAAGGCTGATTTTGCCCTGATCAAAGCGCATCGGGGCGACCGCTGGGGCAACCTTGTTTACCGCAAAGCGGCACGAAATTTTGGTCCGGTGATGGCGATGGCCGCTACGACCACGATTGCGCAGGTGGCAGAACTGGTGCCGCTCGGCCAGCTCGATCCTGAAAACGTCGTCACGCCGGGTATTTTTGTGCAGCGGCTGGTGGCCGTGGCTAATCCCGTAACCCTGACCCTTTCCGCCTGAGGAGTAGGCTATGCAAAAACTCACCCGAGACCAACTGGCACAGCGCGTGGCGCGCGATATTCCTGAGGGCGCCTACGTCAATTTGGGCATCGGCCTGCCCACCCGCATTGCCAACTATCTGCCTGCAGATAAAGAGATCTTCCTGCACAGCGAGAATGGGCTCCTCGGCATGGGGCCCGCTCCCGTCGCCGGAGAGGAGGATCCAGAGCTGATCAACGCCGGGAAAGAGCAGGTAACGCTGCTGCCTGGCGGCTGTTTTTTCCACCACGGCGACTCGTTTGCCATGATGCGCGGCGGGCATCTGGATATCTGCGTGATGGGGGCCTATCAGGTGTCTGTCGGCGGCGATCTGGCTAACTGGAGCACTGGGGCGCAAGACGCGATTCCTGCCGTAGGCGGGGCGATGGATCTTGCCATCGGCGCGCGCAAAGTCTATGTGATGATGGATTACCTGACCAAAAAAGGGGAGTGCAAGCTGGTCAAACAGTGCAGCTATCCGCTTACCGGTCTGGGCTGCGTCAGTCGCCTCTATACCGATATGGCCGTGATCGATATTACCCCACAGGGCCCACTGGTGGTGGAGTGCTGCCCCGGGCTGAGTTTTGATGCGCTGCAGGCGTTAACGCCGGTGCGTTTATTGCAACCTGAACTGGCTACCGCCTGAGGAGAAGCTGATGCAACAGGCGTTTATCTGCGATGCACTCCGTACGCCCTTTGGCCGTTACGCGGGCGCGCTTGCCAGCCTGCGTGCTGACGATCTGGCTGCTTTACCCTTAGCGGCGCTGTTAGCCCGCCAGCCGGCTTCGGTGGCGCAGGCTATTGACGATGTGATTTACGGCTGCGCAAATCAGGCGGGAGAAGACAACCGTAACGTGGCGCGCATGGCGCTGTTACTGGCCGGGCTGCCGTCCAGCGTGCCGGGCACCACGCTCAACCGTTTGTGCGGCTCGGGGCTGGATGCCATCGGCACGGCCGCCCGGGCGATCAAATGCGGTGAGGCCGAAATAATGATAGCGGGCGGCGTGGAGAGCATGTCGCGCGCGCCCTTTGTGACCGGCAAAGCAGACAGCGCGTTTAGCCGTTCCCTGAAAATGGAAGACACGACGATGGGATGGCGCTTCATCAACCCGCAGATGCGCGCTCGCTTTGGTGTCGAAACCATGCCGGAAACGGCAGAAAACGTAGCGCGTGATTTCGCTATCAGCCGCGCCGATCAGGATGCTTTTGCCCTACGTAGTCAGGTGCGTACCGCCCGGGCGCAGGAAATGGGCCTGTTTAGTGACGAACTGATGGCGGTGAGCATCCCGCAGCGCAAAGGCGAAGCCCTGAACGTCACCTGTGACGAGCATCCGCGCAGCACCTCGCTCGCGGCGCTGGCAGGCCTGAAAGGCGTGGTCAGCCCGGACGGCAGCGTGACGGCGGGTAACGCATCGGGCATTAACGATGGGGCCTGCGCCTTGCTGCTGGCAAGCGAGCGCGCGGCGGCAGAACATGGACTCACGCCGCTGGTGCGGGTGGTGGCGATGGCGGCCTGTGGCGTGGAGCCGCGCATTATGGGCTATGGTCCGGTACCTGCCGTGCGTAAAGTGCTGGCTCAAAGTGGCCTGACGCTGGCGCAAATGGACGTGATCGAATTAAATGAGGCTTTCGCTGCCCAGGCGCTGGCGGTGACGCGCGCACTGGGACTGGCCGATGATGCTGCCCATGTGAATCCCAACGGCGGCGCGATTGCGCTGGGACATCCGCTGGGCGCGTCAGGCGGCAGGCTGGCCATGACCGCAGCGTATCAGCTGCGGCGCACGGGCGGCCGTTACGCGCTGTGCACCATGTGCGTGGGCGTGGGGCAAGGCATCGCACTCATTCTGGAACGGGTATAACCAATGTCTCTTTACCGCGCCATGTTTATGGCCTCTCCCCTTGACGACTGCTTTAGCGATACGGCGTTGTTACAGGGAATGCTGGATTTCGAAGCCGGGCTGGCACAGGCGCTGGCCACGGCAGGCGTGATCGATCACGCCTCCGCTCACTGTATTCAGGCCTGTTGCCAGGCGCAGGCGATCGATACGGCGGCGCTGACGCAGGCGGCGGGCCTGGCGGGCAACCTGGCGATTCCGCTGGTTAAACAGCTCACTGCCGTGGTTGCGGCGACGTCGCCCGAGGCCGCGCGCTATGTGCACTGGGGCGCAACCAGTCAGGATGCCATCGACAGCGGACTGATGCTGCAACTGCGCACTGCGCTTAACGACACGGCTTCGCTGCTGGATCGGCTGATTGCCGCCCTGACGATTCAGTGCGAGCGGCACAGCACGACGCTGATGGTCGGCCGGACCTGGCTGCAGCACGCGCTGCCGGTGACGTTAGGCCTGAAGCTGGCGGGCACGCTGGATGCGCTGGTGCGTTTTCGTGCGCGACTGACGGCCATGCGGCCGCGGGTGCTGGTGCTGCAGTTTGGCGGGGCGGCGGGCACGCTGGCGTCCCTGGGGGAAAAGGGCGAACGCGTAGAGCAGGCGTTGTCTGATGTGCTGGCGCTGCCGCGAAGCGCTACGCCCTGGCATGCGCAGCGCGACAGAATCACCGAGCTGGCGGGCTGGTATGCCGGTCTTACCGGTACGCTGGGCAAGCTGGCCCGGGACATGTCGCTTCTGATGCAGAGCGAAGTCGGCGAGGTCAGTGAACCCCTGGCGCCGGGGCGCGGGGGATCTTCTACCATGCCGCACAAACGGAACCCGGTGCTCTGCGCGGCGATTCTCAGCGCGGCCAACCGGGTGCCGGCCCTGATGTCAGGTCTGTATGCCGGTCAGGTTCAGGAGCACGAGCGTGCGCTGGGCGGCTGGCAGGCCGAGTGGCAGAGCCTGCCGCAACTGATTATGCTCAGCGGCGCGGCGCTGGTGCACAGCACAGAGCTGATCGACGGACTGGAAGTCCATGAAGAAGCCATGCAACGCAATCTCGGCCTGACACAGGGGCTCATCATGGCGGAAGCGGTCACGCTGGCGCTGGCAGACGCGCTGGGACGGCAGCAGGCCCATCATCATATTGAACAGTGCTGCCGTCGGGCGCTGGCGACGCAGCAGCGTTTGCTGACCGTCCTGTGCGCGGATGAAACCGTTGCCTCGCACCTGAGTCGGCCCGAACTGGAGAGGCTGCTCGATCCGGCGAACGCCACGGGCAGCGCGTCACGCTTTATTCACCAGGTTTTAGCGGCTGCGAGGGCCACATGATGTTGCATTACGTACTTGAGGGGCCAGACGATGCCCCGGTGATTTTATTCAGTAACTCCTTAGGCACAACGTCCGAGATGTGGCAGCCGCAGCGTGATGCGTTGATAGGGACGTATCGCCTTTTGCGTTACGACGTTCCCGGCCACGGTGCTTCGGCACCGAACGGACAAACCCGCTCGCTGGAACAGCTGGGGATGGCGGTCCTGTCGCTGCTGGACCAACTGGGCATCGACAGGGTGCACTTCTGCGGCATTTCAATGGGCGGGCTGACCGGACTCTGGCTGGCGCGTTTTCATCCGCAACGCCTAATCACGCTCACGATCGCCAACAGCGCGGCAAAGATCGGCGAGTCGGCCGCCTGGCGAGAGCGGGCCGCGCAGGCTCGTCAGTACGGCATGGCCGCCATTGCAGAGGGCGCGGCGGCACGCTGGTTTACCCCGGCCTTCTGTGAACGTGCGCCTGCGACGGTAAACCATCTGGTATCCCAGCTCAGCGACTGTGACGCCGACAGCTACGCTGACTGTTGTGAAGCCCTGGCGACAGCCGATTTGCGCCACGAACTGGCGGCGATTTCGTTACCCGTGCTGGTGATTGCCGGGCGTGACGACAGGGTTACGACCCTGGCCGATGCAGACAGCATGGTTGAACAGATCCCGGGTGCGCAGCGTGTCGTGCTGCCCGCCTCGCACTTGTCCAGCGTCGAGGTCTGGCTGGCGTTTAACCGCGCGCTGCAGCCTTTTATTGACGCACAGCTGACCCAGCAGCAGCGCTACCAGCAGGGCATGACCGTACGCCGGGCGGTGCTCGGCGACGCCCACGTTGAGCGGACGCTCGAAAACCTGTCGCCGCTGAATGATGAGTTTCAGAACTTTATCAGCCGCTACGCCTGGGGCGAGATATGGACCCGGCCCGGCCTGACTCGCCACACGCGCAGCCTGATCACCATCGGCATGCTGATTGCGCTCAACCGCGAAGCGGAGCTGAAAATGCACCTGCGGGCCGCGTTCAATAACGGCGTCAGCCGGGATGAAATCAAAGAGTTGCTGATGCATGCTGCGCTCTACTGCGGCCTGCCAGCATCCAACGCCGCGTTCCATCTGGCGCAGAGCGTTTTCGATGAGCAGGACAGCGCCCAGTAAACTGCGCTGTCAGACAGGCACGTCCAGCACCCGTTGCCGCAAGGCCGCCACCAGCTGCAGCTGCTCGGGTGGTGGCGCGTGCTGCTGGCGGGTCAGGATGCCGACCGCCTCAGCCATCCCCTGGCTGGGAAGCGGCAACGTGCGTAGCTGGTTGCTGGTCAGGTCGTCGCGCACCGCGCCGTAGGGCACCAGCCAGACGTAGCCGTGGCTCAGCGTCAGACGGCGCGCCAGCGTGGTTGACAGGGTTTCCACTGCGCCATCCGGTAATCTCAGGCCATGGCTGGTCATCAACGATTCGGCATTCTGGCGCGGCACCGTGCCGCGTGGCGACAGGATCAGCGGCCAGCTCAGGGCTTCAGCCAGCGTTACGCCAGCATGCAGCAGAGGATGATGTGGGGCCACAACCAGACGCAGGGTTTCCAGATACAGCAGCTCGAAGTTCAGGCCATCCATCAATACGGGTTCGGCCATGCGCCCAATCCCCAGCGCCATCTGCCCTGATTTTATTCCCATCAGCAACGCATCATTTGCCAGCGTGCTGACCTGAATGCGCCAGCCCGGATAGTGCTGCTGCAGGCCAGCTAGTACCGGCGCCACCACGCTGACAATGGCGGTAGGCAGTGCGCCAATGTGCATCGGTCCGGGCTGCGGCGCACTGCCGGGACGCATCACCTGGTCCACAATATTCAGCGCATCGAGAATACGGATGGCATCGTGCAGGAATCGCGTGCCGCTGGCGGTGAGTTCCGTCCCCTGGCGGCTGCGCAGCAACAGCGGCTCACCGGCAAGGTATTCGAGTTCGTTGAGGGTCTTGGACAGGGCGGGCTGGGTAATCCCCAGATGGAGCGCGGCGCGCCCCAGCGTCCCCTGCTGTGCAGTGGCCACAAAAGCGTGAAGATGGCGCACGCGCACGCGCTGACTAAACCGGGAAACCCTATCCATGACTCATGTTATGAATTTGCCGCCGAAGCGGCAAGGACATTGTCGTGGGCAGATTAAGGTTCAGACATCAAAGAACACGGTTTCGTTTTCACCCTGCAGCCAGATATCGAACCGGTAGACCGTCTCGTCGCCGCGCTGTTCACGCCGCGCCAGCAAGGTGCGACGTCGCTTCTCCCATTCGATCACATTCAGTACCGGATCGGCGTCATTTGCCGCCTGTTCATCGGCGAAGTAGAGCCGGGTGTTCAGTCCGATGTTAATGCCGCGCGCCACAATCCACAGGTTAAGATGCGGCGCCATGGGGCGACCGTCGCGCCCGGTCACGCTACCGGGTTTGATCGTTTTGATACGCCAGATCCCGCTGTCGAAGTCGGAGCAGGTCCGTCCCCAGCCACGAAACGCCGGGTCCAGCGGCTTATCGTGCTGCCGATCGGCGGGATGGTTGTAACGCCCTTCGGCATTCGCCTGCCACACTTCAATCAGCACGTCGCGCACCGGCGTGCCGGAACCGTCGTAAACGCAGCCTTCTACCACAATGCGCTCGCCGCGCGTTTCCGGTTGGGTCAGCACCTCACTAAAGTTGTTTTCAAAAATGTCGAAGCCCGCCGCATGGGGCGCCAGACCAATGTGCACATAAGGTCCGGCGGTTTGTGACGCCGTTTCGGCAAGATAGCGTTTCATGATGCCGCCCCCTGAGTGCGGTTTTCGAACCAGGTTGCGCGGTGCCCGCGCAGGACCAGGTCAAAGCGGTAGGCCAGGCAGTCCAGTGGCACGGCAGAGTGGGTATCCAGCTCGGCAATCAGCGTGCGCACGGCCGCTTCGCTGCCGACTGACTGAACAATGGGACAGCCGCCGATCAGCGGATCGCCCTCGAAATACATCTGGGTAATCAGGCGCTGGGCAAAGGCTTCGCCAGAGAGTGAGAAATGAATATGCGCCGGACGCCAGTCACTCACCTGATTCCGCCACGGGTAGGGACCGGGCTTAATGGTGCGGAAGCAGTAGTAGCCGTTATCGTCGGTCAGCATGCGACCGCACCCGCCAAAATTTGGATCAATGGGCGCAAGATACTGATCTTTTTTGTGACGATAGCGCCCCCCGGCATTGGCCTGCCATACCTCAACCAGCGCGTTGCGCACCGGCTGACCAAATGCATCCCGCACGTAGCCATGCACAATAATCCGTTCGCCGATGGGTAAACCCTCTTTGGCGTAATTGAGGATAAGGTCACTGTCTCGTGGTCCGAGCTCCTGCTGGGTGAACACCGGTGCCGTGATTTCGGATAGCGAATTCTGCAAAGAAATCAGCGCGTTGCGTGGCGAGCGCAGCAGACTTGTTTTATACAAAGGCGCAAGCGCCGGTGGGTGATCACGATAGTCACGATGAACCAGTTCGCGGGCGGGCCAGTCATTTTTCATCCAGGCATCCTTATTATTTTCGGTACAGAGCGGGAAGTGTAGGAAGCGCAACTTGTAAAAGAAAAGTGAAAAATCGTCGGCTTTGTCATAACCAAAAATCATGACCAGTTACACATTGACGAAATGTTCCAACTGGTTCATAACAATTGCCAATCTCCGTTAGCAGAATGCCTCGCTGCTGACCGGCTGCTTTAAGGTCACCCCGTGACCGCTTATCAGGAGGCAACAATGAAACGTTCTGTCGCAACGGTCTCGGTATCGGGCACGCTGCCGGAAAAACTGCGAGCAATTGCCGCCGCAGGCTTCGATGGCGTTGAAATTTTCGATAACGATCTGGTCTATTATCCCGGCTCACCCGTGGAAATCCGCCAGCTGTGTGAAGCGCTCGGGCTGGAAATCTTGCTGTTTCAACCTTTCCGCGACTTCGAAGGCGGCCCCCGTGACAGGCTGGCGCAAAACCTGGCGCGCGCGGCGCGCAAGTTTGAGGTCATGCAACAGCTGGGCTGTCAGCGGATGCTGGTCTGCAGCAATGTCTCACCCGACTGCAGTGACGACTTCGCCACACAGGTCAGCGATCTCACCGCTCTGGCAGAGCTGGCGGCTGAGCACGGTATTACTCTCGGTTATGAGGCGCTGGCCTGGGGACGACACGTCAGCCTGTGGCGCGACGCCTGGGCCCGCGTCAAGGCCGTCAACCATCCCGCGCTGGGGATCGTGCTCGACAGTTTTCATATTCTGTCGCGCGGTGACAGCCTGGACGGGCTGGAAGCGGTCCCGACGGAGAAAATTGTGTTCGTACAGCTGGCGGATGCACCGCTGCTAAAAATGGATGTGCTGTCGTGGAGTCGCCACTTCCGCTGTTTTCCCGGCCAGGGCGAATTCAATCTGACTCAGTTTATGACGCAACTGTCGGCGCATGGCTACCGGGATGCCTGGTCGCTGGAAATTTTCAACGATGGATTCCGCGCCTCGCCGGTGGTGCCTACCGCGCAGGATGGTTACCGATCGCTGCTGTGGCTGGAGGAGCAAACCCGTGACTGGCTGGTCGGACAGCCGCTGCTGCCGAGCGCGCTGGCCTCCCTGGCCGGGGAAGGGCTGTTCCACTCTGCGCCCCAGCCGCCGCTGTTGTCGCTGGAGTTCATTGAGTTTGCCGTCAGCCACAATGATGCTTTTGCACTCGGACAGTGGCTGACGCAGCTTGGCCTGGTTCATGCGGGCGATCATCGCTCCAAGCAGGTGTCGCTGTATCGTAACGGCAAGGTGCATGTGATTCTGAATGCGCAGCCGGAGAGCCAGGCCAGCGGGTATTATCATCAGCACGGTATTTCGCTGTGTGCGGTGGCCTGGCGGGTTCGCGGGGTCGATAAGCTGATCACGCGCGCGCAGGATTACGGTTACGCCATCTGGCAGGGGGAAACCGGCCCCAACGAACGCCAGATCCCGGCGTTATGTGCGCCTGACGGCAGCCTGATTTATCTGGTGGAAGATGAGCCTGCCGGTCAAGACGGCTACCACAGCGACTTCCACTTAACGCACCGCGCCGCGCCCCAGCCTGCGATGCAGACCATCGACCATCTGGCGATTGCCCTGCCGGATGATACGCGCGATAACTGGATTATGTTCCTGCGTAGCGTGCCGGGTTTTGTGCAGGATACCGAGTGGGAACTGCCCGATCCGCTGGGGTTGGTGCGTAGCCGCGTGCTGCGAAGCCCCAACGATGCGATTCGCCTGCCGCTAAACATGTCGGTCAGTCGGGAAACCCAGATAGCCCGCGCTTTAACGACCTATCAGGGCGCAGGGTTGCAGCACGTCGCCTTTGGCTGTGACGATCTGTTCAGTGCGGTAAAGGCCGCGCGCGAACGTGGGCTGAAAACCTTGCACATTCCCGATAACTATTATCAGGACCTGATGGCGCGTTTCGATCTCGACGCCGATTTTCTGGCGCAGCTGCAGCGTTACGATGTGCTGTACGATCGGGACGAACAGGGCGGGGAGCTGCTGCACGTCTATACGCTTCCCTATGAAAAGGGCCGCTTCTTCTTTGAGCTGCTGGAACGACGTGGCGGCTATCGTGGCTTTGGCGCGGCCAATGCTCCCGTGCGGCTGACCGCCATGCGGTAAGACGTTGATGGGCCAGTTTCGCTGGCCCGCTATCCTGCTCAGACCGCTTCTCTGCCCGTTCTCGCCCGCTCAAATCCGCCCGATCCCGCTCACAATCCTTTGCCGATAACGGAACCCATGCTGCCAAAAAAATTGTCTTTTTTAACAATCTATTAACGCAGATTTGGCGTTTAATTCGCGCATAATCGTGCGATAAACGCACAAAATTTCGATTATCGCCGTTTAACGCATTACAGCGCCTGCATATAGTAACCCCACATTACGTATTTCACCGGAGAGTCACCGTGGCGGAAAGCAAAGCAATTGATGTTCGGGCGTTAATCGACAGCCGCCCGCTGGGGATGTGGCAAAAAATGGTGGTGCTGTTTGGCTTCTGCATCATCGCCCTCGATGGGTTTGATATTGCCATCATGGGGTTCATTGCACCTGAACTGAAAGCGGACTGGGGCATCACCAATCGCGAACTGGGGCTGATCATCAGCGCTGCCCTGGTGGGGCTGGCGCTGGGCGCAATGCTCTCCGGCCCGCTGTCAGACAGGCTGGGTCGCAAAGTCGTGATTATTAACAGCGTGTTCTTTTTTGGCGCCTGGACGCTGATAACCGCCTTTTCGCAAAATATGGAACAGATGATCCTGTTCCGTTTTCTGACCGGTCTGGGATTAGGCGCGGCGATGCCCAACGTGGGCACGCTGGTGGCCGAGTTTGCTCCTGCCAGACGACGGGCATTCCTTATCACCGTGGTGTTTTGTGGCTTCACGTTTGGCGCAGCGCTGGGTGGCTTTGCCGCCTCCTGGCTGATGCCGCACTTTGGCTGGCATTCTGTCCTGATGCTGGGCGGGATCCTGCCAATGCTGTTCGTGCCGTTACTGCTCTGGGCGCTGCCGGAATCGGTGTGCTTTTTAGTGGTAAGGCGTGCCGCCAGCAAAAAAATTCACCGTATTCTGGCTAAGCTGGCACCGGATCTGGATCTGCAGCAGTGCAGCGTCGAACTGCCGCCGGTCAGCAAGGCCAGGGCGCAGCCGGTAAAAGTCGTACTTAACGACCAGTACCGGTTTGGCAGCCTGATGCTGTGGGGCGCCTATTTTACCGCACTGTTTTTATTCTATACCCTGGGCAGCTGGCTCCCCATGCTGATCAAGGATAACGGTTTTGACGTGGTGCAGGCCGCCATTATCACGGCTCTGTTCCAGGCGGGCGGAACCTGCGGTTCGCTGTTTTCGGGCTGGCTGATGGACAGGATTGAATCGCACCGGGCGCTGTCGATGATTTACGGCGCGGGCGCGCTGTTCACGGTGGGGATGGGATTTTCGCTGGCGCACCCGGTGCTGCTGGGCGGTTGCGCCATGATGATCGGCTTCTGCATCGGTGGCGCTAACACGGGAATGAATGCGCTTTCGGCCAGCTTTTATCCCACCGAGGCGCGTGCAACGGGCTCCAGCTGGATGCACGGCGTAGGGCGCATCGGGGCCATTCTCAGCGCGCTGGTGGGGGCAGAGATGCTGGCGCTGGGCTGGGGGTTCGCCACTATTTTCGCCGTGCTGGCCATCCCGGCCCTGTTAACGGTGGCGATGATAACGGCCAAGGGGCGCAGTCAGCAGCGCCAGGCGGGCGAAAGAAGCACGCCTTCCCGCTGGGGGATAAGCCCTGGCGATATCCGCTAATCACCCGCCACCGGGCCAGGCTTTGTGGACGTGTCGCCTGCTCAGGGCTGACAGCCCGGGGATGCCGCCAGCGGGTTCTGCGGCGGCGTGATCAACGGAGGAGCGGCGTTGTAGTGCGGAGTGGTACAGGGCGGTAACGATTGCGCCTGCGGCGACCTGAGCAAGGCATCCGGTGAAAACAGAGAGGGCTCTGCCGGGCTGACATGGATGGCTGAGTCTGATTCGGGAGCCGCACGGAACGGCGGGCGCACGTTGCGCCTTCGCGTTTTATCCGACTGATGACCGTAGTGAAAACGCTTTAGTCTGCCCGGCGGCGCCGCATTGCGTGAGGCGTGGATAAAACGAATCAGGGCCACGCTGCGCAACTGGCGACTGAAACACTTCACGATGCCGGATGAGGGTTTACCTGACTCATAACAGCGCCTGAAAAAGTGCAGGGTGATCAGCGTGTTGGTCGCCGCATAACAGGCACCAGAGCAGGATGAGATCATGTTTGAACCCGGCAGCAGCAGCGACACAAATAACAGGCAGCGGGATAGCCACAGCAGCATCGTCCGGTCTGGCGTCGTGATGGGGAGCGGTGACGAGCCGTCTGCAGAACGGGCGGGCGCAGTAAGCGGCCCTGTGGCGTCAGCGCGATGGCCGTCAGGACCAGGCAATATCGAAGCGTGCGCAGCGCGTGATGCGTGATCTTGCGCGCGTGCACGGTTAAAGCCTATACGGCGATCCCGTAATAAGCGCTGCTGTCGTTTCCGACGTAAAAGTGACGTTAGGCTGGTTATGATTGTGTTGCTCATAGGCTGTTTATCGTTATGTTTGCGCACCCACCGTTCGCAGAGGCTAACCGCTGCGCCCGAAAGCGATTTTTCACATACTCGCTTCTCTGACAATCAAAATGCCGATTTATGCTGACTCTCGTGTAATTAATTGGCCCGATAATAAAATACGCTGCCTTGGGCGCTCAGGGTCTTGTAGCTGGCGCAGGATAAGCTCAGCCGCCTGGCGGCCGGTTTCTTCACTGGCGGAGGAAACATAGGTAAAAGAGGGCGAGGTGAGGTTCACGTGCAGCATGTCCTCAAAGCCCATCAGAGCGACCTGTTGGGTCAGAAACACGTCTTTACCCACGGTGCGACCGGTGTGATGAATACCGGACATCGCCCCGATTATCGCATCCGGAGAGTGACAGAGCAGCGCGGTAATGGTGTTGTTTTGCTCCAGTAACTGACGCGTGGCAAAGGCGGCTGAGTGGGTATCGTCACGGCAGGATGGCGTAAATCCTTCCCTTACGGCCAGCCCGTGTTGAGTCAGGGCGCTGCGAAACCCCAGTAAGCGCTGCTGACGGATCAGGTCGCCTTCAATTCCCCCAATATAGGCAATATTGCGGTGACCGCGTTCAATCAGATAGCGGGTCGCCAGGTGGGCGGCCTGGTGGTTGTCACGCATGACCAGATTACACTTCTCCGCCAGCAGCGACTGGGACACCACCACCAGGGGTAAAGGGCAGTGAAGAAGCTGCGACGGCAGGCTGGCATTTCGTCTGTCTGACGCCAGACAGACAACGCCAGCGACGCCCTGCTGTTTAAAGGAGAGCAGGCAGCGCGTCAGCGATTCGCCGTCGTCAGTGGGCTGCCCCAAAAACACCATATAGCCCTGCTTTTCCAGCTGCTGCACAAGGCTTGCCATGACCTTCACGGAGAAACTGTCGCTGAAATCACGCAGAATCAGACCGATAAGGTTAGAGGTGCTGGCGCGCAGGTTGGCGGCTGCCACATTCTGAACGTAGTCGAGCGCATCAATGGCGGCGTGAACTTTCCTGATGGTGGCATCGGATATTTTTCCTTTTTGACGCAGCACCAGCGAGACGGTCGAAACCGACACGCCGGCGTGTTTAGCCACATCAGTAATGCTGACTCTCTTCAAACCTGCTCCCTGAAATTCACCTGCTCAGCCTGCTATCGCCTTGCCCGCCATCGTCAGAAAGCCAGGCCTGCATCAGCCTGTCATCCCGGACAGCGTCTGGGCAATAAATTGCGCTCTGGCGCCAAAAATAATTTGTATACCGTTATCGCCGACAAAAACCACGCCGCGTGCGCCAAGATTATTCAGCCCTTCACGGTCAACGTCATGGCTGTTGACGACTTCAAGCCGTAAGCGCGTGATACAGGCGCCCACCGAGCGGATGTTTTTCTCACCTCCCAGCAGGACGATGATTTCGCTAGCCAGCTCTGCATCGGTTTTGTCATCGGTCGTCGCCGTGACGTCCGTTCGTCCCGGTGTTTTTACATTAAACCGACGAATAACGAAGCGGAAGGTGAAATAGTAAATCAATGCCATCGGTACGCCCACGATAACCGCGCTGAGATAGTGAGTCTGGTAACCGTTGAGCGAGGGCACAATGCCAAAGCTAATGTAGTCAATCAATCCGGCGGAAAAAGATTTAGCGATATGGGCATGCAGTAAATACATGGTCATATAGGCCAGGCCCGCCATGATGGCATTAAAGACATAAAGCAGGGGTGCGACAAAGATAAAGGTAAACTCCACTGGCTCGGTGATGCCGGTCAAAAAGCAGGTCAACGCCGCTGAAAACAGGATACCGAACGCGATCTTTTTATTCCTGGTATGGGCTTCGTGGTACATCGCCAGACAGGCGGCAGGCAGGGCGAAAAGCATAAGCGGATACTCACCTTGCATAAACTTGCCCGCATTTTGGTAGTCGTTGCTGCTAAAGGATTTCACGCCTTCCTCCAGCATTTTGAACCAGATGGTTTGATCGCCATGAATCACCTGGCCGGTTTTGGTGACGTAATCACCGAAGGAGTACCAGAACGAGGGATACCAGATGTGGTGCAGGCCAAGCGGGATCAGGGCGCGCTCCACCAGCCCAAAAATAAAGGTGGAGGCCGCCTGATTATCGCCGTTGACGATCACCGAAAGCGCATCGATGCCCGCCTGAATATGTTGCCAGACATAGGGCATCAGCAGGCCGAGCAGAAAGGATAAAAATGCCGTCGCAATGGCAACAAAACGCTTACCCGAGAAGAAACCCAGGAACTCAGGGAGCTGCAGGGTATGGAAGCGGTTGTAGCACCAGGCGGCGAGGATGCCGCAGATAAGGCCGCCGAATACGCCCATCTGTAGCGTCGGAATGCCGACGACCATGGCATATTTTCCTCCCTGGGCCGCCATTTCCGGAGTGATATGCAGCATGGTGCCAATGGTGATGTTGGTGACAAAGACGGAAACCGCGGCGGAAAGTGCGGCTATCCCGGATTCGGCGGCCAGTCCCACAGCCGAGCCAATCGCAAACAGCATCGGCAGGTTATCAAAAATCACCCCACCAGCGTTCATCATCAGCGGTAACTCGAACTTATTACCAAATGCCAGGAGTAAGCCAGCGGCAGGCAGCAACGAAATAGGCAGCATGAGCGCCCGACCAATCATTGATAACTTCGATAACGATTTAACCAACCCTGATAGCAGTGTCATACCGAGTTTTCCCGATGTTGCGCCCCTATTGGCGTTTTTATTGTAAGTAGAACGTTTTAGTAGAACGTTTTAGTAGAACGTTCTACTTATCCTGCTGTAGGCGGTTTTTAGCTGCAACATAATTTTCACATTCATCGAAACGAAAAAGTTATTTTATGAGAGTGATCGCTAATTAACCGTTTTGGGGCGGGATGCCGCCAGCAGGGGCGAAACGATCGACGCCAGGCATCCCGTCAGGATTGGACTAGAGAAACGGCAGGGCAGACGCGGCGTATTCAGGTGCTGGCTCACCGTCATTAGTGGCTGCAAGATTGTAAATACTAATGAGAACCACTATCAATTCGATTGTTTTTTGCTATCATCGGCACTTCATTCCGCACCCATGTAGTAGATGAAGTTGGAGAAGCAGCGTGGTAGCCAGTGACTTAATGCAAGCAGACCTTTCCGTATGGGGCATGTACCAGCATGCCGATATCGTGGTAAAGGTGGTCATGATTGGTCTGTTATTGGCCTCGGTCGTGACCTGGGCAATTTTCTTCGGTAAATATGCTGAGCTGAGCGCGGCCAAACGTCGCCTCAAGCGCGAGCAGCTGGCGTTAGGTGAAGCCCGCAACCTGAATGATGCCGCGCGCGCTGCCCAGCAGTTCAAAACCGCCAGCCACAGCGCGGTACTTCTTAACGATGCGCAAAATGAGCTGGAACTTTCTGCTGGCGTTGAAGATACCGCCGGGATCAAAGAGCGTACCGCTTTCCGTCTTGAACGTCGGGTGGCTGCCTTCTGCCGTCACGCGGGCCGCGGTAACGGTTTCCTGGCCACGATTGGTTCGGTCGCGCCGTTTGTCGGCCTGTTCGGCACCGTCTGGGGCATCATGAACAGCTTCATTGGTATCGCCAAAACGCAAACCACGAATCTTGCCGTGGTTGCCCCCGGCATTGCCGAAGCCTTGCTGGCTACCGCTATTGGCCTGGTCGCCGCCATTCCAGCCGTGGTGATCTACAACGTGTTTGCTCGCATGATCGCCAACTACAAAGCCTCGCTGGGCGATGTGGCCGCGCAAATCATGCTGCTGCAAAGCCGCGATATCGACCTGGGAAACCTGGCCCAGCCTGACGTTAACCGCCCGGCAGCCGCACAAAAACTGCGTCTGGGGTAAGCGTTATGGCGATGCGATTAAACGACCAGGCCGAAACAGATGGCGAAATGCACGAAATCAACGTCACGCCGTTTATCGACGTGATGCTGGTGTTGTTGATCATCTTTATGGTTGCAGCGCCGCTGGCGACCGTTGATGTCCGTGTTAACCTTCCGGCTTCCACCAGTGCGCCCCAACCGCGTCCGGAAAAACCGGTTTACCTTTCGATCAAAGCCGACAAGCAGTTGTACGTGGGTAACGAGGTGGTGAATAAAGCGTCGTTGATCAACGTGCTGACCCAGCAGACGGAAGGCAACAAGGACACCACGATCTTCTTCCAGGCGGACAAGTCTGTCGATTATGAAACCCTGATGAGCGTGATGGACGAACTGCGCACGGCCGGGTATTTAAAAATCGGCTTGATGGGAATGGAAACGGTCAAGAAATAGCGATTGGAGCCGGTCGGGCTTTCCCGCTTAACGCTCAACGCATTCAGCCAACATTCGGGGCCTTCAGGCGTGGTAAACGCGCCTCGTCAATACGCTATCACGGCTAAAAAGCGCGCATTCCGCCGCGCTTTTTTTATGTCTGTTTTCACAGAATCTTCTTCTGCTCATTCCGCCTGATAACAGGCAAAGATGCTGCTGTAACTCTCCTGTTAATTTCTTGTTACGGAAACTTATAGACTTGTAAACTGCAATGGTGATCGGTGTCACATTAATCTGGCTTGTCGCAGGCTAAAACGGATAAAAAACCAAGGAAGCCGTGATGAACCCGAGTGAAACTTTACAAAAGCCGCCAGCCAGTGCGGCCAGAACCATTTTCAACGTTACCAGTGGTAACTTCCTTGAGATGTACGATTTCATGGTGTTTGGCTACTACGCCACGGCCATCGCCAAAACCTTCTTTCCCGGTGACGATCCGTTCTCTTCCCTGATGCTGACGTTGATGACCTTCGGTGCGGGTTTCCTGATGCGTCCGCTGGGGGCCATTATTCTGGGGGCTTACATCGACCACCATGGTCGTCGCAAAGGGCTACTGTTAACGCTTGGCCTGATGGCGCTGGGCACGCTCACGATTGCACTGGTACCGGGTTATGCCACGCTGGGCGCGGCGGCACCGGTTCTGATTCTGCTGGGGCGTTTGCTGCAGGGCTTTTCAGCCGGTGTGGAACTGGGTGGCGTGTCGGTCTATCTGGCCGAAGTCGCACCGAAAGGCCGCAAAGGCTTCTTTGTCAGCTGGCAATCCGGAAGTCAGCAGATTGCGGTGATATTCGCTGCGCTGCTGGGACTGGGCCTGAACCATCTGCTTTCTCATGATGACGTCACCGAGTGGGGCTGGCGCATTCCCTTCGTGGTGGGCTGCCTGATCGTGCCCTTCCTGTTCTATATCCGCCGTATGCTGGAAGAAACCGAAGCCTTCAGTCAGCGTAAACACCACCCGGCCATGACCGAAATTATGCGTTCGGTGGCCAGCAACTGGGCGCTGGTGCTGGCAGGTATGCTGATGGTCGTCACTACCACCGTGATGTTCTATATGATTACCGCCTTTACGCCCACCTTCGGCAAAACGGTGTTGATGATGAGCGACACCCAGGCGTTTATGGTGACGCTGTTTGTCGGGATTTCGAACCTGTTCTGGCTACCGGTGATGGGCGCGCTCTCCGATCGCATTGGTCGTCGCCCGCTGCTGCTGACGTTTACCGTGCTGATGATTGCCACCGCCTGGCCGGTGCTGCACTGGATGGTGGGCTCGCCCAGCTTCGCGCATCTGGTCGAGGCGGAATTATGGCTCTCCTTCCTCTACGCAAGCTATAACGGCGCCATGGTGGTTTATCTGGCGGAAATTATGCCAGCGGAAGTGCGCGCCGCGGGCTTCTCTATGGCCTACAGCCTGGCAACGGCGCTGTTTGGCGGCTTTACGCCAGCAGTATCCAGCTATCTGATTCACGCCACAGGTGACAAGGCGATGCCGGGCGTGTGGCTGACCTTTGCGGCCGTCTGTGGCCTGTTTGGTACGCTGCTCATTGGTCGCATGGTTAAGCAGTATCGCGCTCGTCACGGCAGCACGCCGGTCAGCACATCCCTTTAAAACGCAATATCCACCACCACGCTGTCGCTGTAGTTTCCCGCAGGCGGCGTGTTTTGTGTGGTGAGGACGCGCGCAGTGTAGTTATAGCTGCGCGACAGTCCATCGGTGCTGACGGTATTGGCCGCCGCACTGCCTACCCGTTCTGTGCCACTCGGCCCCCAGCGATCGCTACTGGTTCCTTTGTAGATTTCGTAACTCAAACGGTTGGTTCCGCTCGCCATATTCCGCACGCTGCCTGATGCGTTGTTGCCATTGCTTAAGCCCACGGTATAGGTACTGCCTTTACTGCATAACACACTGATGGTTTGCGAAATTGCCCCAAAGCTGGCGACCAGCGGCGCGCTGCCAAAGCTAATGTTGGGGGCGGTAATCGCTGTACAGTCATTGCTCAGAACGACGGTCACGGTAATGGGGATCACGCCGCTGCCGGTCTGCGGGGTCAGACAAGCGCCCAGGGCGGAAACAGAGGTGCAGATGTTATAGGTGACGGTCATGTTCAGGGTGAGCGTATAGCTGCCCGCCGCCACGGTTTGCCCGGCGACGGTGCGTAAATACACCGGAATCGCGAAGTTCAGGCTGCCGAGTAATCCCGCCAGGTTGATCAATGTGGCCGAGTTATACACAAAAGCCGATCCGCCAATGGTCAGCTCATTAGCGCAGGCGCTGTCGGTACACAGCCGCACCGGAATATTGTCGCTACCGGTATCGCCGCTTCGCTTGAGCGTGCCGCGCGTGCCGTTGGTGTTGCTGGCGCTGGTCAGCTGAAACGTAATCTGATTATTACTCAGCAGAGTCAGGGCCGTGCCTGATCCGCAGTTAACGTTAGCGTTGGTGGAGGTCGTGCTGACGCTGTTATTAGCAACAAACGTGGTTTGTGTGCCAAAGCTGGCGCTGGACGCGGGAAGGGTACAGGCGGCATAGCCCAGCGAGGGTAGCAGCAGCAGGCAAAGCAGCATCAGGTTTTTCATGGTGTTATTCCGGCTGTCGCGTTTTCGGGGTTGGGTACCGGTGCGCCGTCGGGCAGCGGCGGCAGGGGACAGGTCAGCGGACCGTAGGTTTTCAATGCCTGCGGCTGGCCACCCGCCAGGGTCAGTTCGGTTTTACAGGTTCGGCCGTCAGGAGCGATGACCTTAATTGGGTTGTGTTCGCTGAGATCGTCCAGCCAGGCGATACCGTCCCAGCCAACGTAGCCCGTTGCCTGGCCGGGACGGATCACCTGGCTGGATACCGGCAACGGCTGGTTATGGCTGTCATACAGAATCACGCTGGCGGCGCGTAAACGCTCAACCGGAAAATTCAGCAAAAATCCACTCTGGCGCTTCACGGCAAAACGCTGCTCGACTTTGGGCGTGGTCATGTCGGCGGGCAGGTCGAGCGTATCGATATCGTATTTGGCCGCGTAATAGCTGCTGATGGAGGGCACCAGCAGATAGCCCTTGCTGTCGGTACGTCCCATCGACTGGTTTTCATAGCGGACATTGACGTCCGGGTAGTTGGTTTTCACCACCACAAAGGCATCATTGATCGTGTTTGCGGCAAAGACCTGGTTATCCATTAACACCAGCGCGCCGGATAAATCTGCCCACTGCGTAGTGTTGTCATCATCCCCGTAGAATCCGCCAGACGTATCGATTTTATTGTTACGGTAGCGCAGGCTGCCCTGCCGGTAATCACCGCTATTCCCGCCCTGGTTGGCCCAGGAGGCGTCCCAGGCAAAACCGCCGTCGCTGGGCATGGCGCGGGACAGATAAGCCCGTTGATTGTGTCGACCTTGCTGATCGCGCTCAACGCTCAGTGAGGCATTGCTGTTTTCACCAAACGGAATGACCAGCGAGACGGCGCCGCTCCATTCGCCCTGTTGCCTGTCACGGCTGGCGGAAACGTACAGGCTGGCATTGCCCCACAGGTTTTTACTCCAGGAGAGGTTCCACAGGCTGGTGCGTTGGTTATCGCCGCCGGAAATATCAATATAGGCTGCACCCAGGCTGCCATAACGGTTGAGCGATATGCTGGCGCTGTACTGCGCCGTTCGCCGCGCCAGGCTGTAACGGTAATCCGAACCGCCGTTGCGCTGGTTGCTCAGCAGGGCCAGATTACCAAAGCCGGCATTGCGCACCTGGTGCTGCGTACCCAGGCTAAAGCGACTGTTGTTGTACTGATAGCCCCAGCTGTACTGCGCGCCAGACTGCCCGTCCATTTGGCTCTGCGCGGCTGCGCCGTTGATCACGCCCCAACTGCCCACTTTAAACTGCGCGCCTGCTCCGCCCATGCCCAGGTGGTTACTGCCCTCCCCATGGGTTTCCAGGGTGAGCCAGTCTGTCATGCCATAGCGCCATGAGCCGCTCATCGCTGCCGCACCGTAATCCGCGTTTTTAATGCCGTAGTTTTGCCGCATCGCACCGGCGGAAAAGGCGTAATCGGACAGGCCAGGCTTAAGCAGATTACTGGAAACATAAAACGGCAGCGTGGTGACCACCTGACGCCCGACGGCATCCGTGGTGGTAATCACCGCGTTGCCCGCGCCGTTTACAAAGGGCACGTTCGTGAGCGACCAGGGACCGGGCTGAACGTTGGCCTGAGTGGAGCGGTAGCCGTTAACAAACAGATCGACCGTTGAGGGCACCGCCGCCTGACCGGAAAACGCGGGCAGGGGATAGGTCACCAGATCCGGACGTACGCTGAAGTCCCGCGCAACCTGAATGCCGCCAAGCCGGACGCTGCTGGTCCATGCCAGCGCATCGGTCGTGAGGTCGCCGACCCGCCAGCTCAGGATGGCGTTTTCGTTTTCATTGCTCCACCAGGTGTCGTAGCGGATATAGCCATCATCCTGGTAGCGATTTTGTCCTTCCAGCTGCTGTTGCCAGACGCCGTTGCTGGAGATGTGTCCGGCATCACCAAACAGGCGCAGTTCGTTCCAGGCCGCCAGACGCGTACCCGCAACGTCGGTGCGCGTGGCGTAGAGATCGTAATTTATCAGCGCCCCAGGGCTGACGCGTCCGGGAAAGCGCGGTCCGGTGTTGCTCTCCCCAATCGTCTGTTCGGGCAGCCAGCCGGGCGGTACCGTCAGCAGCAGGCGCTGGCGACGATCGTCATAGTCCACTTTCACCTCAGCGAGCTGATTGACATCAACCTGTTGTTGTCCCTGATACTTTTCCGGCGGGATCCCCGCACGCTGCAGATCGCCTGCCCGCACCAGAAAGTGACCGTTTTGTTGCTCTACCGGCACGATATCGCCCCGTGCTTGCTGATTCACCACCAGCTCTAACATGTAGCGCTGACCAGCGGCGCTGTTGTCCACGGCGGGCGGCGGCGGGAGCGACGTAAAGGTTTCAGCCCAGACAGAACCGGGTGTCAGGCAGCACAGCCCCGCGATAGCCAGCGCAACGGGATGCGGCGAAAACGGCATCATTAAACTTTACTGAGCCGCAGCGCTGCGCCACTGCCCGTGGTTGGTTTCTGCGCGCAGTTCACCGCTGACCGCGGCTCTCAGAGGAAAACGCTGGGTGCTGTTAGCCAGCACATAACCGTAAAGTCCGTTTCCGAGTCGCTGACCGCCCACGGTGACATTACTGAGACGTGCGTGGCCGTTACCGCGATTAGTCAGCTCCAGATAACGCTGACCGCCAGTGTTGACCTGGCGCCAGCTCAGTACAGACCTGGCGTCATCGCGAACCAGTCCGTTGCCGTAGACAAACAGGGGAACCGAATAGCGCATCTGAAAATTCAGTCCGGCCTGATTATCGCCGACCGACCGTGGGGTGGGGATCTCATCCAGCACGACGCGGTAGGCCATCTCTTTACCTGCCACGGGCGGGACTTGTTTAATCAGGCGAACGAGCTGCTTTTGCCCGGGTTCGATGCGTATCAGCGGCGGGCTGGCGACAACCTGCTGCTGGGTCTGATACTGCTCCTGATTGTGCGTCTGCTGCCAGGCGAAGATGCGCACCTGCATCAGGGTGGTGCTGCTGCCACGGTTTTCCAGCCACAGCTCGCTGGCTTTTTCCTCCGGGTTAATCGCCGGATCGATGGGCCAAATCATGACGGAGTTAGCGCCCTGAGCCTGAGGCAACAGCAGAAATGTGAACAGAAAAAACAGGGCGCGCAGGGATGGCATGGTAAAGCTCCTTTGTCCTTTTATCACCAGGTCAGCGTGACGCTGAGGGTGTCCGAATAAACCCCGGCGCGCGTCGGGCCGGGTAACTGCAGCGAGCCATATATTGGTAACGTGATGTTATTCGCATTGCTGTAGCTCAACGGCACTGCCGTGTTCACCGGAATCGGCGTGGTACGTGCAGCATTGCTGTAGAGGTAATAGGGAACCGTGTTGGTGTTGTTAGCCAGCTTCAGATTACGGGTCGAGGTATAGTTACTGCCGCCATTGATGGTCATGCTCAGCGTGGTGCCCGGTGTGCAGGCAAGGTTAATCGTGGAACTTTGTACATAGCTGGCGCTAACGCTGTTCGTGGCCAGCCCCGACTGGGTACCAAAATTAAGCGTGCCAAAGATCCCCGTATTCGTGCCTGAGACCACGCAACCCGCAACGATTGACGCTGACACCTGGAATGTGGTGGAGCTGGTCGTGATGCCCCACCCATTACCACTCACCCACAGCAGCAGCCCGCCAACGGTGACTGAAACAGGTGACCACTTTGCCGTCATCTGTCGCTACTCAAACACGAGCACTCAATAGTTCACGGCGACGTTAATCGTATCGGTATAAGTCCCGGCCGGTATCACAGGGTTAAAGCCGCCGCCTACCACGCGTCCGTAGATGGCGTAATTGGTACCAAGCGTCGGATCGGTGGTGCCGCTGGGCGCAATATTGGTGTTATTTGCGATGGCGGTGCTAAAGGAGGCGTCGCTATAGAGGGTATAAGCGATGCCCTGGGTATTATCCGCCCCCAGCACCAGGTAGCGTGGAGCGGATGACACGGTGCCGTAGACGGTTCCCGGTGCCGCATTGCTGCTGGTCACCTGGACGTTAAAAGTTTGACCGGTTGTGCAGCGCACGTAGATACCGTTACCCGCCGCGCCCACTAAGGTGGCATTCAGGGTATCGAAGGTCGCGGCACTGCTGCCAAAGTTTAACGAACCGAAATTTACGCCAGTGGTGGCGGACTGCCCGTTCACCAGACAACCCGTGGTTAATGTTAGCGTCGCGTTAATCGCACCCGTGGTGGTGGCAGCAAACGTCGCGGAAGGCAGCGCCGTAGTCAACCCGACAACGAACAGAAAAAGCTTGAATTTCATAACCATTCCTTACCGATTATTGAGGATCAGTGCTTTTTCACCTGATGGCGTAATACAGAAAAACCATAAAAATTAGAATGTTGCTGTAAGTTATTAGCATCCTGCCAGCGTTTTTGACGATAACCGCGTCATCGGGTTGATCGTTTTATATTAGTTTTTTTTACTATACATCAGCTTATGCGCTGTGGCGAAACTCCGCGTAAAAATTTTTATTATTTTGTTACATCAGCCCCCTTCATCTGCCTCGCCCGTTAATGCATGAAAATAAAAAAGGTGAAACTGCCGGCCCTCTATCCCACTTTCGGTTTCGATGATATGTTTTCGCACCGGTCTGAAACGCTCACCGAAACGCTTCGGTTACGGGCGAACGTCAAGGAAAATATCGGGGTGTTTTCGCCTGTTAAGTTGTTGAAAAAGTCTCGTTTTTAGGTGGCTCTATGTCACTGAGACGCATGGGCGGATAGCGTAGAAGGGAAAGCGGCACCCCAGCCGTCCGGGCAAAATCGCGCTGCATGACTATCATGTATTTTGCCTGTAAAGAGGATTGATTGATCCTGACGCTTGGAAGCATAGATATCTTCTATTAAAAAAGCCTAAGTTAGTATTTTTCTGCGCCGATAAACGGTAAACAAGGCAAAAGATCTTTTTCAACTCCATTATTACAGCTGCGTATTCGGCGCTGTTCGGAAAACCCTATGTTAGTGGCCTCTTATAACGCATTTATTGTCGTCATTTCGGTATTGGTGGCGATGCTGGCTTCATTTACTGCGCTGGATATGGCGGGACGCGTGGCGACCTCAACCGGTAAAGTGGCGCTCGTATGGCTGCTTGGCGGCGGCTTTGCCATGGGCATCGGCATTTGGGCAATGCACTTCATCGGCATGCTGTCTATGGATCTGGACATGATGATGAGTTACGACGCCCGGCTGACGGCACTGTCTGCCGGTATTGCGGTGTGCGCCTCAATATTTGCACTGTGGCTGGTCTGTCATGGGGAATTGCCCCTGCCGCGCTTAGCCGGCGGAGCCATCGTGCTGGGCTCGGGCATTGTAGCCATGCACTATACCGGCATGGCCGCGCTGATGCTGTCGCAGGGGATCGTCTGGAACTGGGGCTGGGTGCTGATATCGGTGATCATTGCGCTGGCTGCCTCCGTTGCCGCACTGTGGCTGGCATTTAAACTACGGGAAGGGCATGAGGGACGCGTCGCGACCCTGCGAGTGTGCGCCTCGGTGGTGATGGGCGCCGCGATTGCCGGCATGCACTACACCGGCATGATGGCGGCTGAATTCCCTGCGGGCAGCCATAGCATGGACGCTGGCGTTAACAGCAACTGGTTAGCCATGGTTGTGACCGTGGTGACCCTTGCCATTCTCGGCATTACGCTACTGGTTTCCATGCTGGATGCGCGTATGCAGGCCCGAACGTCGATCCTGGCCAGTTCGCTGGCGGAAGCCAATCGTGAGCTGGCACAGCTGGCGCTGCACGATAACCTGACCCGACTGCCCAACCGTATCCTGTTGGAAGATCGTCTTGAACAGGCCATTAACAAAGCCAACCGGGAGTGCAGTCAGTTTGCCCTGATGTTCATGGATCTTGATGGGTTTAAAGCGGTAAACGATGCTTTTGGTCACCATATTGGCGACAGTCTGCTGATCAGCGTGACGGAAAGGATGAGTGAGCAGATGAAAGGCTACTACACCCTGGCGCGGCTGGGTGGCGATGAGTTTGTTCTGCTGATTGAAATTACCGAACCGAACGATGCGGCAGCGTTGGCCGATCAACTGGTGAAAGCCGTCGATCGCCCGTTCTCCATTTCCCGTTACGATCTGGTGGTGTCGTTGAGCATTGGTATCGTGGTGTATCCCGGCGATGGCGAGGATGAACGCGAGCTAATGTTTAATGCCGATGCTGCGATGTATCACACTAAAAACAACGGTCGAAACGGTTACACCTTCTTCCAGCCGTCCATGAATATCCTGGCGCAGAGCCAGCTACAGCTTAATAACGACCTGTGGCATGCGCTGGATAACGATGAGCTGCGCCTGTATTACCAGCCAAAATTCTGTGCCCCGCATGGTCCAATTCTGGGCTTCGAGGCGCTGCTGCGCTGGCAGCATCCAAGGCACGGCTTACTGTCGCCGGACTGCTTTCTGCCGATGGCGGAAAAAACCGGCATGATAGTCAATATTGGTAACTGGGTAATTAATGAGGCCTGCCGCCAACTGCACCAGTGGCACCTGCAGGGCCATCCTGAGTGGTCGGTGGCGGTAAACCTGTCGGCGATGCAGTTTGAGCAGAGTAACCTGGTCGATACCGTCAAGCAGGCGCTGGCGCTGCACCATATTCCGGCCGCGCAGTTAACGCTGGAGGTGACCGAAACCACGGCCATGCGCAATCCTGACGATAGTGTGCGCATTCTGACCGAACTCACCGAACTGGGCGTCAAAGCGTCTATCGATGACTTTGGTACTGGCTATTCCAGCCTGCTGTATCTCAAACGTCTGCCGGCCAGCGAGCTGAAAATCGATCGGGCCTTCGTGAACGAACTTCAGCATCAGTCAGAAGATGCCACCATTGTGTCGGCGATCGTTGCGCTGGCGCAGTCACTGCATTTAAAAGTGGTAGCCGAAGGCGTCGAAACGCCTGAACAGCAGGCGTTTCTTACCGATCTTGGCTGCAACACTCTGCAGGGATATCTGCTCGGTCGCCCCCTTCCACCGGAGCGGATTGAAGAGATGGACGTGTTTGCCCGCGCAGAAACAGACAAACCCGCTGAACTGGAGTGTTAGCGCCACGGCTTTTTTTGTTACAGATGTTCAACATGCTAAAGTGACGCCTCAGCATCAGGAGCAACATGCCGTGGCGAAATATCAGCGATTAATGGACGACATTCAGCAGCAAATAGAAGCCGGTATCTGGCCCCCAGGCACCCGACTGCCTTCGCTGCGCCAGCAGGTCGCCCGGCAGGGGGTGAGCCTGATGACCGTGCTGCATGCCTATGAATTGCTGGAAAGTCAGGGATGGATCGTCTCGCGTCCGCAGTCCGGCTATTACGTGGCGCCGCGGGCGCTGGCGGCCGCGCCGCTCAGCGTGGCCATTAGCGAGCGGGTAGATATCAACGACTTTGTCTTCGACATCCTGCAGGCCACGCGCGATCCGGCCATCGTGCCCTTTGGTTCAGCGTTTCCCGATCCGGCTTTGTTTCCCCAGCGCCAGCTTATGCGCTCGCTGGCGAACGTTTCCCATCAGCTGACGCCTACCGATGCGTTACATAACCTGCCGCCTGGCAATGCGACGCTGCGCCAGCTGCTGGCCCAGCGCTACGCCCGCCAGGGCATGACCTTATCGCCCGATGAAATCGTCATCACCAGCGGTGCGCTGGAGGCGCTGAACCTCAGTCTGCAGTCCCTGACCGAACCCGGCGACTATGTCGTGATTGAGCAGCCCAGCTTTTATGGCGCACTCCAGGCGATTGAACGGCTTAAGCTCAAGGCGCTGGCTATTCCGAGCGATGCCCAGAACGGCATTGATTTACAGCAGCTTGAGGATGCGCTTCAGCGCTGGCCGGTGAAGGCCTGCTGGCTGATGACGACCTTGCAAAATCCGTTAGGCGTTACCTTGACGCCCGCGCGTAAACAGCAGCTGGTGGCGTTACTGGCCCGTCATCAGGTGCCGCTTATTGAAGACGATGTGTACGCAGAGCTGTGGGACGAACGCGCACCGCCCCTGCCGGCCAAAGCCTGGGACCGCGAGGGCAACGTGCTGCACTGTGGATCATTTTCAAAATCACTGGTGGCGGGATTTCGGGTGGGTTGGGTGGCGGCAGGTCAGCATGCACAGCGCATCCAACGTCTTCAGCTGATGAGCACGCTTTCTACCAGCGCACCGATGCAGCTGGCGCTGGCCGATTTTCTGGCAACCCGCCGCTACGATAACCATCTGAAACGGCTGCGGCAAAGCCTGGTCAAACGCCAGCAGCTGGCCCGCCAGGCACTGATAAAGGTTCTGCCTGCGCAGTCAACGGTAAGTGAGGCGGCGGGGGGATATTTTTTGTGGGTCACGCTGCCGGACAGCATCAACACCACGCAGCTTTACCAGCGGGCGCTGGCGAAAGGCATCAGTATTGCGCCGGGGCAGATGTTTGCTGCAGGTGAACAGTTCAGCCACTGTTTCCGGCTCAACACCGCCTGGCCCTGGGATTCACGGGCCGAGGCGGCAGTCGTTACGCTGGGTGAAATCATGGCGGAAATGGCCGGCGATTAAACCTGCGCGGCCTGGCGATGTCCCCATGTCAGGTAGTAAACGTCGTAAAAGTCCACTTCGCCTTTCTGTTTCAGCAAACGATCAATCCCTGTTTTCACGCGCTCTGGCGCATCTGGTAAAGACATAATGCGCGAGATCGCCTGTTCAGGCACCGGCTGCACGTAATACCATTCGCCGTTGTAGCAAACCCGCAGGTCCAGCGCATCGATATCTTCGAAGCGGTATTTGGGATTGATGTCCAGCAACATCAGAAAGCTCATCACCAGCACAAAAGCGGTGGCAAACCAAAACGCCGGCCAGCCCAGCATCTCAGTGGAAAAAATCAGAGCCACGCACAGGCCGTAGCACAGATACATCACCGCCCACAGCCCGGGATGCTTTTTCAAAAAAGAGAAGCTGAAACGCGGCAGGTTATCGCGGCGTTCTTCACGGTTGAGCGTATTAATTTCGTCGATCAAGATCTGTTTAATGGCGTCCATCGTTCCCCTCACTTTCAACTGATAGCAATTAGAACAGATAACAGTCAAGCCGTTCAGACACAGATGACGCCATTTTTTATATAACAGTTTCGCTTTCACGCACGGACTGTGCCGCCACGATGTTCAGGGCGCGCGGTGCCAACTGGGTGAAATAGTCGACAGCAGGCCGCAACAGTGCCTCATCGGGATTAAAGGCTGGATGATGCAGGCCAAACGCGCTGGCACTGCCGATATTCACAAAGGCGCCCGGCACCTGCTGCAGATAAAAGGCAAAATCTTCTCCGCCCATCAGCGGCATTGCAGCCTCTTCCGCGCAATAGCCGCTTTGGGCGGCCTGGTCCAGCGCAACCTCTGCCCATTCTGGCGTATTGATCAGGGCGGGCGGCCCTGCTATCCACTCCAGTTCCGCCCGCGCGCCGAAGCCTGCTGCGAGGCCCTGAATCAGCGTGGTCATACGCTCAGGTATCTGCTGACGTAGCGCCGCATTATGGGTGCGGACCGTGCCTTCCAGCTCTACCTGCTGCGGGAGGACATTCCAGGTGTTCCCCGCCGTAAAACGCGTGACGCTCAAAACGACTGTGTCCAGAGCGCTAAACACCCGCGCAGGCAGCGTCTGTAGGGCGGTGACGATGTGGCTTGCAATGACGATAGCGTCAATCCCCTCCTGAGGCCGTGCGGCATGGGCGCCCTTGCCGTGCACCCGAATCGTAAAGCGGTCAACGTTGGCGTAAAACGCGCCTGGCCGGGTTCGCAGCGTGCCCAGCGGCAAATCGGGCGCGTTATGCATGCCGAAGATGGCCTTTACGCCGTTCAGCGCGCCTGCGGCAAGCAGCTGTCTGGCCCCTTCAAACGTCTCTTCTGCGGGCTGAAAAAGAAGCCGCACGCGGCCCGGCAGCGTGGCTTCGCGTTGCTTAAGCTGATGTGCCACGCCGAGCATCACCGAGGTATGAATGTCGTGCCCGCAGGCATGCATTACGCCTGACCGCTGGGATTGCCAGGGTACGTTCACCCCTTCATCGATGGGAAGGGCGTCAATGTCGGCGCGAAAAGCGATCAACGGTTCTCCCTGGCCGATTTCCGCCACCACGCCGGTCTTCAACGGCAGGGGCAGCAAACGAATGTCACCCTGCTTTAACCAGCGTGTAATACGTTCCGTGGTGGCAAACTCCTGATGAGAGAGTTCGGGATGCCGGTGCAATTCCCGACGCCACTGCACCAGCTGTTCCGTTAATAATGACGTCATGAGTCTCCTTATTTAAACAGTCCAACGCCTTATCTGAGGCTGCTGACGGGTGATTAAAGATGATTCGGTTGCCAGGGGTAATCGCGTAATAACGTCGGGGCGTTTTCATGGGTAAATAAAACCGGCGCACCGGCAGGTTGATTATTATCTCGCGACACATGATGGCGGGGGGATAATGCGCTGTCAGAGGCTGAGCCCGCCCGCGCCGTCTGCGCTTTTACTGCGCTGTGCTGGCAGTCTGAACCCTTTTTACCTGAAAAGAGACGGTGTAATAACATGCTGAATTTTGCCATGCTTTTCTTGCCCTGAGATCGTGAGTTTGATGAATCATCATCAGGTGAGATCTTTCGCGGATAAAATAAGGAATTAATCAAAGCTTAGTTAAAATACGCAAATGGTGATTGAGCGATTTTTTACTCTTCTCCGCGATCATGTTTTACGTGCGGAAATAATAATCTCCTCGGTTAATTACTTTATTATTTAAATTCTATTGCCGTTTTTTAACTTCATATTCTCATATTTATTGTTTTACGAAATATATCCTCATCGCCACACTGGCCCATAACGGAAATGAGTGAGGACAGGTGAATGGCATATCAGTTAAGTCTGTTAGACAAAGCCCCCGTAGCGGAAGGTGAAACACCGGCGGCGTCGCTCCAGCGCACGTTGCAGCTGGCGAAACAGGCTGAAAAATGGGGCTATCACCGCTTTTGGCTGGCTGAACACCACAATATTGAGCAGCTGGCGAGCCCGTCACCTGAGGTGTTGATCGCCTGGCTGGTGGCGCAAACTCAACATATTCGTATCGGCTCTGGCGGGGTGATGCTGCAGCACTACAGCCCCTACAAAGTGGCAGAAAACTTTAATTTACTGGCGTCGCTGGCGCCGGGAAGGATCGATCTGGGCATCGGTAAAGCACCGGGCGGCCTGCCGCTTTCAACTCGGGCACTGCAGCTTGGGGTCCATCAGGACGAAAAGGGCAGTTTTGACGAACAGCTTACGCAACTGGACAGCTGGCTGAAGCCTGAGACAGGACCGCGGGACGAGGACGAAGCCGTGCGCGCGACGCCGTTACCGGCCCGTCCGGCACAGCGGTTTCTGTTAGGCGGGAGCGAAGAGAGTGCACGGCTGGCGGCCCGGCTGGGCTGGCAGTTCGTGTTTGCCGCGCATATCAACGGCGATCGTCAGCTTCTGGCGCGATCTCTGCGGGCCTATTCACAACAGGCTCAGGGCAAACGGGCGCTGGTGGCGGTGCAGGTGGTCGTAGCTGACTCGCCCGCCGAGGCCGAGCTGCTGGTGGCCGATCTCAGGCATTTTCACGTGCAGGTCAAAAACGGGCCAGGCGTGAACGTCGCCAGCCTGGAACAGGCGGAGCGTTATGTTCGTCAGGGCGGCTTTACGGACTACCTGATTGAGCCTCGTACGCCGTCCCTGTTGAAAGGCACCGCTTCACAGGTCCACGCCCAACTGGAGGCCCTGCAGCGCAACTTCAGCATTGACGAGTTTGTTATCGACACGCCGATTGCCGATCCCCGCGCGCGTTACCGATCGCTGGAGCTACTGGCCACCCATCAGTGGGTCGCCGCCTGAGCACGATGTGTTAGCCGAGGTAAACCATGAGTCTGAACGAAGCACAGTTAATTGAATGGCGACGTGAATTACATACCTGGCCTGAACTCTCCGGCCAGGAGTTTGCGACGACCGCGCGGTTACGCCAGTGGCTTCAGAATGCCGGCATTCGCTTGCTGGACTATCCACTGGAAACCGGCGTGGTCGCGGAAATCGGCAGCGGTGAAAACCTGATTGCACTGCGTGCCGATATTGATGCGCTGCCTATCCACGAGGCCAGCGGCGTCAGTTTTCACTCTCGCCAGCCGGGAGTCATGCACGCCTGCGGCCACGATTTACACAGTGCCGTGATGCTTGGGGCGGCGCTCGAACTGCAGGCTCAGCAACATCAGCTTCGTGGACGGGTGCGTATTTTATTTCAGCCAGCCGAAGAGATTGCGTGCGGTGCCAGGCAGTTTATTCAGGCTGGCGTGCTGGATCAGGTACAGGCCATTTTTGGCATGCATAACGAGCCAGGCTTGCCGAGCGGGACCTTCGCCACGCGTGGTGGGGCGTTTTATGCCAATGCCGACAAGTTTGTTATCCACGTGACAGGTAAGGGCGCGCACGCTGCGCATCCCGAGCAGGGCGTTGATGCCATCGTGGTCGCCAGCCAGATCATTCAGGCACTGCAGGCGCTGACCAGTCGCAGCTTTAATGCGCTCGATAGCCTGGTGCTCAGTATCACCCGCGTTGACGGCGGCAAGACCTGGAACGTGCTGCCGGAAACGGTGGAGTTTGGCGGTACGGCCCGCACCCACGATCTGCAACTGCGGGCGGAACTGGAAAAACGTGTTCGCACGCTGGTGGAGAACATCGCCCTGGCGAATGGCGCTCAGGCCAGTCTGCACTGGCATGCCGGACCGCCCGTACTGGTTAACGACGCGGACTGGGCGCAGTTCAGCAGTGAGGTGGCTCGCCAGGTAGGCTATCGGGTTCAGACTGCCGATCTACACCTGGGTGGGGAAGATTTCGCCTTCTACCTCCAGCAGGTGCCGGGCGCGTTTGTCAGCATTGGCAGCGCCAGCGACTTTGGCCTGCATCATGCCGGTTTCACCCCCGACGAAGCTTCGATAGCGCCCGCCGCTCACTATTTTGCGCAACTCGCCCGGCAGGCATTGCACCATCTTCACGACCGATGTCGTGAACCCGCCCTGAATTGATTTCAACCGCCTGAAGTGCCTGTGTGGCTGTCCCGGACAGCTGCCTGGCATCCTGATGCACAAAAGAGAGCACATCATGACCACAAGACAGCTTCGACTGGGTACCATTCTGCATGGCGCCTCTGGAAACATGTCGGCCTGGCGCCACCCGGCAGCCCAGGCAGATGCCAGCATTAACCTTGACTACGCGAAAAAAATCGCGCGTAAAGCGGAGCAGGGCAAACTGGATTTTCTGTTTGTCGCCGACGGCTTATTTATCAACGAAAAATCGATTCCCCACTTTCTGAACCGGTTCGAACCCTTAACGCTGCTGTCGGCTCTGGCTGGCGTCACCGAACATCTGGGGCTGGTAGGCACCGTCTCCACCTCATATAGCGAGCCCTTTACCGTGGCGCGCCAGTTCGCCAGCCTGGATCACCTGAGCGGCGGACGTGCGGGCTGGAACGTGGTCACTTCTCCGCTGGAAGGGTCGGCGAAGAACTTTTCTCGCCAGCAGCACCCTGAACATGCCTTGCGTTACCGTATTGCCGACGAATATCTGCAGGTGGTGAAAGGGCTGTGGGATTCATGGGAACAGGATGCCTTTGTTCGCAATAAAGAGAGTGGTCAGTTTTTCGATCCCGCGAAGCTGCACACGCTTAACCATCACGGCGACTTCTTTCAGGTGCAGGGACCGCTCAATATTTCCCGCACGCCGCAGGGCCGACCGGTCATTTTTCAGGCAGGTGCCTCGGAGGACGGCAAAAAGCTGGCGGCGCGTCATGCCGATGCCATTTTTACGCATCAGCCAACGCGAGAAGAAGCCCAGGCTTTTTACCGGGATGTTAAAGCGCAATTGGTGAAAAACGGCCGTCAGCCACAGGATCTGCATATTTTTCAGGGCGTAAGCGTGATTGTCGGCAGAGATGCAGAGGAGGTGGAGCAGCAATATCAAACCACCGCCGCGCTGGTTTCCATTCAGGATGCGCTCAACTATCTCGGTCGCTTCTTCGACCATCATGATTTTTCACAGTATCCACTCGATGCGCCTTTTCCCGATCTCGGTGATATCGGCCAGAACAGTTTCCGCAGTACCACCGACGAGATTAAACGCAAAGCCCGCGAGCAGGGGCACACGCTGCGTCAGGCGGCGCTGGAAGCGGCCACGCCACGTCCGCTGTTTCATGGCACGCCGGAGCAGGTCGCCGACGGCCTGCAACTGTGGTTTGAAAGCCAGGCGGCAGACGGTTTCATCATCAACGGCGGTACGCCTGATACCTTTGAGCGTTTTGTTGACCAGGTGGTGCCCGTCTTGCAGGCGCGCGGGTTAGCGCGACGTGACTACCCGGGCCGAACGCTGCGTGACAGCTTTGCCTTGCCACAGCCGGTTAATCAATTCACCTCACAATAAGAGCCTTTGCTATGCATAAAACGAGTTTTATCGCCTTGCTGATGCTTAGCGTCAGCGGTGGCAGCCTGGCGGAAAGCACCAGCGTCGCCGTAAATGGCCAGCGCGTCAGTCTTGAGGCCAACAAAGCCCCGATCCACACGCCGAAAAATGCCAGCGCGGTGGCGCAGCTGCCCGCCAACTATCATTTTGCCGTACCGGGCGCGTTGACCGTGGCGGTAGCGGCGCTGAATTCCCCGCCGCTCACTGTTTTTTCGGATGACAATAAAACGCTGCTGGGTAGCGAAGTCGATATTGCCAGGCTGGTGGCCGACAGCCTGGGGCTGAGGCTCAACGTGGTGCCGGCCTCCTGGGAAGACTGGCCGCTCGGCGTGGCCTCGGGAAAATATGATGCCGCCATTACCAACATCACCGTGACGAAGGCGCGCAAAGAGAAGTTTGATTTTGCGACCTACCGTAAAGACTCGCTGGGGTTTTACGTCAAAACCAGCAGCCCAATCCAGTCGCTGACTAAAGCCGATGATATTGCCGGACTGCGCATCATTGTGGGTTCTGGAACCAATCAGGAGGCGATTTTACTCGCCTGGGATAAAGAAAATCAGGCCAGGGGTCTTAAGCCTTTCACGCCGATTTACACCAAAGATGACGCCGCCCAGACGCTGGCGCTGCAGGCCGGACGAGCGGATGCGTACTTTGGCCCTAACGTGATCGGTGCCTGGAAAGCCGCGCTCAACGGCAAAACCCGCCTGGTCGGCAGCGTTGATGGGGGCTGGCCGAAAGCCGCGCACATTGCCGTCACGGTAAAAAAAGGCAGTGGGTTAGCTGAACCCATCAGCACCGCCCTGAACGGCGTCATTCAAAATGGTGACTATCAGAAGGTGCTGGATCGCTGGGGCGAGGGCGTTGAACGCATCGACCATTCCGAGATTAATCCACCGGGTTTGGGTGACTAAGGAGCGCATGATGAGTGAACTGCAATTCCGCGAGCTGTCACCGGATGCGCCGGAGCTGGTGCCCATCCTGACCGGTTTATTCGGTGAATATGCGGCCCGCTATGGCGATTATTTCAGCCGCCATCAGGAACAGGAGCAGGCCGAATGGTATCTGCCGCCGCACGGCTTATTTATTGTGCTGGAGCGCGACGGCGAGATTATCGCCATGGGCGCGTACAAACCTTACGACGCGCACACGGCAGAGCTGAAGCGCATCTGGACGCGTGGCGACCTGCGTCGTCAGGGGCTGGCGCTGGTGGTGCTAAAAGAGCTGGAGCGACGGGCGCTGCGCGCCGGTTATCAGCGCCTGTTTCTGACCACCGGTTTCCGCCAGCCCGAGGCGGTGCGCTTATATACCGGCCACGGCTATGAGCCGCAGTTCGATCTGAGTGGCGATCTGGAGCGTTTCGGACAGCCACCGCACGATGGACGCTTACGCTTCATCAAAGTCATCGACGTGCACAGCGTTGCGCAGGCAAGTTAAGGAGCGAGCATGCGTCATCAACAACAACTTCATGTGGTGCCTGCCCGCTATCCCGCCCGCACCCTGGGCGCCGTGGTAGCGCTGTTTATCCTGGCGGGCGTGGTGCAGTCGGTAGCGTTTAATCCACGCTGGGAATGGGGCGTGTTTGCCCGCTGGTTCTTTGATCCGGTAATTTTACATGGCCTGGGGCAAACGCTGCTGTTGACCCTGCTGGGCACGGTGTTCAGCCTGCTGTTCGGTGGCGTACTGGCGCTGGCGCGGCTCTCGTCGTCCTGGCTGTTAAGCAGCCTGGCATGGGGATACATCTGGCTGTTTCGATCGCTGCCGCTGATCGTGGTGCTGATCATTCTCTACAACTTCTCCTATCTCTACGACACGCTCTCTCTTGGCGTGCCTTTTACCTCGCTGTCATGGGGCCATTTTCAGACCATCAATGTGCTGGGCCAGTTTCCCGCGGCGGTTATTGGTCTGACGCTGGTACAGGCAGCCTACAGTGCAGAGATCATTCGCGGCGGCTTTCTGGGTGTCGATCATGGTCAGGTGGAAGCGGCTTCCGCCCTCGGGCTGTCCGCGTCGCGTCGCACCTTTCGCATCATTCTGCCTCAGGCGTTACGCACCATTATTCCGACGGCATTTAACGAGATTATCAGCCTCGCGAAGGGCACGGCGATGGTCTATGTGCTGGCGATGCCGGAACTGTTTTACACCATCCAGATGATCTACAACCGCAACCAGGAAGTGATCCCGTTACTGATGGTCGGCGCGGCCTGGTATCTGATTATCACCACCGTCCTGTCAGTGATTCAGCACAGCGTTGAGCGCTGGCTGGCTCGCAGCGTCAGCCGTGAACCCCAACCGTCGCGCTGGCGACAATGGCGCACTCGCGTCGCACCGCTTAATCCTGTTGAGGAGATCGGCCATGTCCGAAGCCATTGATTACCGCTTATCCCCTACCACCGGAGCCATCAGCATTACCGGCGTCAGCAAACGTTTCGGCAGGCTCAAGGCGCTGGACAACGTCTCGCTGGATCTGGCACCCGGTTCCGTTACGGTGATTCTGGGGCCATCAGGATCGGGAAAATCTACGCTGCTGCGCACCATTAACCACCTGGAACGCGTGGATGAAGGGTTTATCCAGATTGACGGCGATTACATTGGTTATCAGCGTCGGGGTGACAGGCTATATGAGCTGAAGGAGCGGGCGATTCTGCGTCAGCGCATTAACGTGGGCTATGTCTTTCAGAACTTCAATCTGTTTCCCCATCTTACGGTACTGCAAAATTTAATCGAAGCGCCCATCGCGCACCGTCAGCTCTCGAAGCGTGAAGCGATAATCCGTGCCGGTGAGCTACTGGATATCGTCGGCCTGCGTCATAAGGCCGATGCGTGGCCCCGGCATCTCTCTGGCGGGCAGCAGCAGCGCATTGCCATTGCCCGGGCTTTGATGCTGCAACCCCGGGTGATGCTGTTTGATGAGCCAACCTCGGCGCTGGATCCGGAACTGGTCGGCGAAGTGCTGGACGTGATTAAAAAGCTGGCCCGATCGGGCACCACGCTGGTCATCGTGACACACGAAGTGGGATTTGCCCGCGAGGTAGCTGACAACGTGGTGTTTATGGTGGACGGAAAAATTGTCGAGCAGGGCAGCAGTAGCCAGGTGTTAAACCACCCACGACATGAGAGAACGCGCCGCTTTCTGGCGCGCGTACTCTAAGGGGCCAGAATGAGATATGCCTGTGTGACGCTGTGCGCGCTGCTGGTGAGCGGCGCGGTTTTTGCCGAGGAAAAACCGGATGTCGCCCGAAATGAACAGCCGATTCACGCGCCGGTGAACCCTGAGGCGGTTAAAAAAATTCCGGCGGATTTTCATTTTGTTGAGCCCGGCACGTTAACGGTAGCGACTTCAGCCACTCACTCACCGCCGCTGGCGCTGCTGGCGGCGGATAACGTGACCCGCATTGGCAGCGATCCGGATATTGCCCGCCTGCTGGCGGACAGCCTCGGGCTGAAACTTAAACTGGTACCGGCTTCCTGGGAGGACTGGCCGCTGGGGATCAGTGCCGGGCGCTATGACGTGGCCATGTTTAATATCGCGGTGACCGAAGAGCGGAAAAAGAAGTTTGATTTTGCGACCTATCGGGCCGATAACCACGCCTTTGCCGTCAAGGCGGACAGTCCGGTCAGCGCGATAACTTCTCCGCCAGACGTGGCGGGCAAACGCATCATCGTGGCCTCCGGCACCAATCAGGAACGTATTTTACTCAGTTGGGACGCACAGAACCGGGCGAAAGGATTGCCACCGGTCACGCCGATTTACCTGACCGACGATGCCTCGGCCACGCTGTATCTGCTTTCAGGGCGGGCAGATGCGATGTTTGGTCCGCACGCCGTGGCGGCCTGGAAGGTGGCGTCACGCGGCCAGACGAAATTAGTCGGCGAGGGGCCCTACCGCGCCTGGGTAGCGGTGACCACGAAAAAAGGCAATGGCCTGGCCGCGGCGCTGCAAACCGCGCTGGATGGCACTATTGCCGGCGGGCAGTATCGCCAGGTGTTACAACGCTGGGGCGAGCAGGATGAGGCGATTACCCATTCGATGGTTAATCCACCCGGGATTGTCTACTGAGTGAAACGAGCCTGCCAGGCGCTTCCGTTAAGGCCCATGAATGTGCACCGACCCGTCAGCCCTGACGGGTTTTTTTATTTCCTTGCAACAGCCCGCGCAGCAGATCGGGGCGGTGTCATCGGCCCGTCATTTTCTGGCGGTATTGGTCTTCATCTTCGCGCTGACGGCGGCAAAAAAGCGGGCGGTTCAGCGGGCAACGATGGCCGCCGCACCGTTTACAGATTAATCCTACCAGATAAAAAAGACTTAGCGGGTTAAGGAGATATTGTTAACAACTAATTTGGCTTTGGTTAGCGAGTTAGAGTGATTATGTAAATTGTGATGTATAGCGCACATTCCAACCCTGCGACCTTTGTCACACTAAAGAAAAAAGGAGACATTGTATGACTGCCCAAACTTCCAGTCTGATGTTGCTGATGTCTTTCGCAGCAGGCACATTTTCAGCTGGGGCATCAAATAACCCACAACATTTGATGTTCGCCAGCCCGTCTGCTGGCGTACCAAACAATCCGCTGCCGCTGATTATCTGGCCACGCGTGGTGCCGGAGGACGAAGAGAATATCGCCACCTGGTTCGAGGAAACCTTTGAAAAAAATGGCTGGCCGCCTGACTGGCGCGATCAGTTGTTTCCCTATATGCACTACCATCCTAATACGCATGAGCTTCTTGGCGTCGCTGAAGGCTGGGCGGAAGTGCTGTTTGGGGGCGACAGTGGCCGCATGATTACCCTGCGGGCAGGGGATGCCGTGCTGATCCCTGCGGGTGTCGGGCATCGACAGGTTTCCGCCAGCGAAGATTTCCTGGCGGTAGGTGCCTATCCTGAAGGGCTGAAGCCTGAAATTCTGCGCGATGAAATCGGCCAGCTCAAACTGTCCCAGGAAAAAGTGAAAAAAGTCCCGTTGCCAAAACGGGATCCCTTTACGGGTAAAGCGGGCGCGATGACCGAGATCTGGACCCCGGTTGCCGCCATGATGCACAACCCGTAGCGCGCACAGGGACCGGCTGCCCAAAAGGGATGAAGACGTGGCTGCAGAGGTTTGGCAGCGGCAACCGGCCCCGCTGCCTCCTACTGAGAGGCGGCCAGGAGACGTTAGCGCCTTTATAGCAACCAGTATTAAGATTTTTCATATCCCGGCGCCGCGCCGAGCCGGCGAAATATCCTGTCTTATCTTGCTGTTTTTCCTGATGAAAACCTGTTTAGGCGCTCATGTGCCGCTGACCGCGCCAACAAATTTGCCTGCCGACCTGCCGTAATTCATAAAAGTGCAAACAATGCGACTTACTTTCGCTGTATCTCCGGGACAGGCACGAAAGGTTAACTATGTTTTCAGTCGATCAGGTCATTGAACGTTTCTGGCCGAACCAGCGTCCTGCCAACTGGCAGAAACGGATATTGAAGTGGATTCTACGTGAAGATGAATTCCAGCGCTTTGCCGCGCGCTATCCCCACCTGAAAGGGCTGGATATGGTCGAGCAGGTACTGGAACATCTTGACGTCCGTTGCGAACTTAGCGAGCGCGATCTGGAGCAGATCCCATCGCACGGACCGGTGGTGATCGTGGCGAACCATCCACTGGGTACCATCGACGGCATGGCGTTACTGCATGCGATATCTCAGGTTCGCCGCGACGTGAAAATCGTGGCGAACCGGCTAATTATGCTGCTGGAACCGCTCAACAGCCTGATGTTACCCGTCGACAATATCGGTAACCGCACCAACCGCCAGCAGCTGCAGCACATGCAACAGCACCTGAGCAATCAGGGCGTCCTGATTATCTTCCCGGCGGGCGAAGTGTCCCGCCTGACCAGCGCCGGCGTGCGCGATCGCGAATGGCATCACAGCTTTCTGCGCCTGGCCGCGAAAGCGCGCGCGCCGCTGGTACCGGTGCATGTCGAAGGTCGAAACAGCTCACTGTTCTATGCCACCGCGAAAGTCGCACCGTCCGTGGCGATGCTGATGCTGGTGCGTGAAATGTTTAAACAACGCGGGATGCGCATCAAACTGCGTATCGGCGCGCAGATCCCCTTCGCACACTGGCACGATGGCCATACGCCCGGCAAAGAGCTGGCAAAGCGCGTGCGAAAACATGTTTACCGCCTGGGGCAGGGCAAAAAAGGGCTCTTCCAGACAGAATCCGCCATCGCGCTGGCGGAAGATCGTGCCGAACTGAAAAAGGCTCTGCTGCAAAGCGAGTTGCTGGGCAATACGCCTGACGGCAAGAAGATCTATCTGTGGCGGCGTAACGGGGCGACCTGGGTGCCGATACTGCGTGAACTGGGACGGCTGCGTGAGATTGCCTTTCGTGCCGTCGGTGAGGGCAGCGGTCGCCGACGGGATCTCGACAGCTACGATGATGACTACTATCACCTGATTCTGTGGGACGACGCAGAGCTGGAAATCGTCGGGGCTTACCGGTTTATCCCCGGTGGCGAACAGCTGGAACGACGCGGCATGGAAGGCCTCTACAGTCACAGCCTGTTCCATTACGACGAACGCATGATCCCTATTCTTCGTCAGGGCATTGAACTGGGCCGCAGCTTTATTCAGCCCGCCTACTGGGGTAAACGCGGGCTGGACTATCTCTGGCTTGGCATCGGGGCTTACGTGGCCAGATATCCTGAGGTGCGCTATCTGTTCGGACCGGTTTCCATCTCTGGTACTATGCCGCTGGCGGCGCGCGATTTGCTGGTCGCGTTCTATCGGATCTATTTCCCAACGGACTTTCCGCTGGCGACCTCGCGCTGTCCTTATCCGGCCTCTCTGCCTGCCGTACTGGCCCAGTTTAGCGGCAATGATTACAAAGAGGATCTTCAGCGGCTGAAGCAGCTGCTCAGTAACCTCGGCGTCGCCATCCCCACGCTCTACAAACAGTATTGCGAAGTCTATGAGCCAGGCGGGGTGCAGTTTATTGATTTCGGCAGCGACCCGGACTTTAACAACTGTATTGATGGGCTGGTTCTGGCGGATTTAACCAAAATCAAGCCATCGCGCTACGAGCGCTACGTGGCGGTCCATCTGCCGAAGTAGCCCGGTGTCACGGTCCTGTCATCAAACTGTCGTAACGTCTTCCACAAAACGTACACGGCAAAGGCGACATCAACATGGCCGCAATTTCACTCTCCGGGCTGAATAAAGCCTTCGCGGCGCAGCCGGTCCTTGAGGCGGTCTCGCTGGAGATCCAGCAGGGGGAGTTTATCGCCGTGCTGGGCCCCTCCGGCTGCGGCAAAACGACCTTACTCAGGTTAATCGCCGGCTTTGAAACGCTGGATCGCGGCGAGATCTGGGTGGACGACACGTTGTTTGCCTCCCCGGATTTTCATCTGCCTCCCGAAAACCGCGATCTTGGCGTGGTGTTTCAAAACTACGCGCTGTGGCCGCATATGACGGTGGCTGAAAACGTAGGCTATAGCCTGAAAGTCAGCGGCGTGAACCGTGCCGATCGGGAAGAACGTATCCGGCAGGCCCTGGCGCTGGTCGACCTGCTGGCCTTTGCCGATCGCCGCCCGGCCGATCTGTCCGGCGGTCAGCGTCAACGCGTAGCCCTGGCCCGTTGCCTGGTGGCAAAGCCCCGGCTGGTCCTGCTTGACGAACCTCTGGCTAACCTTGACGTGCATTTGCGTGCCGCCATGGAAGAGGAGTTTCGCCGTTTTCACCGTCACAGCGGGGCCACCTTAATTTATATCACCCACGATCAGCGCGAAGCGATGGCGCTCGCCGATCGCGTTGTGGTGCTGAATGCGGGGCAGGTCATGCAGTTTGCTTCACCACAAACCCTGTGGCGTGAGCCCGCCAATGAGATGGTCGCCACCTTTATTGATGAGGGGCGCGTGCTGCCGGTAAAAGAGATTGAACCGACAGGCCAGGGGCAGGCATCGGTGATGCTGTTTGGTACACGGATGCGGCTGCGCTGTGCCGCGTATCAGACAGCCTTGCCGCAGGGTAAAGCCAGCTTTCATCGGGCCAGTTTCCGCCTGGCGGCTGACGAAACCGGCCATTTCACCGCCAGGGTTGAACGCCTGATTTACCGCGGCGGCCATTACGACATCCATCTGTCTCCCCAGGCAGAGCCTGAGGTTTCCATCACGCTGGCCCTTGACGATGTCTCTGCTCTCAGGGTTAACGACACCGTAAATATTGCCGTGACTGACGGCTGGATTCTTCCCGCATAAAGGACTTCAGACAGTATGAAAAAACTCATGCTTACCTCGGTTACATCTCTGCTCTTCACGGCTGCGCTGGCAGGCCCCACGCTGGCGCAGGCGGCAGACAAGCCTGCCGGCACGCTGGTGGTCTACACCTCGCAGGCACCGGAAATTGCGCAGCAAACTATGGACGCGTTCAAAGCGGCCTATCCCGGTATTCAGGTGGAATGGACGCGCAACGGCACCACGCAGTTAATGAACGTGCTGCACACGGAAATGATGAGCGGCAAGGTGAAGCCCGACGTGCTGTTGGTTGCCGACGCCATCAACCTTGGCGCACTGAAGAAAGAGAAGCAGCTCTATGCGTATCAGGATGCGCCCGTCGATCACCTGAAACCCGCCTTTTATGACCGGGATAAAACCTTTTTTGGCACCAAAATTATCGCCACCGTGATTGCCTACAACACGCAGCGCGCTAAACCCGTTAACAGCTGGAAAGCCCTGCTAAACGCGGACAACAAAGGGCAAATTGCCATGCCCAGTCCGCTTTACTCCGGGGCTGCCTTGTATAAGCTGCACACGGATATCACGACGCCTGACATCGGCTGGAACTTCTATAAACAGCTGGCGGCGCTGGGCATCGCGCCGCAGGGCGGTAACGGACCTGCGTTAAAAGCCGTAGCGAGTGGACTGGATAAATATGGTGTGATTACCGATGCCGACATTATCCGGGCCAAAAAGCAGGGATCGCCCATCGACCTGGTCTATCCCGAAGAGGGCGTGTCTTACGTCACGGAACCCGTCGCCATTATGAAATCGGTGCATAACCTGCCTGCCGCGAAAGCCTTTGTGGATTTTCTGCTGTCAGAGCCGGGACAGAAACTGGTGGTTCAGCAGGGTAACCGGCCGGTCGATGACCGCATTGCCGCGCCTGAAGGCTTTGTTCCGGTAGACCAGATCAAACTGCTGACCCCGGACGTGGAGAAGGCGGTGGCCGATGATGCGCAGGTGCGGGAACAGTTTACCGCGCTGTTCGGTGGCTGAGAATGAGCGTGCTGAGTAACGACTGTCAGCCTCGCCGGGTGCATCGCACGCGCTGGCGTTTTCGCGCTGAACCCTGGGTGCTAGGGCTGCTGGTGCTGACGATCGGGCTGCTGTCCGTGGCGCCTTTTACCCGGCTGATCTGGACAGCGATAGCCCCGCAGGGCGTACCGGATTTGACACGGCTGACGCAGCTGTTGATCAGCCGCCGGGTACTCAGCGCCACGTTAACGACCTTAAGCATCGGGCTGAGCGCCACCCTGTTGTCGCTGTTGCTTGGCACGCTCGCCGCCTGGCTGGTTGCGCTGAGCGATATGCGCGCTAAAGCAGCCTGGGTCTTCGCCTTTATCTTACCCCTGATGATTCCGCCACAGGTGACGGCACTTGCCTGGCTGCAGGCGCTGGCGCCAGGCAGCCTGCTGGCATCGTTGTTTCAGCTGCTGGGTTTACCCTGGTTCGCGCCGGGTGAACAACCGCTCTATTCATGGGGCGGAATCGTGCTGCTGCTGGGCCTGCACAATGCGCCGCTGGTGTTCCTGACGGTGCGTGCCGGGCTTCGCCGTTTACCGGCAGAACTGGTGGAAGCCGCGCAGATTAGCGGCGCTTCGCACGGGCAAATCCTGCGCACCATTATTTTACCGCTGGCGCGTCCCGCCATCTTCGCGGGCGCAGCGCTGGCATTTGTGGCAAGCGTGGGTAATTTTGGTATTCAGGCGATGCTGGGCATTCCGGCACGCCTGCCGACCTTAATTACGCTGGTCTATCAGCAACTTAACGCCATTGGCCCCGGTGCGCTGCCGGATACGGCCGTCTATTCTTTGCTGATTGCGCTGATCACCTTAACCGGCATGATGCTGAGCGGCTGGCTGGGCGGACGGCGTGATGTTCGCGTGAGTGGCTCGCCGCGCCCGTTTCAGCAACCGCTTAACGGCGCGCGGCTGCCCACGGAGGTGATGGCCTGGCTGTGGATGGCGGCTACGCTCATCATGCCGGTCAGCGCGCTGCTGACCAGTGCGCTGACGCGCGGCTTTGGTCAGGCCTTGACGTGGCAGACCCTGACGCTGGAAAACTTTTATCAGGCGCTGTGGGGCTATCCCGCAATACGCCATGCTTTCGCGACCAGCCTGTGGCTCACCTCGCTGGCGACGCTGATGCTCACGGTCATGGCGCTGTTTCTGGCTTTCTTCCTGAACTGGCGACGCACGCGACTGGTGCGCGGCCTGTGGTTTGCCAGCGAGCTGACTTATGCGCTGCCCGGTATCGTGACAGGTGTGGCGGCAATCCTGTTTTTTCTGCCGCCGCTTCCTCTGCTGGCGGTCTCGATTTACGGCACGGTCTGGATCATTCTCGCCGCCTATCTGTCCAACTTCCTGGCCTTAGTCTTGCGCCCCACGCTGGCGGGCTTCGCACAAATTGACCCCTCGCTGGATGAGGCCGCGCGTCTGTGTGGAGCGGGGTTTCTGCGCCGCATGGGCGATATTTTACTGCCGCTGGCGGCGCCGTCTGCGCTGGCGGGAAGCCTGTTGGTCTTTCTGACCGCGCTGAACGAAATTCAGGTCTCGGTGCTGCTGGTGACCTCCGATACGCAAACCCTTGGGCCAACCATTATCTTTCTTGATGAGGGCGGCTCTGCACCGCTGGCTGCCGCCGTAGGATGCCTGATGATTCTGGTTGTTCTGACCTTGATGTTGCTGGCGACGCGCCTGACGCGCGCTTTGCCGCAGGGAGTATTGCCATGGCAAGCCTGACCGTGGTGAGCGGCGTGGGGGGAAAGTTGCCCGCCGCTTTCCTGCTTGAGATTCAGGGATACCGCCTGTTGTGGGATCTGGGCGCGGGGCCGGAGCCCGGCGTAAGGCCGGATTTAGCGGTCACGGGGCACGTCGATGCCATCTGTCTGACCCATTCTCATGGCGACCATACAGGTGCACTCGACAGCTGGCAGGCGTTGGGATCGCCGCCGGTTTACGCCACGGAACTGACCTGGCAGCAGTTGGGAGAGTGCCCAGTACCTGCGCGATCGCGGCACGCATTGCCCTTACGCGGGCAGTGCGCGGTTGGCCCGCTTAATCTGTTTACCGGCCGGAGCGGCCACTCACCGGGATCCGTCTGGTTTCACCTGCCGGTCGCGGGCGGCATCACCTATATGGGCGACTGGAGTCGCGAATCACTGCTGCTGCCTTTTGACCGCCCACCACGGGCGCGCTGGTTGATTACCGATGCCTCTTACGGCGACCGTCATCAGCGGCTTAATCAGCAGGTTGACGCGCTGGTACAGGCTGCCCGCCACGGGGCGGTGGTCACGGCGCCGTTGCACGGCAGAGGCCCGGAGATGGCACTGCGGCTACGAGCAAAAGGGTTGCCGGTGGTGCTGTGCCCGCAGGTGCGGGAAGACGTGTCACAGCTGCTGGCGCAAAATGCGCTGCCGGCCGCCACGGCGCTGGCGTTGCTGCCGTTGCTGCGTGAGCCGACGCCTGCGCAATGGCGACCTGACAGCGTTATCGTCGCGGCCGATGCGGTGGCGGACAGCGGCCTGGCCGCCTTGCTGAGCCAGCGACCCGAGTTCAACCTGATTTTTAGCAGTCATGTCGCTCGCGGCACGCGGGCCTTCGCGATGCTACAAAACGGCTCAGCGCAGTGGTTGCCCTGGAATGTCCATCCCCCGCTGGACGATCAACTGGCGTTGATCAAACACAGCGGAGAGGAACAGGTCATTCCCGCTTTTGTCGAGCCGGCATTGTGCCAGCAGTTAATCGCCCGAGCGTCAGCCACGCTCAGCTGGCAGCGTCACTTTACGCTGTCATCCCGCTGGGAAAGCTTTGCCTGATCGCATTAGCTGTAAAGCCCGTGCTGCTGCACCGGCGCATGACCCGGATTATCCCGGATGCGGCGTACCGAGTCGCGTACCACCAGCTTGCCGTTCAGCAGCAGATTACCGGGCGGCAGGTTTGGATCTAAACGCAACGCCTGAAGCATTTTGACGGCGGCCTCGCCCAGCTCGTCTCGCGGAACCTGAACCGAGGTTAACGGGATCTCCTGCACGGTGGCCAGGTTGAAACCATCCATGCTCATCACGGACACATCTTCCGGCACCCGCAGGCCCGCTTGCTGTAACGCCTGCACCGTTCCGGCGGCAATATAATCGCCACTCGCCAGAATCGCCGTAGGGCGCTGCGCCTGCGGGCAGCGACGCAAATAATCGCCCAGACAGGCGCTGGCTTCGCTGCTGCTAAAACTGTTGAGCGTAATCAGGTGCTGGCGGCTGTCGAAGCGCAGATTCATGGCATGCCAGGCATCGCGTACGCCCTGAAGCCGCTGCTCCATGGTGTAACGCCGAAGGCAGTGCAGCGACAGAATTTGCCGATGGCCCTGTTCAAACAGATAGCGCGCGGAAAACTCGCCAATAAGCTGATGATCCGGCGACACCGAGGGCAGGCGCATTCGGCGGTCGCGGGCATTGATCAGCACGCAGGGTTTGTTCATTTCGGCCGCCAGCTGATGAATGTGTTCATCGTCAATACCGATCAACAGCGCGGCTTCCGTCTGCTGCATCTTGTCGATAAACAGCGCGGCATCGCTTTCCACTTCTTCCAGCGGGCAGTAGCGCAACCGCACATCGTGCGGTTTAACGGCTTCGCTGATCCCCTGGATCACCTTGTAATAAAAGATATCCGTGCGGATATCGAATGCCCGCGGTGGCGCAAATACCATCAGGTCATTAAGCAACAGCCGACCATGCTGAAGATTATCCAGTACGCCTTGCTGTTGGGCGATGCGTAACACTTTGTCGCGCGTGGCGGCGCGAATATTGGCTTTCCCGGCAAGGACGCGCGAAACCGTGCTGATCGACACGCCGCTCAGGGCGGCAATTTCGCTCACTTTTAAGCTTTGCTTCATTCTGTGATCGCCCTCAAATCTGCAAATGAAAAAATTTTCATAAGGTGCTGAATCGTGTCCCTGCTGGTCTGCAAGGGCATTTTTGTTATTTCCCGATAGTGCCATGAAAAGGTTTGCAAAAAATGGGCTGTACCCACGTTTTCGGCTTTTTTAAGGTCGGATCAGATAAACAGGCTCGCTGCGCGGCAACGCGTCAATCACTGGCTACAGGAGTTTCATCATGAGTCTCGACACGACCACCCGCACTCACGCGTCGTCGCGCCCGCTGCGGATGATTAAAAATTTGCGCTGGTGGATGCTGGGCATGTTCCTGCTGGGCGTCACGGTGAATTACATCACCCGTAACTCCCTGGGGATTCTGGCACCGGAACTGAAAAGCACCCTGAATATGACCACGGAGCAGTATTCCTGGGTCGTGGCGGCTTTCCAACTGGCCTATACGCTGTTTCAGCCTGTGTGCGGCTGGTTAATTGATGTTATCGGTTTGAAAGTGGGCTTTTTGATCTGCGCCGTTATCTGGTCTGTCACCTGTCTGCTGCACGCCGGGGCAGGAAGCTGGCTGCATCTGGCGCTGTTACGTTTTGTGATGGGTGCATCAGAGGCGGCAGCCACGCCCGCGAATGCCAAGGCCATCGGGGAGTGGTTTCCGAAAAAGGAGCGGCCGGTAGCGGCAGGCTGGGCGGGCGTTGGCTTTTCCGTCGGCGCGATGCTGGCTCCGCCCATTATTTATATCGCGCATATCTCGTTTGGCTGGCAGGGCGCATTCCTGCTCACCGGCGGGCTGGGTTTGATCTGGGTGGCGCTCTGGTGGTGGGGCTATCACTCGCCTGAACGCCATCCGCGCCTCTCGGATGAGGAGCGGGCGTTTATTACCCAGGACAACGAAGTCATCGGCGAAAAGCTGCCGTTTTTCACTGCGATGAAAGTGATTGGGAAAGAGAAGAAGTTTTACGGAATCGCTATTCCGGCTTTTTTAGCCGAGCCCGCCTGGGCGGTCCTGAGCTTCTGGGTGCCGCTCTACCTGGCCAATGAACGCGGCATGGATCTGAAGCAGATCGTGATGTTCGCCTGGCTGCCGTTCCTGGCCGCTGACTTCGGCAGCGTCGCCAGCGGTTACCTGACAAAACTCTACGTGCGCTGGTTTGGCTGCTCCCGCGTGAACTCCATCGTCGCCAGTTCCGTCACCGGGGCCGCGCTGATGATCTCGCTGGCACTGATGACGCTGGTTAAAGATCCCTATCTTGCCATTGCCCTGATCTCCATCGGCGGTTTCGGCCACCAGGTGATTTCCTGCATGTTGAGCGCGCTGGTGGTTGAGCGTTTTGATCGCCGCCAGATGGCGACGGTCAACGGCATGCGCGGGTCCTGCGCCTGGATAGCCAGCTTTATTTTTTCACTGATTATCGGCGTTACCGCCGACACCATTGGCTTCAATCCCTTGTTTATTGCCATGGGCTTTTTTGATCTGATTGGCGCGGTTTTTCTGGTGATGTTTATTGCCGAACGCCGCCAACGTACTGCTAAACAGTGAGGGTAATCTCATGAAAACACTTAAGACATGGACGCTACATCAACAAACGCCGCATTTTGTCGAACTGAAAGTCGAGCAGCGTCACTTTTTACGGATTTACGTATTAGAAAACGGCCTGATGCGCGTGCTGCTGAAACGCGACGGGGAACTGGCGCTGAACCGCACCTGGAGCATTGCCCCGCAAGAGGATGTGCCCTGGGAGGGGCGCGACCGCGAATCGCTGGAAGGTTTTACGCTGCCCGCCTTTACCCTGCAACAGGAGGCGCAACAAATCCGTCTGGCCACGGACCGACTGCGGGTTACCGTGCATTATCCCCTTTGCCTCAGTTGGGAACATTTTGACGGCACCGACTGGCAGCCGCTGGCGGTCGATCGCCATACCGGGGCTTACCTGCTGAACATGCATGGCGATGGCGTGGAACATTATCAGCGTCGTCAGCCGCAGGATCGGGTTTACGGCCTGGGTGAAAAGAGCGGCGATCTCAACCGGGTCAATCGCCGTTTCGAAATGCGCAATCTGGATGCGATGGGCTATAACGCTGCCAGCACCGATCCGCTCTACAAACATATTCCTTTCACGCTGACCCAGCGTGACGGCGTCAGCTTCGGGCTGTTTTACGATAACCTCACCAGCAGCTGGCTGGACCTGGGGAATGAGTTAGATAATTATCATCTGCCTTATCGCCGTTACCGCGCAGAGGCGGGCGATCTGGATTACTACATGATGCTGGGCCCGACGCTGCTGGAGGTGACCAAGGCATTTGTTCGCCTCACCGGCCGGACGCTCTTTCAACCGAAGTGGAGCCTGGGCTACAGCGGTTCCACCATGCACTACACGGATGCGCCTGATGCGCAGCAACAGCTCCTGTCTTTTATTCAACTGTGCCGCGAGCATGAGATTCCCTGCGATTCGTTTCAACTGTCGTCGGGCTACACCTCCATCAATAACAAGCGCTACGTGTTCAACTGGAACTATGACAAGGTGCCGAATCCCAATGCCATGAGCGCCGCTTTCCATCAGGCCGGGATGAAGCTGGCGGCCAACATCAAGCCCTGCCTGTTACAGGATCATCCACGTTATAAAGAAGTGGCGGATCAGGGGCTGTTTATCCGCGATTCGGAACAGGATCGGCCTGAGCGCTCCGTATTCTGGGATGATGAAGGCTCGCATCTGGATTTCACCCATCCCCAAACGGTGGCGTGGTGGCAGCAAAACGTCACTGAGCAGTTGCTGAAAAAAGGGATCGATTCGACCTGGAACGATAATAACGAATATGAAGTCTGGGACGGCGAAGCACGCTGCTATGGCTTTGGCCAGCCCATTGCGATTAAGCACATCCGACCGGTGATGCCGCTGCTGATGATGCGCGCCTCGATGGAGGCTCAGCAGCGCTTTGCCCCGGAAAAAAGGCCGTACCTGATTTCCCGTTCAGGCTGCGCAGGCATGCAGCGCTATGTGCAGACGTGGAGCGGGGATAACCGGACAAACTGGCAAACCCTGCGCTACAACATCCGTATGGGGTTGGGAATGAGTCTGTCGGGCCTGTTTAACGTCGGGCACGATGTGGGCGGGTTTGCCGGCGATAAACCGGATGCGGAGCTGTTTGTGCGCTGGGTACAGAATGGCGTGATGCATCCCCGTTTTACCATTCACTCATGGAATGACGATCACACCGTCAACGAGCCCTGGATGTATCCGGAAGCCACATCAATGATTCGTGAGGCTATTCGCCTGCGTTATCGCCTGATGCCGTATCTGTATACGCTGGCCTGGCAGGCCAGCGAGCAGGATGAGCCAATGCTGCGGCCAACCTTCCTCGATCACGAGCACGATCCGCGCACCTATGACGAGTGCGATGATTTCATGCTGGGCCGCGATTTGCTGGTGGCAAGCGTGGTTGAGCAGGGCGCCCGTCAGCGCCAGGTCTATCTGCCAGATAACGCCCACGGCTGGTATGACTGGCACAGCGGTAGCTGGCTGGCGGGTGGCCAGTCGGTAATGCTGGATGCGCCGCTGGATCGCCTGCCGTTACTGGTCCGTGCCGGTGCCGCAATTCCACTGGGACAGTGTGAAAGTACCACCGATGCGCAGCGTGATAACGTACGGGAACTGCAGCTGTGGCCTGCGCCGGGCAATGCGACCACCTCCGGTGAACTGTTTGACGACGACGGAGAAACGCACGGCTGGCAGAAGGGCAATGCGCTTTGGCTGAGCTGGACGTTAACCAGCAGCGCGTCACGGTTGGAGCTGATCATTGAAAAGCGGGGAGATTATCAGCCAGCGTGGCGTGATATGGCGATTAGCTTACCGCCGGGCGAGAAGCGTCCGTTGTGGGTCAACGGGGAAATGACAACCTGTTACCGACTGGCGTAACCCAGAGCGCCAATCACACTACCGGCCCACCTGCGTGGGCCGGTTTATTTTAGGCGGAGTGGGTTTCGGTGCTCATGCGTCCAAGGTCTTTATCGACCAGGAACAGACCGTTACCGCTATCGCCAACCATCGCCAGTTTATCCAGCACGGTTTTAAACAGCTTCTCTTCTTCATGCTGTTCTGCAACATACCACTGCAGGAAGTTGAAGGTTGAATAGTCCTGCGTTGTCATCGCTGAGTGCGCCAGTTCATTGATTTTACTGGTAATCAGCTTCTCGTGATCCAGCGCCTGAATCAGCACTTCGTTCAGTGAATTGTAGGCAACGGGCGGTGCAGCAATGCTGCCCAGCACCGGCATAGCACCGGTATCGCTCAGATAGTCGAACAGGCGCTGCATGTGTTCCATCTCTTCACGCGAATGCATTTTCAGGAAGGACGCTGCGCCCTCATAGCCTTTATCGCTACACCACGCACTCATTTGTAAATAGAGATTGGCGGAGAAAAATTCGAGGTTCAGCTGGTCGTTTAAACGCCCAGTCATTTCAGCAGTCAGCATGGCCGCGTCCTTTGAGTGTTAATAAATTAGTGGTGAATTATGCAACAGGCTGGTAACGAATGGGAAGCCTTTTATTGAAAAATTTGCAATTTATCTAATTGATTTAAAAAGAATTATTTCAACTGTTGAATGCGAGCGATTATCATTGTGGTCAGCTTTTCGGGTCGCCAGTTGTCACTCCCTAAGCCGGTGCGCCTGGCTTCCGTGCGGCTTCCTTTACCGGCAGGTCAGGCTGGATGCGGCCTGGCAGGAAGGCAAGGGTGACCCGGCGATGAACTGGCTGCAGCGCATGCGCAAGAAATGCCTGACCAGAGATTTGTGAGGCAAGGCGTGAAGGTGAATCTTATGCGGGTTCATCGCGAAGAAATCGCATAAACTTTTCGTGAAATGCCACCGTTAACCCTCAGGGTGAATATGCAATCTGTCAAAAGCCATGCTGAATTTTACGACGTCCAGTTTTCAAAAGAAGATTTCACCGGTCTGACGATCGCTGAAACGCATTTTGAAGACTGCGAATTCAATAACGCCAACTTTACCTCTGCGGTGTTTTCGGCCTGCAAGTTCATCAACTGTGTGTTTAATCACTGCAATATGAGCCTGCTGAACCCATCCAATAGCCGCTTCTTTGGCGTTCACTTCAATGAGTGCAAGCTGACCGGCATTGACTGGACGACAGCCTACTGGCCCGATTTTTATCTGGATCACGAACTGCATTTTCAGAAATGTATTCTGGCCAGCGGCTCTTTTTTTGGGCTGCGATTGCAGGGTTTAAAAATGGAGGCATGCAAACTGACAGAGGTGGATTTCAGGGAGTGCGATTTAACCGGCGCAACGCTCACCGAATCGGACCTGACGGGCAGTTTATTCAATCACACCGTGCTACGTGGCGCAGATCTCACAGAATCCTGGAATTACGCCATCAATATCTTCCATAACACGGTCGATAAAGCCAAATTCTCTCGCCTGGAAGCGGTTTGTTTGCTGGAAAGTCTGGGCATCGAACTCGTCGATTAGTCGAGGCCTGAGGAGTAACCGCCCCCACGGATACGCTTTGTGGGGCAGGTTTCGTTCGGGGTAACGCCTGGCCACCCTGACGCGCTACCGGCGCGGCGGCCTGCCGTTTCTGACTGACGCCACTTTCTCTTCCGTACGCTGTAGGCCAATAGCACAAAATATTGTATGCTATGCCGCCTTAAAGTTGACCAGGTAACCGGAAGCACGCCAATGTAACTTTGCGCTCACCCCGCGACGACATAAAGTCGCATTTGGCACCGTTTATCCGCCGGTAAGGTTCTGCCGGCCACCGTGATTTATCTGCCGCGCCTGTTAGCGCGTGGCTACGTTGAGAAGAATTCACTCATGTCTAATCCCTTTTTAGAAGAGGTGGCACGCCGCCGCACCTTCGCGATTATCTCGCACCCGGATGCCGGTAAAACCACAATTACCGAAAAAGTCCTGCTGTTCGGACAGGCGATCCAGACCGCCGGTACGGTAAAAGGCCGCGGCTCCAACCAGCATGCGAAGTCTGACTGGATGGAGATGGAAAAGCAGCGTGGTATTTCAATCACGACGTCAGTTATGCAGTTTCCCTATCGTGACAGCCTGGTAAACCTGCTGGATACGCCGGGGCACGAAGACTTCTCTGAAGATACCTATCGTACGCTGACCGCCGTTGACTGCTGCCTGATGGTGATCGACGCAGCGAAAGGCGTTGAAGATCGTACCCGTAAGCTGATGGAAGTGACGCGCCTGCGCGATACGCCGATCCTGACCTTTATGAACAAACTCGACCGTGACATCCGCGATCCGATGGAACTGCTGGATGAAGTGGAAAGCGAGTTAAAAATCGCCTGTGCGCCCATCACATGGCCAATAGGCTGCGGTAAGTTGTTTAAAGGGGTTTATCACCTTTATAACGATGAAACTTATCTCTATCAGACCGGTAAAGGGCACACCATCCAGGAAGTGCGCATCGTTAAAGGCCTGAACAACCCAGACCTCGACGCGGCCGTCGGCGAAGAGCTGGCCGCACAGCTGCGTGAAGAGCTGGAACTGGTGCAGGGCGCCTCGCACGAATTCGAAAAAGAGGCTTTCCTTAGCGGTCAGCTCTCTCCGGTGTTCTTTGGTACTGCGCTGGGTAACTTTGGCGTTGATCATATGCTGGATGGCCTGGTGGAGTGGGCGCCGCGCCCCATGCCGCGCCAGACCGATACCCGCCAGGTTGAGGCAAAAGAAGAGAAATTTACCGGTTTCGTGTTCAAGATTCAGGCTAACATGGATCCCAAGCACCGTGACCGCGTGGCGTTTATGCGCGTGGTATCAGGCCGTTATGAAAAAGGCATGAAGCTGCGCCAGGTGCGCACTGGCAAAGACGTCGTGATTTCTGATGCGTTAACCTTTATGGCGGGCGACCGTTCGCACGTAGAAGAAGCCTATCCGGGCGATATCATCGGCTTGCACAACCACGGCACGATTCAGATCGGCGACACCTTTACCCAGGGTGAGAACATGAAGTTCACCGGTATTCCGAACTTCGCGCCAGAACTGTTCCGCCGTATTCGCCTGCGCGATCCGCTGAAGCAAAAGCAACTGCTGAAAGGGCTGGTCCAGCTGTCGGAAGAGGGCGCGGTTCAGGTGTTCCGTCCGGTTCACAATAACGACCTGATTGTGGGAGCAGTTGGTGTCCTGCAGTTTGACGTGGTCGTCGCGCGTCTGAAAAGCGAATACAACGTTGAAGCCATCTATGAGGCGATTAACGTTTCTACGGCACGTTGGGTCGAGTGCAGCGATGCCAAAAAGTTCGAAGATTTCCAGCGTAAAAATGAGGTGAACCTCGCGCTGGATGGCGGTGATAACCTGACCTATATCGCTCCCACCATGGTGAATCTGAATATTACTCAGGAACGCTATCCTGATGTGACATTCCGTAAAACCCGCGAGCACTAATTCGTGCTTTCAGGGCCATTCCAGCACGGAATGGCCCTGTTTCAACGGATACAGAACCCTCCTAAAACGCGCCTTTTCCTCTCTTTTGACGCACGATCAACCAGTTACCCGAGCAAAACTCTAAATCCCGACTATGATTACTTCATCGGACGGTTTAAGAGACTTATTCTCCCCGCGTCCAGTGCCGCAGCAGCACTGTTTGCTGCTCTTGCGCCCACAGTTTTGGGCGAGTTAACAGATAGAAGGATGATATCGATGCACACAACTAAGATTACTAAAACATTGATGGCTGCGATGATCGGTACTGCTCTGCTGAGCGGAAGCGCATTTGCAGAGGAATCCGCGTCTCAGAAAGCCTCACAAACGGCTGACAGCGCCGGTGCAAAAATTGACAGCTCAATGAAGAAAGTGGGCGGCTTTATGGATGACAGCGCCGTGACGGCTAAAGCAAAAGCGGCCCTGGTTGATGACGACTCCATCAAAAGCACCGACATTTCTGTCAAAACCCATCAGGGCGTTGTTACCCTGAGCGGCTTTGTGACCTCACAAGATCAGGCTGAGAAAGCCGTGGCCGTGGTGAAAAAAGTTGAAGGCGTTAAATCAGTCAGCGACAAGCTGCACGTGAAAGACGCGAAAAAACAGTCAATGAAAGGTTATGCCGGTGACGCTGCCACAACCAGCGAAATTAAAGCTAAGCTATTAGCAGATGACATGGTTCCTTCACGTAACGTGAAAGTGGAAACCACCGACGGTGTGGTTCAGCTTTCAGGTGAAGTGGCGAATCAGGCACAGTCTGACCGTGCCGAAAGCATCGCTAAAGCTATCGAAGGCGTAAAAAGTGTTAAAAATGACCTGAAGGTCAAGTCTTAACACGACCCGGTGCGGCTTCTTCCGGAAGTCGCACTGATAAAAATACCCATCGTGGGATGAAACAAGCAGTTCAATATTAAAATGGTTAAGGAGAGGCTTATGTTTCGTTGGGGCATTATTTTTCTGGTGATCGCACTGATCGCTGCTGCATTAGGTTTTGGTGGCCTTGCCGGTACCGCAGCCTGGGCAGCTAAAGTCGTATTCGTGGTGGGTATTATTCTGTTCCTCATCAGCTTGTTCACTGGCCGTAAAAAGCTATAGCGATGACCCAGACTGTTTGATGCTGGCGTAGTCAGCATCAAACGGAGACCAGTTATTTGTGCGAATGTTATTGTGAGGCAAAGGATGCTTCATATTCGCAACGATGTGTTAAACGGCGCAACGCCAATAGCACAATTTATGGACAACGTAGCTGGTTCTCCGTGCTAGTATCCTTTCACAATTCTAATCCCTGCATTCCCTACATTTGCCTATCGGGAACCCAATCTGAGGTCGGTACATTGGGTATACGTATTCCCGTGACGCTTGGGGCGATTGAACCCCTTGCTCTCACACCTTTTAAAGCCAGGAAAATCGCCTTAGTGTGCGAGGGTGGCGGTCAACGCGGCATCTTCACCGCCGGCGTATTAGATGAGTTTCAGCGGGCTAAATTCAACCCTTTCCAGCTTTTGCTTGGCACGTCTGCCGGGGCACAGAATCTGTCTGCCTTTGTCTGCGCGCAGCCGGGCTACGCGCGCCGGGTGATCACCCGCTATACGACCAGCAAGCAGTTTTTCGATCCGCTGCGTTTCTTACGCGGCGGCAATCTTATCGATCTCGACTGGTTAATCGACATCACCCGAAGCGAATTCCCCCTGGCGATGAGCAGTGCCGAAACCCTGTTTTCCAGCGGGCGCGAATTCTATATGTGTGCCTGCCGCAGTGATGACTATGCGCCCAGTTATTTTGCGCCCACCAGTGATAACTGGCTGGAAATCATTAAGGCATCCAGCGCCATTCCGGGCTTTTATCGCCTGGGGGTGGATCTGGAAGGCATCAGCTATCTGGACGGTGGCGTCAGTGATGCTATACCCGTGCGTGAGGCGGCCAAACGTGGCGCAGATACGATCGTGGTGATCCGTACCGTACCCTCACAGATGTTCGATACGCCACGCTGGATAACGCGTATGGAACGCTGGTTTAGCGGCGGTGCGCTGCAGCCGATGCTCACTATCCTGCATCATCATGAGCAGACCTATCGGGAAACGCAGCAGTTTATTGAGTCACCGCCAGGGGATTTACGCATCATTGAAATTTTCCCACCGCGCGTGCTGGCCAGTAACGCGTTAGGCAGCCGGATCGCCTCGCTTAACCAGGATTACCACCTGGGACGCCGCTGTGGCCGCTATTTTATGGCGACGCTGGGCCAGTGGCTGAGCGATGCCGAGCCGCAAACAGGGCTGGATATCGTTACGCCTGCCGCGCCGGTGGCGAATGAACCCAACAGTGGGGCGATCGTTACGCCGCTGGCGGGCAATGACGACGCCTGGAATGAAGGCTCGCTGGCATGAGGTTTGTGGATACCCATTGCCACTTTGATTTTCCGCCCTTCGTCGGGCAGGCGGCGGAAAGTCTTGCCCGGGCCGCCCAGTCCGGCGTTGAAAAAATTATCGTGCCCTCGATAGACGCGGGACGCTTTGCAACGGTCTGCCAGCTGGCTCACGCGCATCCCGCCCTTTATGCTGCGCTGGGGCTGCATCCGATTGTTATTGAACATCATCAGGAATCGCATCTTAGCGAGCTGGAAGCCCGGTTGATAAAGCCGCCCGCTAAGCTGGTAGCGTTAGGTGAGATCGGTTTGGATCTTTATCGGGACGATCCGCAGTTCGACAAGCAGAAACATTTTCTGGATGCGCAGCTGAAGCTGGCTAAACGTTACGATCTGCCGGTGATCCTGCACTCGCGTCGAACGCACGATCAGCTGGCGCTGCATCTGCGCCGTCACGATCTCTCGCGCCGTGGCGTGGTTCATGGTTTTGCCGGTAGCCTGCAGCAGGCCCAGGCTTTTATCAAACTTGGCTATGCGATTGGCGTGGGCGGCACCATTACCTATCCGCGCGCCAGTAAAACCCGACAGACCATCGCACAGTTACCGCTTTCATCCTTGTTGCTGGAAACGGATGCCCCCGATATGCCGCTGAACGGTTTTCAGGGCCAGCCCAACCGACCAGAGCGCGCTTTTCAGGTGTGGCAGGTGCTGTGTGAACTGCGTGAAGAAGCGCCAGAGGTCATTGCCGATGCGCTATGGCACAACAGCCACAGACTTTTTCGCCTTTCCTGATGTCGCCCGTTTACCCTTCTTCTCACAAAATGTTATAATAGTAACATTCCCGTCGTGGGCTTATACGGGCTTCACTTCGCCTGATTTCGTGACTGAATCAACTTTAATTTGAAATATTGCAGTTGTTTCATATTTCGATGTGACGAATGGCACATATTCACCGGCTCCGAATTGTTATTATTATCACATATGGGTGGATAATAATTCACCCCTTGTCCTGGAGATTGTTATGACTGATATCAAACAGCAGGCTCTACGCGCGCTGAAACTGATGGATTTAACCACCCTGAATGAAGATGACACCGATGAGAAAGTGATCGCACTCTGTCACCAGGCGAAATCCCCGGTGGGCAATACCGCCGCCATCTGCATTTATCCGCGTTTTATTCCCATTGCTCGCAAAACGCTGCGTGAGCAGGGCACGCCGGACGTGCGTATTGCCACCGTCACCAACTTCCCCCACGGCAATGACGACATCGAGATCGCACTGGCTGAAACCCGTGCCGCTATCGCCTACGGTGCTGACGAAGTGGACGTGGTTTTCCCTTATCGCGCGCTGATGGCTGGCAATACTCAGGTGGGCTTTGATCTGGTTAAAGCCTGCAAAACAGCCTGTGCGGAAGCGGATGTACTGCTGAAAGTGATTATTGAAACCGGTGAGCTGAAGCAGGAAGCGCTGATCCGTCAGGCCTCTGAAATTGCCATTGATGCCGGAGCGGACTTTATCAAAACCTCAACCGGTAAAGTGCCCGTGAATGCAACGCCCGAAGTGGCGCAGATCATGATGAGCGTGATCCGCGATAAAGGTGTGAAAGCGCAGGTTGGCTTTAAACCGGCTGGCGGCGTGCGTACCGCTGAAGATGCCGCCATCTATCTGCAACTGGCTGAAGATACGCTGGGTGCCGACTGGGCTGACGCACGCCACTTCCGTTTTGGCGCTTCCAGCCTGCTGGCAAACCTGCTGAACACCCTTGGACACAGCAGCGATACCCGTCAGTCAGGCTACTGATATCTCCGGGCGGCATCTTGCCGCCTTTTCTCCTCTTTCCCTGACGTAAGGGGGCGACTTTGTACCTTGCACAAGAAATCATTCGAAAAAAACGTGACGGCCACGCGCTGAGTGAAGACGAGATTCGTTTCTTCATTAACGGCGTGCGTGATAACAGCGTTTCGGAAGGACAAATTGCCGCGCTGGCAATGACCATTTATTTTCACGATATGTCGCTGCCGGAGCGGGTTGCCCTGACGATGGCGATGCGTGACTCAGGCACCGTGCTGAACTGGAAATCCCTGAATCTGAACGGGCCGGTGGTCGATAAGCACTCCACCGGCGGCGTCGGCGATGTCACCTCGTTGATGCTGGGGCCGATGGTGGCCGCCTGTGGCGGCTATATCCCGATGATCTCAGGTCGCGGGCTGGGGCACACCGGCGGCACCTTGGACAAGCTGGAAGCGATTCCCGGGTTTGACATTTTCCCCAGTGATGACCACTTTCGCCAGACCATAAAGCAGGTTGGCGTGGCAATTATTGGCCAAACCAACTCCCTGGCTCCGGCGGACAAACGCTTTTACGCCACGCGCGACATCACGGCCACCGTGGATTCGATTCCGCTGATCACCGCCTCGATTCTGGCGAAAAAGCTGGCCGAAGGGCTGGATGCGCTGGTGATGGATGTCAAAGTCGGCTCCGGGGCATTTATGCCCACGTATGAAGCCTCTGAAAATCTGGCGCAGGCCATTGTTGGCGTCGCCAACGGCGCGGGCTGTCGCACCACGGCGCTGTTAACGGATATGAACCAGGTGCTGGCCTCCACGGCCGGTAACGCGCTGGAAGTGCGCGAAGCAGTGCGCTTCCTGACCGGTGCGCAGCGTAACCCGCGCCTGCTGGAAGTCACTTTGGCGCTGTGCAGCGAAATGCTGATCTCCGGCAAACTGGCGGAAAATGAGGCTGAGGCACGCGAAAAACTCATGACGGTGCTGGATAACGGCAAGGCCGCAGAGGTGTTTGCCCGCATGGTGGCGGCGCAGAAGGGCCCGACCGATTTTGTTGAGCGCTACGACAGCTATTTACCTGCGCCAACGATGAGCAAAGCGGTTTATGCCGACCGGGCAGGCTGTGTTACGCATATGGATACCCGCGCGCTGGGCATGGCGGTGGTGGCGATGGGCGGTGGACGCCAGCGCGCCAGTGATGCCATCGATTACAGCGTGGGCCTGAGCGACATGATCACCCTGGGCGAGCAGGTGGATGCTTCACGTCCGCTGGCGGTCATCCATGCCAGCAGCGAAGCGCACTGGCAACAGGCCGCTGCCGCCGTAAAAGCCGCGATTACCTTGGGTGAACGCGCCCCGGCAGCCACGCCTGTCGTGTATCGCCGCGTCACTGAGGCAGGCTGACGCAGGGAACCCCTTTATACCGTCCCGGATTCAGGTATACTGATCTGATCGCTTTTTTTTGACTTGTCGCGCGCTTTTGGCGCAGGAGACTGGCATGAAACGTGCTTTTATTATGGTGCTGGATTCGTTTGGAATCGGCGCCAGCAAAGATGCCGATAAATTCGGTGATGCAGGTTCAGATACGTTAGGTCATATCGCAGAAGCCTGCTTTAACGGTCAGGCGGATAAGGGCCGTAAAGGGCCGCTGCACTTACCTAATCTGACCGCGCTGGGCCTGGGCAAAGCGGCTGAGCTGTCTACTGGTCGTTTTCCTGCGGGGCTGGATCCTGAGGCGAAGATCACGGGCGCCTATGCTTACGCCAGTGAGCTTTCATCGGGCAAAGATACGCCGTCTGGCCACTGGGAAATCGCCGGCGTGCCTGTTCTGTTTGACTGGGGATACTTCAGCGATAAGCAGAACAGCTTCCCGCAGGCGCTGCTGGACAAGCTGGTGGAACGCGCCGGTTTACCCGGCTATCTCGGCAACTGCCACTCATCCGGTACGGTAATCCTCGACCAGTTGGGCGAAGAGCACATGCACTCTGGCAAGCCGATTTTCTACACCTCGGCGGACTCCGTATTCCAGATCGCCTGCCACGAAGAAACCTTCGGGCTGGAGCGGTTGTATGAACTTTGTGAAATTGCGCGTGAAGAGCTGACCGAAGGCGGCTACAACATTGGTCGCGTGATTGCCCGGCCGTTTGTGGGCGACAAAGCAGGCAGCTTCGAGCGCACCGGCAACCGTCACGATCTGGCCGTTGAGCCGCCATCGCCGACCATGCTGAAGAAGCTGGTGGACGAGAAGGGCGGTCATGTGATTTCGGTTGGTAAAATTGCCGATATCTATGCTGAGCAGGGCATCACTAAAAAAGTGAAAGCCACCGGTCTGGACGCGCTGTTTGATGCGACCATTCAGGAAATGAAAACTGCGCCGGATCAGGCGATTGTGTTCACCAACTTTGTCGACTTCGATTCCACTTGGGGCCATCGCCGCGACGTTGCGGGTTATGCGGGCGGCCTGGAGCTGTTTGACCGCCGTTTGCCAGAGCTCATGGAACTGGTCAAAGAGGATGATATTTTGATCCTCACCGCCGACCACGGCTGTGACCCGACCTGGGAAGGCACGGAACACACACGCGAGCATATTCCGATCCTGATTTACGGACCGAAGGTTGAGCCGGGATCGCTGGGCTATCGCGACACCTTTGCCGATATCGGCCAGACGATCGCGCACTATTTTGACCTGTCCCCCATGGACTACGGCAAGAACATGCTGTAAAAACAGCGAAATTTTTAAAAAGGATAGAGAATTATGGCAACTCCTCACATTAATGCAGAAATGGGTGATTTCGCAGACGTCGTACTGATGCCGGGCGATCCGCTGCGTGCGAAGCACATTGCAGAAACCTTTCTGGAAGATGCCGTTGAGGTGAACAACGTGCGCGGCATGCTGGGCTATACCGGCACTTATAAAGGCCGCAAAATCTCCGTCATGGGCCACGGCATGGGCATTCCCTCCTGCTCCATTTACGCCAAAGAGCTGATCACCGATTTCGGCGTGAAGAAAATCATCCGCGTGGGTTCCTGTGGTGCCGTGCGTCCCGACGTGAAACTGCGTGATATCGTGATCGGCATGGGCGCATCGACCGATTCCAAAGTGAATCGTATGCGTTTCAAGGATCACGATTTTGCCGCGATTGCGGATTTCGATATGGTGCGCAACGCTGTCGATGCGGCCAAAAATCTGGGTGTTGACGCGCGCGTAGGGAATATCTTCTCTGCCGACCTGTTCTACACGCCCGATCCGCAGATGTTTGACGTAATGGAGAAGTTCGGCATTCTCGGTGTGGAAATGGAAGCCGCCGGCATTTACGGCGTGGCTGCTGAATTTGGGGCGAAAGCGCTGACGATCTGCACCGTGTCCGATCATATCCGTACCCATGAGCAGACGACTGCCGCAGAGCGCCAGACAACCTTTAATGACATGATTAAGATTGCGCTGGAATCTGTGCTGCTGGGCGATTAATCTCCACGCATCATTGATGCTCTTGCTCACCCGGCAGCGCGACGTTGCCGGGTGAGCGCGTCAGAAGATTTACGCTTCCCGCTCATTTCGCAACATTCTCATCAAATGACACACTTTTCATCAGGCTTGTGCATCTTGCTACTGGCAAGGACCGCTTATGCCACTATCATGAAGCCGAACAATAAATAACAACATGCCAGACTGAAAATACCTGCCTGATGAATTTTCGAAATTTCGACGCTGAAGAGAAGTTGTTTGTACGCCGTGCCGCCATGGCATTTGTGCTGGTCTGCATCTGCTTCACCATCCTGGGTTTAAACCTGTATCGCCTGCAGGTACGCGATCACAGCTATTACCAGACGCGCTCAAACCAAAACGATATCAAAATGATCCCTATCGCGCCCACACGCGGGCTGATTTTCGACCGTAACGGGATTCCGCTGGTGCGCAATGTGACCTGGTACGACATCACTATCACCCCGTATAAAGTGGACGATATGAAGGACGTGCTGCGCCAGCTCACGCCGCTTATCGATTTGACACCGGACGACATTGCGCGTTTTCAGCACGATCTCCGGCAGAACAGCCGCTACAAACCGGTTATCCTCAAAGAGGAACTTACCGACGAAGAGGTGGCGCGCTTTTCAGTCAACCAGTTCCGGTTTACCGGCGTCAGCATTGATACCTATCAGGACAGGGAATATCCCTATGGGGCCGATCTGGCGCATGTTGTCGGCTACGTCTCTAAAATCAATGATAACGACTATAAGCGGCTGAATGCCGAAGGCATTGCTGAAAACTACGCGGCTGACCACAACATCGGTAAGCAGGGGATTGAAGGCTATTACGAATCCCTGCTGCACGGTAAGCCGGGCTATCAGGAAGTGGAAGTGGATAACCATGGCCGCATTGTCCGGGTGCTGAAAGAAGTGCCGCCGGTAGCAGGCAAGAACATCACCCTGACGCTGGACCTGCATCTGCAACAGTATGCGGAAAGCCTGCTGGCCGGACAGCGTGCCGCATTGCTGGTGGAAGATCCCCATGACGGATCCGTACTGGCGATGGTTTCCAGCCCCAGCTACGATCCCAACCCTTTTGTGAAGGGCATCAGCTATAAAGCCTACAAGACGCTGCTGCAGGATAAAAACCTGCCGCTGATTAACCGTGTCACCCAGGGGCTGTATCCCCCGGCCTCCACCGTCAAACCCTATATGGCGATGTCTGCCCTGTTAACCCATGTGATTACGCCGCAAACCACCTTTTTTGGCGGCCCAACATGGACGCTGCCGGGCACCGACCGTCGCTACCGTGACTGGAAAAAAAGCGGCCACGGCACGCTCGATGTCACCAAAGCGATCGAAGAGTCTGCAGATACCTTCTTCTATCAGGTGGCCTTTATGATGGGCATCGATCGCATTCACACCATGCTCAGCAAATTTGGTTACGGCCGCTCCACAGGCATCGATCTGAACGAAGAGTACAGCGGCCTGCTACCCAGCCGCGACTGGAAAATGAAAGTCCATAAAAAGCCCTGGTATCAGGGGGACACGGTGTCGGTGGGGATCGGTCAGGGCTACTGGATTGCGACCCCGATTCAGATGGTGAAGGCGCTGGTAACCTTGATTAATAATGGACGGGTGATTACGCCGCACTTACTGGAAAAATCCCAGCTCGGCACCCGGGTTCAGCTCTATCAGCCTAAGCTGCCACAGGCGCAGATTGGCGATCCGAATTCTCCCTACTGGTCATTAGTGCGCCACGCTATGTTTGGCATGGCCAACGCACCGAACGGGACGGGCTATAAATATTTCCATACCGCGCCTTACGGCATTGCAGCGAAAAGTGGGACATCTCAGGTGTTCAGCCTGAAAGAAAACCAGACCTACAACGCCAAAATGATTCCGGTACGGCTGCGCGATCATACGTTTTATACCGCCTTCGCGCCCTTCAGCGCCCCCAAAGTTGCGGTAGCGTTGATTCTGGAAAACGGCGGAAGTGAAGGCGTGGTTGCCGCGCCGGTGATGCGCAAGCTGCTTGACCATATCTTCCTGCCGCCGACCACCCCGCCGCCCGTTGAGGTGGCACAGCATCAGGCAGGCTAGCGGAAGAATACCCGGTTACGCCCGTGCTTTTTGGCATCGTACAGCGCGGCATCTGCCTGGGTGTAAAGCGTTTCGAACCGGGTGCCTGCTGCGCCCCAGCTGACGCCGAGGCTGGCCGTGACCAGCCGCTCCGGCAGTGCATTTAACGGCGAAGCGTTCAGCGAGGCGAGAATGGCTCCGGCGACGATAACCGCATCGCCCAGCCAGGTATTGGGCAGCATGATGGTGAACTCTTCACCGCCGATTCGACCGATGCTGGCGATGGCAGGCGTATTACGCTGAATACGTTGTACCAGTTCGCAAATCACCTTATCCCCGACGGGATGACCGTATTCATCATTGATGCGTTTAAAGAAGTCGATATCAAGAATGATTAAGGCCGCCGGCGCCTGGTCCAGCGTATCGCTGATGCGTTGAATAATGGCGCTGCGGTTCCAGACATCCGTCAGGGGATCGTGCGTGGCTTTGTACTCCAGTTCCGTTGCCAGCTCGTTCAGTTGCTCATTTACCCGGTTCAGCTCACGCTCTGCCCGATCGCTGCGTGAGATTAACCGATAGGTTTCACGCATCAGCCGCTGGTAGTGCCCGTTGAGCTGTAGCAGCGCCTGCCGATACTCTTCAGCCTGCAGGCTAGGCTGCGCCGCGACATGGCTGGCCTGATTGAGTGCCTGGGTTTCTTCCAGAAACAGCTCATTGAGGTGCGTCATTGGCGCTGTTCCGCATGCAGCTTCACGGTTAACGCGGTGAAATCCAGAGACAGCTCTTCGCCAAACTCTTCTGACACGTCATCTTCGGCATCGTAAAACCAGTTCAGTACGATCGTGCAGCCGCTCTGCGCGAGCCTGTTGAACTGATCAAACAGCCCAAACAGCATCTTGGTGCTTGAGCTGTTGAAATAGCTCAGGTCGATATTCACCTCTGCCGCTTGGCTGGCCTGAGGCTGCCAGCTTTCCAGCGCGCTTTGCAGCGGACGGTAAAAGGCGGCGGCATTCTCTGGCCAGGATTCTCCCCGCAGGGAGAATCGGTGCGCCGCAAAGTCAAACTCTACGGCGGGCGTACATTCAGTGGCGGTAAGTTGAATGATTTGCATAGGGGCTTCTTCAGTCATGGCAGATAGTGGCCTTAAGCCAAAAGGCAGAGAGCTCGCTGGCCTCCAGTGGCTGGAAACAATACTCCAGCGGTTCACTGACGTCGCGCGCCAGGGTAAGCAAGCCGATATTGGCGCCTTTGCTCCAGACCGGACTCTCAGCGCGTAACCGGTTTCGGTAAGCTTGTTTAATTTCATCCGCATTCATCACGCGGAGCGAATCCAGATCCCCGCGCAGTTGATGAGTGGCGTCGCTGCCGACCAGGTTTGCGCTTTCCAGATAGTAGCGACCGTCATCGTAACGCAGGCTCAATGAACCAAAGCGATACAGCTGATCGTTGTGGCTCAGCGCCCGGCTGTCCTGCGAGTAACGCAGAATGTTTTGCGCAATCTCGACAAAGCTGGAGAACAGCCGCCGCCTGACTTTTTGCGACCGCTCGTGATTCTCCAGAAACAGCTTGACCACTTCGCCCATCGCCGTGATGTTCTGCGGTGAAAAAAAGCCGGTATACTGCAATGCAATAAGGCCGGACTGCGATTCGGTATTAAAGGGCAGACCCCGTAGTGACTCGTTTTTCATTTTCTTCCCGGTGCAGTCAATAGCGAAAGCCAAACCAGGTGACGTCATCGCGTCGCGCCTGATTACCTTGCCAGCTTAAATAGTCTTGCTGAAACGCCAGCGATAACTCCGCCATAGGCAAATGCTGATAGCGCATCAGCAGAGACTGAATACGCTTATTGCCAAACATGATATTCCGTTCGCCACCTGGTTGATCGGTGACGCCATCCGTGAGGACAAACAGCATGTCGCCCGGATTAAACGCCAGGCTCTGTTCAGGCCAGTGATAGTCTTCCGGCGTATCGGTATAGCCGACGCCGACGCGATCCTGACTGAGCGAGATAATTTCATTGCTGATGTTGCTGAGCATAAATGCCTGGGTTCGGGCGCTGGCCCAGCGCAGCTGATGCAGCCCGGTATCTACTGACATCACGATGGCATCGCAGCCATCGTTAGAGAGTGAGGTTTGCTGGGAGGCGTTCAGCTGGCCCAGGGTTTGTTTAATATGGTGATTAAGGGCATGCAGGATGCTGGCAGGTGCCTGCAGATCGGCCTCGCGCAGCGCGTTTTCCAGCGCAGACTGCAAAATCACCGTCATAAAAGCGCCTGGAATTCCGTGGCCCGTGCAGTCGGCGATGACCGCCAGCCAGCCATTGTCATGGCGGTGAAAAGCGTAGTAATCGCCGCCCACGCCGTCTCGGGGCTGCCAGTACAAACACCAGTCGTCGAGCAGGGAGGCAATCAGCTGGTTGGAACGATCCAGCATCGCGTCCTGAATGACCCGCGCGTAATCAATGCTTTGTAAAATTTGCTGATGCTGGCGCGCCTGTAAATCGGAGACGCGGCGAATCAGATCGATCCCCAAGCCAATGCCGATATAGTGCCCGTTCTCCGTCAGGATAAACCCATCGGCGACGGACTTATCCCCGTTGGCCACGACCTGCTGCGCAACGCTTTCCAGCGTATTTTCCACGTCAATCACCAGCGGGAACTTATCCATAAAGGCAATGCAGCTCTTGCGGTCATAGAGTTCGGGAAAGAAAGGGCGCGCCATCTGCGACAAAAAGATGTGGCGGTTGATCATGCCGAACGGCTTGCCGTTTTCCACTACGGGCAACCCGATCAGATCTTTGTGTTCGGCAAAGAGTGCCATGACGGCACGGTTATCTGTTTCCGGACTGACAAAAGGGACCTCAATGCATAACACCCGCGCGTCATAACGGCTTGAGGCGGAAACCACAGTATTCACAGAGGCGGGTAACTGCATGATGCGGCTCTTGATTGTCCAGGAATAATCTTAGAGTAATGAGCGCAGATGACGGATTTATGGCAAAAAAACGGTTGGTAAAAAGAGGGCCGATAAATCGCAGTTAAAGCAAAATTGCAGCGAAAAATAGCCTGCCAGAGGGCGTTCTGCAGCGCGAAAATCCGGCGGTTGATTGGGCGGATTGTTAAATTTTCGCCCGTTCCCCTTCCTGTTGATGGAAAACCCGTCAGTTGATTTCATTTTTGTGAAAAGCGTTTGACGCTGGGGCCTGCTTAAGGTTTAATGCGCCCCGTTGCCCGAATAGCTCAGTCGGTAGAGCAGGGGATTGAAAATCCCCGTGTCCCTGGTTCGATTCCGGGTTCGGGCACCACAAATTTGAAACCCTCGCTTCGGCGGGGGTTTTTGCGTTTGGGGGCTTTAACGCTGTGATGTTGTTGGGGTAAGGTTGATTTACGCGATCGTAATGTTCTGGTTTACGGTTTCGATGGTCGGCATTTTCACTATGTGATGCTGAAAGCCTATGGGCGGGGATGGCACAGAGGCGCATTTTCGTCATTGCCTTGCACAACATGCAGCTTCGCCGTGTGCGAGCTGATGAGATACCGCAGAAGCGAATTATTCCCTAGATAACCAAACAGGTCAAACAGCAACAGGAAGCTGTATGATGAAACGTACATTATTTTTAGGCATCTTATATCCTGCGTTGGCATTCTCATACACTCCCGGTTTTATGACACCCGAAGTGGAATGCCTCAATGACAATACGATTCCTTTCATAAACACAAAAATTCCAGCCAAAAAATCGTTGACGACGCATACATAAAATGCAAGTCGGAATTGGATGCCTGGTCAAAATCTCGTGAAATGCTTCCTAAAGAAATCAGAGAAAGCTAATATAAAGAATTTCATGATTTCTATATAAGAATGATCGAGAAAAGACGGGCATACGAAGCTAAGAAATAGTGTAAATTGCTCAAAAAGCATAAGGAAGTTTTACAGTTAATGAGCAGGCTATTGCTAAGCTGACTAATTTATTGAAATATATTTCAATTTTTAATTGTTAGTCCATGTAAAATACATATTTATTTAAGCTATCTGAGTATCACTACACTGTTTTTTATAGCTTATATGTTAATTTTGAGGAGTGGTTTGATTTGGTAAGGGGGTTATCTATTTGTGCAAAGGACGGGCTAATCATATAGCTAAAATAATGAACCCGATGAAAAATTAAAAGCAATAAAAAACTGATAATAATATTAATCCAGAAAGATTTGGTTAGCTTATTGAGGTGCGTGCGTTCTATACCTGTTTTTCCTGTTTCTTATATTGATGAAAAAACCGATTAGTGAAGCTAAGCCTCTTGTTACGTAGGAAACAAGATAAAGCACAAAAATAATTTTAATTGTGCCAGGGCTGAAACTGACTCGTCAAAGTCTTACGAAATGTCCATCATATTACCTTCATTCACGCTTAATTGGCGGTTTACCGCCTCCACGCTATTTCTGCTCAGATCATTTGACTGACGGACTCCTCCGCTGCTCAAGAAGCTCTGTATGCTGAGCCGCAGAAAATGCATCACCTTTCATCTGTCCCCTCTGGCAGCCTACCGTCGAGCTCATACATCAGCGCGTGAGAGAGTACTGGTCGAAGGTGTTCGAGTTTCGTTAGCGGAGGGAAATCGAGTTGTGGTTGCATCTTACCTGGGGTCAGACTCAGGGGCTACCTGAAGGTGTGGGGCTGACTTAATCGCAACCTGCTAAAAGGCGTCCCTTTGAGAGATTCTGCCCGCGCCCTGCCCTGATGCAATTGGAAATTTTCTCCCGGCAGTGGCATTGCATGTTACGCACCAGATGGCCGGAAATGCTGTTGAAAATAACTTCTTAACCGAAAAAATAATTTCGAATGTTAATTCATAAAAGGGATGTCCACACTGATTACAGACATGTATTCGATTTGAACGATCGAAATATCGCGTTATGGACTGAAGCATTTAACGATGCCATGGGGGAACCCGCGTGGCATCTTCAGGTCGACGATGCTTACGGCCCACTTTTCGTACCGATCAATACGGTGGTGCATCTGAAGGAAAAGTTTGGCTTCGTCTATGACGCGGGTGTAGCGGCCGCGCATAACAGCGGCCAAAAGAATACAGACTGCTCAGCCTCGGCCGTTTTAGAGGGCACCATCTGGTCAGCAGAGCCCGGCAACTATTACTGCATGTCCAGAAACTGGGCGGGAAATAACAGGCTGACGATTGAGGTTAGCCGCACGTCTGATATAGCTGGTAGCTCCGCCACAAGGAAAGGAGCTTTATTAAATCGATGTATATCACATCCGATCTTAAGCTAGTCACTGATGCCTGGACGAAGCGTCTTTTCAGTCAGATTCATACGGGGACACCCATTGAAGAGGAGTAGAGCTGTCAGCTGGCACCGGATTGTACGGTGCTTCAGAACCATGAAGGAGAATGCTGACTATGAATGTGTGCTGCGAAGAGCATGCACACATTCATTACGTTGAGCCCTTTATTAACGCGACCTAATTTACTATGCCCGGTAAGCCTCTGGAGTGTTTATGAAGAATTTGCATAGTAAAATCAACTTACTGGATTCAGAGAGAGATACGGACATACAAACCGTAGAACGTCGAGAGCGTTCTGTAAAGCGTGCGGAGCGCAATCTGGTCCAGGCTGAGTGACCGCTGTATGAACTTTATATTCAGAGAGACATACTGGTGATTAAGTCTTGGGGAGATAAACCTAACTGGCAGGCCATTTATTATATATCGGCCCCAACACCTATAAAGAAGAACGTCAGAAAGGGAATTTATGCTGAGCGAAGAAAAAACCCGGAAACATATCACGGTACTGAATGGAAGGATCGTACTCACTCGGCTGCTTTCAACGGTTATGCCATGAACGAATAATGCCACCAACGTTATCTGTCCCAAAATGCGGATCTTATCACCCAAGATGAAAACAGGGGATTCAGTAACAGTCAAAGTGAGGCGTGTAAGATCAATTTATCCCCCGCCTTAAGCAATTTTCCAAAAGTCATTATCGTGGAGCTTGAGATAAGATAATTAACCTCGGATATAAGATAAATCTCATTTACTTGGAAGTGGCGGCACACGGAGAACGCTTGAGTATAAACAAATTAAAACAAAGTTTATTAACAAAAGAAACAAATTGTTTCGTACTAAAAGTTACATCAGAAAATACATAGAGTTAAAAACATGAATAAGTTTCATCTGTTACATGTTTTTTGTGGTGACTATCCTAAGTGTAAAAGATTGCTTTTTTCTAATGTTTAATATCGAATTGCCGCCATTAAATTTAATTTTAATTAAAGTTTAACAATTTAAAGTGTTGGTTTTAAGGGTTTTTTTGCAAAATTGACAAAAGATTACACTTTGATTAACAAATTGAAATATAAATTAAGTTGATAAGATTGTCGGGCGATAGCTATAAGATAGTTCACAGACATAAGCGTGACGGCAGTGATAAATCACGGTTAGTGTTTAACATTACTAATGTTGAAGCATTTTCAGTGTCGAAATACTCCAAACCAGATAGCCAGAATTTAAAGGCGTATTGAATAAACGAACGACTTTTTTCAAAAATTTTTTATTGATCATTTTATCACCACGGAAATGTAAAGCGTTTAGGCAGGCACTCTATAAGAGCGTCTTAATTTCTCATCTTTACGCATCAAAGGTGTTTATATGATCAAAAAACTTATTGCAGAAAAGGGTACTCTGATTTTTATTGAGGCCCATAATCCGCTCTCCGCATTAATTGCGTCTAAAGCAGAACAAACTAATTCAGAAGGCCGTATTGTCAAATTTGACGGTATATGGTCAAGCTCGTTAACGGACTCAGCATCTCGCGGTATTCCCGATAACGAAACACTGGCATTAAGCAGCAGGTTAGAAAATATTGCTGATATCCGAAATGTGACAGACATGCCCATCATCATGGATGCTGATACGGGGGGAAAACCAGAACATTTTAGTTATTACGTAAAAAGAATGATTAACAACGGTGTAAATGGCGTCATCATCGAAGATAAAACAGGATTAAAGAAAAATTCTTTGTTCGGCACTGAAGTAGAACAGACTCTCGCAGATATTAATGATTTTTCAGAGAAGATTAAAAGAGGAAAATCTGCAGTTTATATTGATGATTTTATGATCATAGCCAGACTTGAAAGTCTTATTGCAGGGTTCGACGTAGAACATGCACTCGAACGTGCCGACGCATACGTCGAAGCCGGGGCAGACGGAATTATGATTCATAGTTGTAAGAAGACTCCGGATGAGGTTTTCTTATTCAGTACGAAATTTCGGAAAAAATATCCATCAGTACCATTAATTTGTGTTCCTACTACTTATTCTGCAACCAGCAACAGAGAACTCAGTGAAGCGGGTTTTAACGTGATCATTTATGCAAACCATATGCTCAGGGCTGCTTATAAAGCAATGGAAAATGTTTCAAAAGAAATATTGAGATATGGCAGGACGGCAGAGATAGAAAAATCTTGCATGAGTGTAAAGGAAATTATTTCACTGATTCCTTAAAGAGAATGACCATGAAAAAAAAAGAGATGATAATAGGTGCCTATATATCGTATGGAACAGGACATCATCCTGCTTCATGGCGCGAAAGTGGCGTAAATGCAGCGGCAGCGCTTGATATTGATACGTATGCCAATCTTGCAAGAGTATGTGAGAAAGGATTAGCTGATTTACTTTTTCTTGCAGATACGCCTTCTGTATTTCAGGACAATATGGACGGTTATGGCAGCAGGGTATCTGTACTGGAGCCATTATCATTATTATCGTATTTAGCATCTCAAACACAAAATATTGGGCTGGTTGCGACGGCTTCAACGACGTACAAACACCCTTACAACATTGCGAGGGAATTTGCTTCGCTGGATTACATTAGCAAAGGAAGGGCAGGGTGGAATCTGGTGACATCCTCAAAGTCGGATGCGGCTAAAAACTTTGGCCTTGCCGCTCATCCAGAACATTCAAAGCGTTATGATATGGCCTGGGAAGCATGGCAGGTTATCAGTGGTTTGTGGGACAGCTGGGAAGACAATGCTTTAGTAAGGAATAAAACCAGTGGACAATTCTTCGTTAAGGATAAATACCGGGAAATAAATTTTGAGGGTGAATATTTTAATGTAAAAGGCCCATTAAACATAGCTCGCCCTCCTCAGGGCTATCCCGTCATCGTCCAGGCGGGTTCCTCTGAGGAAGGAAAAGAGTTAGCTGCAAAAACAGCAGATATTGTTTTTACTGCACAAAACAATATTGAAGATGCAAAAAAATTCTATGATGATCTTAAAGGGCGAATGGAAAAATACGGAAGGTCAAAGAGTGAACTTCTTATTCTTCCCGGATTAAGCTTTTATATTGCAAGTGACGAATCTAAAGCCCGTAAAAAGCTTAATGATCTCAACGCACTGATCCCTCAATCATTTGGCTTAAGTATGTTATCAGATTTACTGGGTGGGGTTGATTTAAAAAACAATGATCCTGAAGGACCATTACCAGATTTACCGAAATCTAATGGTAATCAGAGTAGACAAAAAATTATTATCGATTTAGCTCGAAAAGAAAAACTATCTATCAAGCAACTTTATGAAAAAATAATCATTTCAAGAGGACATTATACATTTACAGGTTCCTATCAAGATTTAGCAGATGAGATGATTAAGTGGGTTGAAAATGAAGCATGTGATGGTTTCAACATTATGCCTCCTCTCATGCCTGAATCTCTTATTAATCTTTTCGATCATGTCATTCCACTTATTCAGGCAAGAGGATGGTATAAAAAATCATATTCTACTGGAACATTAAGAGAAAAACTGGGGCTTAAAAGACCTACTAATAAATTGTTTAATCAATAATGTATTGCGAGGAAATATAAAATGCTTAATAAAAATCTGATTCTTGAAGATACCACTTTACGTGATGGTGAGCAGGCGCCAGGTGTTGCATTTACACCAGAGCAAAAAGTAGAAATTTTTTATCTACTTGCAAATATGGGCGTTAAATGGATCGAAGCCGGAATACCTGCGATGAAGGGTGATGAAGTAAAGGCTCTGTCGGAAATGTTAGAGAGAAAAAATGAAATTAACATCATCGCGTGGAACCGAGGCGTGCTTGAAGACATTGAGTACAGTATCTCACTTGGATTCAAAGCGGTGCATATCGGGCTACCGACTTCAGCTATCCATTTAGAGAAAAGCGTTAAGAAAGATAAGTCCTGGCTTGTAAAGACGGCTTCAGATTTAGTTAAGTTTGCCAAAGACAAAGGGATGTTTGTTTCTATCAGCGCAGAAGATATAGGCCGAACAGATATTGGATTCTTACAGGAGTATGCACAGGTAGTTGCTGAGGCTGGAGCCGATCGTCTTCGCCTCTCTGACACGATTGGTATTCTTTCTCCTGCACAATACAAAGAAAAAGTCTCTTTGTTAAATAAGAACGTCAACATCGATTTGCAGTGCCATTGCCACAATGATTTTGGTTTTGCAGTTGCTAACACGCTGGCAGGCATTGAAGCAGGAGCACGCTACTTTCATGTCTGCGTCAATGGCATTGGTGAAAGGGCTGGAATGCCAGACCTGGCACAAGTTGCTATGGCATTGCACTTTTTCCACGGGGTTGATTTAGGGCTCGATTTAACAAAATTAATCGCGTTGAGTGAAACGGTCGCCAGGTACAGCCATCAAAAAATCAGTCCATGGCAGCCGATCGTAGGCGATAACGTTTTTGCACATGAATCGGGCATTCACGCAAATGGTATGCTCAAAGACAGCAGTACTTTTGAACCCTTCGACCCAGCTACGGTGGGAGGAGAACGACGTCTGGTCGTGGGTAAACATTCCGGTCGCGCCATTATCAAACATTTTCTCGAAGAATCAGGCGTGAAAGCTGCCGACGATAAGGCTCTTGATCGCTGTTTAGAACGCGTGAGAAGTCATGCCGTGCGCCACCCCGGTGGGATCCCTCCACATGTATTAGTTGATCTGTATACCGCGGGGTAAACAGGTATGAAAAGTAATCAGCCGATTGTTAACCAGATCATTGCGTCACACAGTGGCAGAGGTCAGGTTTCAGCAGGTGAACTGATCACGGTAGATGTTGACTACGTCTATGTTCAGGATGGAAATTCACCGACCGTGGCAAAACTGTTTCAGGATTATCATCTGTCTGAGGTGCTAAAACCCGATAAAATCGGGTTCTTCTTCGACCATTCAGTTCTGGTACCTGATAAAACCATGGCTAAACGTGTCAACGAGGCCATGGAATTTGCAAAAAAACTTGGAATAAACATCTATTCACGAGGGGAGGGAATTAGTCACGTCATTGCCCTGGAGAGTAAAATATTTAAACCCGGCAATATAGTGCTGGGCGCAGATTCCCATACTTGTACAGGGGGGGCCGTACAGTCTTTAGCGCTGGGAATGGGGGCTTCGGATATTCTGGTTGCTATGTTAACAGGACAAACGTGGTTGAAAGTCCCTCAAACAGTCCATTTGTGTATTAAGGGTAAAACGGGAAAAGATGTGCGGGCAAAAGATGTCATGTTGGCACTTTTAAATAAGTACGGACAAACACCATTTCTTTATAAATCGATCGAAGTTTCAGGGGAATGGGCAGAAGAGCTAACGCTTGACGAAGCTGCAAGTTTTGCAAGTATGGCTGTTGAGTTAGGAGCCAAATGCATATTTATGCCAGATGGGCAAGGCAGGCCTGAGGGGCTATTGAAGGCGGATGCCTCAGTGGCAGACAGTGTCATCAATTTTTCTGTATCAGAATTAATGCCCCATATCGCACCACCTCACAGTCCTTTGTATGCTAAACCTGCAAATGACTTTGAGGGTCTGAAATTTGATTATATTTTCATTGGAAGCTGTACTAACAGCAGACTTGAAGATATCAAAGAGGTGGCCGAAATTGTTGCTGGTAAAACAATACATCCCGATATTCACTGCCTTCTGACGCCAGGATCGAAAAGTGTTTATCTAAAAGCTCTCCAGGCGGGATATATCGATACGCTTATCCGCTCGGGCATTATTGTCACCCCACCGGGTTGTGGAGCTTGTGTGGGTACCCAAGGAACCATTCCTGCGGATGGGGAGAAAGTATTAAGTACGATGAACCGCAATTTTAAGGGAAGAATGGGGAATGCTGAGGCAGACATCTTTTTATGTTCTCCACGAACTGCAGCGATGGTTGCATTGAACGGCACTGTTCCACATTTTGAGGGAGAGTCCGCATATGAGTAAAACTGCTGAAAATTATCGCGTCAGACGCGTGGAAGGGAACATCTCGACCGACGATATTATACCTGCGCGCTATAAACATATGTATACCGAGCCGGCCCAGCTGGCACCGCATCTTTTTGAGAGCCGTTTTCCCGGATTTAGGGAAACGCTCAGTATCAATGATGTGCTTGTATGTGATCAAATATTCGGTATAGGGAGTTCGCGGGAGCAGGCAGTAACAACTCTGCTGGCATGTGGTGTTAAATATGTATTTTCCCCTTCTTTCGGGAGGATTTTTTTTAGGAACTCTTGGAATTTGGGTTTACATGCGATTGAGGTCGATACGAGTGAACTTGCAGATTTAAGTGAAATTAAAATAGAACTGACTGGAGGGGTAATTTATACAGAAAATAATCAAATAAATTTTTTCCCTCCCAGCTCGCAGATGACGGCAATTGTCAGTGCAGGTGGCATAATACCCTACACCATAAATAAAATTATGGAAAAAAAAGGTGATATTTTAAGAGGTTATAGCAATGAAAAGTGAAAAGTTTGATGGTTTGGCTGATAACTATGATAAATATCGTCCCCGTTATCCTGCAATCCTTTTCAAGGAAATCCATGACTGGATGCAGCCGTCTGCCAAAAATATATACGATATTGGCGCAGGCACAGGTATTGCTATTGAAGGTATGACACGTGTCACTGGAAAACACTATGATTTCACGGCGATAGATATTTCTGAAGATATGATAAAAAAAGGAAGGGAAAAACTGCCTGGTACGACTTGGGTTAAAGGAAAAGCGGAAGATATTCTTTCTGATAAAAGCCGTATTGACGTCATTATGGCGGCACAGTCCTTCCAATGGATGGATAGAGCTAAAACATTAGAAGTTTCGATAAAATCTTTAAATAAGGGCGGGGTTTTTGCAGTTTTGCAAAACAATCGAGATTACAGAAATAATGAAATGCTTAACAAATATGAAGGTTTGCTAGAGAAATTTAGTCCAGGTTACAGCAGACATTATCGCGACTATGACTATGAAAATGAAATCACCAATGTTTTTAAATTGCCTATTGCTAACTTTAAGAAAGTCGTCACAGGGTGGACTATGGAAATGATTTCAGAAGATTTTTTTGGATTCATTTCTTCCTCAACCCAGGTACAAAGAGCTATTGAGAACGATCGTAATGGATTCTGGAAGGAGATTGAAATCTTGATTGACGAACACTCAGTTGGTGGAAAAATTAGCATAGATTATATAAGTGAGTTATTTATAGCTAAGAAGCGTGATGATTCATAGCATGACGATTCAGGACATCAGCATTGAACAAGCTTCGTATGAAGATGCGAAGCTGTTAAGAAAGGCTTTAGAAAAAGTTTACGAACCTTATACACTGAATTTCTCACCTACCGCTTTGCAGTTTACTGAAAATATCATTGCTCAGGAATCCTCGAAGTGGCTAGTCGCGAAATACAAGTCAGACATTGTGGGGGCAGTGAGATATGAACTTTATGATATTTATCTGGACTTCCATTTTCTCTGCGTCACACCACCATTCAGAAAAATGGGAGTAGGGAATGAATTATTTCATAAACTGAAGAAAATAGCGTATGAAAAAAGAAAGGATTTTATGAAGATAGTTTTGCGAGATTCGCTAAGCTATAACCGACGCTATTTTGAAAGTAAAGGATTTTACTTTTATCATAAATACCAGACAAATATGCATAGTGTATTTATTTTAAAATTAAACGGTGAAAAGCCATGAATAAAAAAGCATTGGTTATTGGGTTGAAAAGTAATATGGAAAGAGTCATCAAAGGGCTCAATGAGATAGAATTTATTATTATTGACGGAGGAACACTGGATAACGAAAGTATAGATTATATCATTAATCTTTCAGATGATTTAATGCATAAAAAATCATTCAGTTATGTTATAGCCAGTTCTGAGGATTTTATCGCTTTGGCTGGGTTATTGCGTAATCGTTATTCACTTTATGGTGAAAAATATTATAAAAGTACAATTGCAACCAATAAATTCCTGATGCGTAATTTTTGCTCAGGTTTTTTATCCTGTCCAAAGTTCTGGCTATCAGGTGAGATCATCAATTCAGAGAATCTTTTACTGTCATCCCAGAAAGATTACATCGTAAAACCTCTTACAGGTAGTTCTGCAAAACATGTCGAAACAGTCACACAGGAAGACTTAAACCAATATCTTAATGAAAATAACAAATTGATGTTAATTGAAGAAAAGGTTTTAATGAGAGATGAATATCATCTTGATTGTATAATCAAAGACGGTAATATCCTCTTTTCAACACTGTCAATTTACGACAGGCCTATACTCGAGGCAAAAAGTAAAAACAGAGCCAGTATCAACTTACCCGATGGCACACGGCTTCATGAAGATGCCTTAATACTTGCCACGAATTTGCAAAGTCATTTTGAAATGACTAATGGCGTTTTTCATATTGAAATGTATCATACTCAGGATGGATTTATACTCGGTGAGTTTGGTATCCGCCCTCCCGGAGCGGGTGTGACCGATATGTATTATATGTATAGAGGCGTCGATTTCTGGGAGGCATTTATTTATTCTCAGATTGATAAAGAATTTATTTTACCCCTAAATCATAAGTCCGATAAATATTGTGCTGCTATTGGGATATGTTCTTCTTTCCCGGTCGATGATATCAGAAGTACGTCAAAAGTATCCGTGGATAAATATGTAAATTTGCGTGAGAATGCTGCTAAACCCGCAGTTCCCAGTTCAACGTCTTTTAATCATATGATTTATGTTTCTTCATCATCCTTAGAAGAAATAAGGAATTTTTTGCATGATATTTCTGACAGACAAGAGTAAGATTCGATATGTTAAAATATGAAACCAAAAAAAACGCTTTCTTCCAGATATACAATTTTCTTTCATGCTCGGCTGAAGGGATTCAGACGGTTATATTTTTGTGGCTTATATATCATGAAACTCATAGTCCGATGCTTGTCAGTCTGACTATAGTTTCTTCATATCTTCCATCAGCCGTATTAGGATTCTTTTTCCTCAAAAAAGCTGATGCGAGCAGTCCTGGAAAACAGTTATTTATCAGTAATGTTTCTCTTAGTGCCATATCGCTAATTGTCTATTTTATTTTAATGAGAAATGAGGGTTTTGAACTAATCACGCTCAGTATCTTTTATTTGGCACAGGCCGTATTATCTGTTGTCAAAATGTTTAATAAGACATCCCAAAATCGCATTATCAGAACAGCATTCAGTAATAGTGATGCAATAAAAGCACTTCAGCTTGCCTCCTCTGGCATGCAGGCCGCTCAGGTTTTTGGCGCGGCCATAGGAGGATGGGCTATCAGTACGGGTTACTACATGCAAGCGCTCATGCTGACCTGCTGCATCTACCTTTTGAATATTTATATTTCGACACTTTTTGAGAAAGGGAATCCTGATAATAAAGACGCTGAGGTTATTGTGCAGATTCACTCTGTCACTAAGAAAAATGAATCCTTTACATATCTTTTTCGCAGTAAGGACTTTTTGTTACCCTTGATTTTTACTGTTCCATCAAGTGGAGCTTTACAATTTTTAAACACATCCCTTCCTTCATTATCTTCTCTATATGGTAATAGCGAGAAAATTTATCCAGTGCTGAATATGACTCTACAATGTGCTGTCATTATCTCGGGGATAGCAGCAGCACTCAATATGCTTTCTCTAAAGTCTTCATTACGGTTTTCTCTGTGTATTTCTGGCATCTGTCTGATTTTGATGTGTTTATCAACGAGAAATTATTATGCCGTATACTTTTTTTTATTTCTCACTTCTTTTTTTGTTTCATGGCATATGATTTCTATTAAGGTACTCACGAATCAAATGCCTGATATAGAAAATATTGGTAAATTCACAATGATGAGAAACTCAGTCGCTTCTGGTGTGAAAATTGTCTTTTCTATTTCGTCTGGTGCTTTTTTGACTTTTTACAGCATAACTACAACTTATCTAATACTTGCGATACTGCTTATTTTTTTCAATGTATTATGGGTTTATCAGAGTCGCAGTTTTAACTATGAGGATTTAGGTGATGTTAAATTTCAAAAGTGATTTTTCTGAATTTATTACTGGTTTTTATCTTAAACAGTTTACTCATTTAAATACGCAGGAAAGAGAACATGTGCTTGAAACGCTTGGCGTCACACCCAGCGCAATCAATGAGTTTATAACATCAGAAGATATTTATATTACCTTACCTCATGCAAGTATGAATGTTTTTTTTCCAAGAGCGGGGGTCTCACGTTATGTCTACGATCTACAAAATAGTAACAAAAACGCGTTCCATTTAAGGTTTTTCTTGACCCATACCAACTTTAGCGATCTGAACTGGCGCCCTTATGCATGGTGGTTTAATAACGGCGGGAAAATAGATAAACTTACCTTTTTCACACGAAATAAAAAAAAGAAACATAATATCGTTTACTCGCTAAAACCAAATGAAATGCACTCTGCCTCTGTAGATCGACGTCTGCGTCATGACTTTGATACAAGTATGAAGTTTAAACGTATTTCTCTTAGCTTCATCTATATGACAGCCGTTCAAGAGGTCAATAGCGGTTTTGCACATAAAGGCCGTACCCTTTATCTCCCACTTGACGCATTTGTAGCTTTTATTATTCATCAGGCAAAAAACGATGTTATATCTTTTAATTTTTTAGAAGCTTTTTTAAGCCAGGCACAATGCAGAAGACTGAATGGCGAAGAATTGAGTTTTACCAGTGAATGGCGCGATGCATTTATCTTTGATAATTTTACAAACATTGCGCTGTTAAATTTTTTTCAGCCTGCAGCATTTGTGGGAGGCGAAAAAATGGATAACTACTGGCATCAGGTGATTGAAAAATGGAAAATGGCATTACCAAATCAATCTGAAGTTGAGTTTGCGTTACCCACTAATCTGGTCATGCCTGCCGTTCAAGAGTATATTTACCCTTATAAACCATCAAGCGATATAGCAGAACAGCTTATTAAAAATAACATCCCATACAGTCTTACCATGGCTATTCAGGAACATGATCTTTTTTCAAAGAAAGAATAATAAAACATAAACTAGAAATAACCTCTCATTTTGAAAAGGCGACATGGTTACCGGGTTGAAGGTTGTATATAAGAACCAGTTTAAAATATTTTAAAGTTACATGTCATTGCTCATTTAACATCATGCGATAACACCTCAACACTCATTGGAGCTCTATTATGCTAGATAAAAGTGCTTTTCGCCACGCAATGTCGCATCTTCCTACTGCAGTCACTATTGTAACATCAAGCGGCTCCTGCGGGGCTGCAGCATGTACAGTTTCATCCGTGTGTTCTGTCACCGACGACCCACCCACTTTACTCGTATGTATAAATCGTGCCTCCAATAACAATAGTGTTATAAGAAATAATGGCTCTTTGTGTGTCAGCATTCTTTCAGGAGAGCAAAGCAACATTGCAATGCAATGTGCTAATCATCAGGTTTCAGTTGAGGAGCGCTTAGCATTATTCGACGCAGACGTTCTGGTCACGGGGTCTCCTGCTGTAGTTGATTCCGTTTGCTGTTTAGATTGTCGTGTAGATAATATTGTGGAATCAGGAACCCACTCTGTCTTCTTTTGTCAGGTTCTTTCTTCTAAAGCTTTTGTGGGGAAAGATGCGCTGGTTTATTATTGCCGGAATTATCATCGTGTATCATAAGGCACTATGCCTAAAATGCTGTAATACTGTCTTTATTTCGTGGCATAAATATTCTGAGAAAAAACAGGCCGCATCATATTCATCAGATATAATCACCAGGTGTTAATATTCTTGTTTCTACATTAAAATAGAGTTGTAAGGTGTGTTTTTTTTAGGTGTTTAAATTATACCTTCCGTGTAAATATTAATTTTTTATTTGATTTTCACTTTCATTTAAATTCTGAATTTTTGCTTCCTTTTTCCTGAACCCATTATACCTGAATCCCAATTTAAATCAGATTCGGGAACCAGGTCAGGAAGTCAGGAAGGCCGTCAGCAGGAATCAGGGGATCTTCATCAACTATGTGTCCGTAATTAAGACGAAGGTTAAGCTGAGTTTTTACGTAATGCACTATAATTTTTGCAGAAGCCGTCTAATCATAATTCAGTAACATAAGAGGATTAGTCATCCTGATGTAATGCATAGGTACGATTCCTTAATAAAAAGGGAACCTTCCCAGAGGAAAATTATTTTTTTGAAGTGAGAATCAGGCACAAAATGCCAGATGAGTAAAACAGGTGTATGGGAGTGTGATGTGAAGTAGAAAAGGACCGGTGCTCTATTTTAAAGGTTAAACGGATTTGTTACCGCCCGATAGCGTCATCTCTCAGGTAATGATGACATTTGGATGTGGTTACCCCAAGGCGTTTCTCTCAATTCACTGGAACATAGGCAGTTGTTATGATGACAACAGCTAGCATTGATATCGTATTTTTTGATAAAACTAATGCCGATTTGTGGTCATTCTGGTCGTCTTGATGTAGTATTAATTCAGGTTTGGCTTACATATTAGACACTTGTTAGTAAAGGCGATTCCAGCCAAAGGACATGTATTGACGGCTTGCCGTCAGGCTCACAGTGCATGTATTATTATATTTAAGATATCGAAACTACATACTTATTTAGTGCGAGTTAGAAATTTAAATCTGGCATTTAGTTACTCTTTATAACCATTTTAGCTATTGAGTTAGTATTTTATAAACGTTCATTTTTCTATGGATGAAATTAAAGTAGCATAACTAAAGGTGTAAAATGATGAAAAGTTTAATTATTACGTCGCATTTTAATAGTGATTTATCCTCTATGGCATGCGATGAGTTTGGATTAAAAAGATCACTAATTTTCTATACTCCAAAAATAAATGAACTTAGCTTAGGTTTAAAATATGAGTACTACGATAAGATAGATTCTTACTCTGTAAGATTAATGGAGCTTGGGAATGAAATTGATTTTATATGGAGCACTTCCGGTTCTGAAATCAACTCGTTCGCTGAATTAAAAGCTGTTGAGTTGGCAGGATTAAGAAACATCTATCTAGGCATGAATGAAAATGCTTTTTCTACAGCTGCTTATAAAAGCATCACGCAAGAGTTAATGGCATTTTTGGGTGTTAGTATTCCCAAAGGGCTTCAATGTAACACAAAAAAAGAAATACATGATTTCCTTGAATATAATGGTGGAACTATAGTCTGTAAAGCTAACAATGGAGCAGGTGGTGTAAATCAATTTTATTGCCAAAGATTTGATGACATATATAAACTCCCTCATGAGGTAACTGATTGGTATGTAGAACAGTTTCTGAAAGGACTTGAGTTTTCTGTAAACGCTTATATGCTAAATGGGTTTTATATAGCCTCCCCGATAATGTTTAAAGGCGAAACTGATATTCATAGCGGGCACGCAATGGACAAATTCAGGTATATTAGCAAGCTAAAAAATAAAAGCTTAAATGAAAAAATAAATGCCATATTAAGTAAAATTAGTAATACCAATATCTTTAATGGATGGATAGAGGTTGAGTTTATAAAAACACATCAGGATTTGGTAGTTATAGAAATTAATGCGAGGTATAATGGAACAATCAGAGCTACTGGATATGCTTGTAATGAAAATTTATATCAATTGGATTTGGAAAGTAAAATTTATAATAAATTTTCTTCACAATTAAATCATGAAAACGAAGTCATTGAGATGCCAATTCATTTGAAACTTGAAACAGGTTTAAAAGAATTTGGTTTCGTCCAAAAAATGAAATCTCGAAAAACCAACACAGGAAGGGCCACAATATGGGGTGAAGATCAATGTGAACTATTAGAGAGGATCAAAAATACTGAATTAGAAATATACTCAGAAAGAATTATTCATGGCATAAATGAGAGTAAGGAGTTATTCGAAAAATATATTTAAATTTACATGTATTTGTAATATGCAGTTTTAAAATAGAAAACTATAAGTTTATTGGGGAAATAAAATAATTAACTGTATTATTTTGAGGTTGTCAAAAAAATTAGAATTAATTGATAAGTATGATGATTAATTATTATAGTAAACAGAGTGGGGTAGTAATTGATTAATTTAAAGATGGTTGCCCTCCCTGGTGTGGAATTAATTTTTTCAAAAAATGATCTATATTATTGGTTAGCTATGGTGAGACTATACGTGGTATTATATTTATTTAACTCGTAGGCAATGTTTTTGAAGGTCTGTAGATATTTAGATGTTCTGAGTTAATGGGAGTTTCGATGTTCAGAGGGGAGTTGTAATCTGCCTCAATGTTACTTCGCATTGATAAATATCATGTGTCTACGAATTGATGCCAATAATTGTTCATTTTGCCTCCCACAAATGCAGTTGGTATAAAAAGAGTTTAAAAGAACAATGTTTGTGATGTTATCAAAATTAAATGCTTCTTGCCATTAATAAGTTAGACTTAGCTCTTAACCATCAATTCTTCTGCAGCAAGCACTTTTTAAAAATTCATTTAAGATTTAATAATAGATAGTATCATATTTAGCTGTCAGCATCACGTCAAAGCGGACCATTCAACTTTAGAGATCTTTCGGCATAATAATTATTTTACCGGAGGAGATTGTCATGCGCAAAGCCCGATTCATCGAACACCAGATCTTTGCCGTTCTGAAGTCCGTGAAAGATGTCTGCCGCGAAGTCGGAATTTCAGAGGCCTGTGATATCAAAAACATGAAAGACCTCGAAAATGTAAACCGCCGGCTAAAACCGATGTTTGCGGACCTGAGTCTCGAGTGTCGGCATTGAAAGACGTTATTTAAAATAAATGTTAAAACCAGCGATAAAGCGTCAGGTAGTCAGCTGTCTGACCGCGCAGTTTGCTATGAGATGACGTCATGCCTGCAGGATATTTTCGCTGAGCAGGACGGTATTTCGATATCAGCCGGATACGCGACGTGATGAGCCGGCCATTATGGCACTGACCGTGACGGCTGAACGCTATCCGCGATAAGGCTTTAAAAGCTTTTTCAGGTGCTGCGCATGCAGGGCAATAGCTGGAACCATAAGCGCGTTTACCGGATTTATTGCCTGCTGAACCTGAATTTTCGCCATAAGGGAAAACAGCGCTTTGCCGGTGAGTAATCCAGGCTCGCTGCCTACGCCAGAGGCAATGAACCAGAGCGGGTCCATCTATTTTATGCACGATGCGCTGGTATGCGGAAGACGCTTCCGGACCTAAAATGGGTTGGGTGATTTTAACAGCGAAGTACTGGCGTTCGAATTGACCTGAATATCACAGCCCAACGTGTCATCAGGGGACTGGACAGGATAGTGGCGAACCGCGGATATCCGCTGAGGGTGCGGATATGGTTAATTGCCTGGAGCGGGTCTCGCTGAGCTGGCACAATGGGCAGAAGAGCATGGTGTGATGCCAGAGTTTATCAGGCCTGGCAAGCTAACGCATAATGCCTTTGTCGAGCGATTCTGCGGGACGTACTGGACAGAAATACTGGGTTTTTATCTGTTCAGAACCCTGAATGAAGCACAGGAAATTCTAGAGCGCTGGCTGATGGAATATAAAAGCGAGCGCCCTCATGAATCCCTGAATAACCTGACGCCGGAAGAATACCGGCTGATAACTGAAAACCCGGAAATCTCAAAAAGTGCGTGGAACTAAAAAGGTGTACTTACAAGGGAGGAAGCCCGTAGCGATTTTTTTGATTACATCGAAATGTTCTATAACAGTAAGCGTCGGCATGGTTCGAGCGATCAGATGTCACCGACAGAATATGAAAACCAGTATTATCAACGGCTCAGAAGTGTCTGGATTATCCGTGGCGATTCATAGTGGTAAACTTGTTAAAAAAACTTTAAAAGAATATTAAAGTGAATCTTATTAATTTCTCTATGCTTGTGCTTATTATAGTCACTTCTTATCTCTTGAGAGATTTTTTTTAATTTTTAGATGTTATATTCAAACCCAGAAAAATAATCAGTTAAAATAAAAAACCTCTCCACATCAACTTTATACTCGCCTTCACTAAATATGACTTTCATTATATAAGTAGAGTCATCAAATTTATAAAGAGTGAAGTCCTATGGATTAATTGCAACTTTTACTGCACTCATTATAAATCCTCACCTGTCTAAAGCCATTTAGCTATGTAATCTTTACTTTTAACCATACCCTCTTTATTAACTACTGCTTCGAGATCACTTTGGGGTAATTTTACTCTACGTATCCATTATTCGTCAGCACTGTAGTAGTCAACTAAAACTGGCAACCGCATAAGCATTTATCTCTGGCAGCTGAAACATTGGCTGGTTGTTGAGACAACAATAATAATGCCGTTAAAGCGAAATAACTCCAACCTAAATTCCCCCCTTCGGCTCAATGCCCCTTACCTTAAGCTCTTTCCGCAGTACCCGCTTTATCCACGTCGCCAGGTTGACGTCACCATCCTCACACGCCTGTTCTTCGAGCTGCGTCCGAAACTCGTGAGAAAGTCGGATTTGGTACTGATTTGTTTTGGTCTTTTCCTTAGAGATTGTCATCCCATCATCCTTGTTATGAGAGAGGTACACACTTCAATGACTGGGCATGATGCAACAAAAAGAGTGAAGCCCGGTCATGCTGAAATCGAACCGAGTTGCTGACCACACCGTAAAGATGAACCATGCGCCATAACGTGTAAATGATTAAGGTTGCCATGACGAACAGCGGAAATCTGACATGGATGACAAAAATGGGAATCTCTTTCCAAAAACATGCTGTCTGTTCATCACGATGATAAAATCCGTCAGGTGCACAACCCTGTGCACCTGTCCTCTCACGTCACCCGCTTCTGGCTTCGCAGCAGCGCCAGGCCGCTCAGCACCGACATCGCCATCAGGTAATAGCCGGGAGCCAGGCTGGTGCCGGTGGCGGTGATCAACAGCGTGCAGATGAGCGGCGCAAATCCGCCAAATACCGTCACCGCCACGTTATAGCTGATCGCCATGCCGCTGGCGCGCGTGCCCATAGGAAACAGATCGGCCATGACCGAGGGTACCGTGGAGAAGTAAATCGACTTGAGCAACGCCATCCAGCAGACCAGCACGATCAGCGTGGTGGGCGTGGTGTGATTCACCACCAGCTTAAAGGCAGGGTAGATGGTGACAATCAGTAAAATCAGCGATCCCCACATCAGCGGAACCCGGCCCACGCGCTCTGCCCACAGGCCCATAATCGGCGTCACCACGGTCAGGATCACCCCCGCCAGCAAGGTGGCGGTAAAGGCCACAGAGCCGGGCAGGTGGAGATTGCGGGTGGCGTAGGTCGGCACATAGTTGAGCATGTAGTTAACCGCCGTAGAGATCACCATCAGGCCAATCGCCAGCAGCATCAGCTCTTTCTGACGACCAAACAGGCGCTTAAGCGGGGCGACTTCAGGCTGCCGGGTGGCGAAGCTGGCAGGTTCATGTACGTGGCGGCGAATATAGATCCCCAGCGGGCCGATCAGCAGACCAAAGGCAAAAGGAATACGCCAGCCCCAGTCCTGGATCTCGCTTTCCGTCAGGATTTTCGTTAATCCCAGACCAAACGCGGAGGCCATCAGGGTACTTGCACCTTGTGTGGCGAACTGCCAACTGGCGATAAAGGCTTTGCGCTCGGGAAAATGCTCGACCAGAAACGCCGTCGAGCTACCAAATTCGCCACCGGCAGAGAAGCCTTGTATCAGACGCGCCAGCAGAATCAACAAGGGCGCAGCCAGGCCAATGTGTTCGTAGCCCGGCATAAACGTAATGATGGCACCGCCCAGCATCATCAGATTGATGGAGAGCAGTAGCGCTTTTTTACGCCCGTGGCGATCGGCATAGTTACCCAACACAATCGCGCCCAGCGGACGGATCAGGAAAGAGACACCGAAACTGCCGAAGGTCAGCAGCATAGAAACGGACGGATCGCTGGTCGGGAAAAACGCATGGGCAATATAGCTGGCAAAAAAGCCGTAAACCGCAATATCAAACCACTCCAGCGCGTTACCGATGCAAGTGGCGAAAAGGGTTTTATGCAGGCTGGGTTTATTCGCGTGCAGCGGTGCAGCGGTGTTGAGCGTGCTCATGCGACACCTCCGGCATGTTGACGATGCTTCGCCACCAGTTCGCGGCCTTGCTCGCCTAAGTCCCATAACAGTCGGGTCATGATTTGCAGACCTTCACGCGCAATCGACTTCAGCATATGTTCGTTCACGCCGTGTTGGCCGCAGGCGGGATAGGAGTGCGGCACCCACAATGTGGGCAGGCCGAGGATGTCAGAAAACACCTCGTTGGGCAGCGAACCACCCAGGTTGGGCAGCAGAGCCGGTTTCTTACCGCTGGTTTCGGCGATGCTGGCCAGCACCCAGTCGACCAGCGGATCGGTGGGATCAAGGCGGGTTGCCGGCGATCCGCGCAGGAACTCGACCTTCACATAGCCAAAGCCGTGCTGCGTCAGATGTTCGCTGACGTGCTGCGCCAGCTTTTCCCAGTCGGTGCCCACCACAAAGCGCAGCTGACAGACGGCCGTTGCCTCACCCGGAATGGCGTTCATCGGGCGCGCAGGATTGCCGGTCAGGAAGGCCAGCACTTCCAGAGTGTTCCAGCCGTACAGGCGTTCCGTTGGCGTTAATGCGGGTTCGCCCCAGTTCGGATCGATCTCGGGATCGCCCGGCATCCCGCCCACGTTGATCTGGCTGAGAATGTCACGTACCTGCGGGGTCAGCGAGTTGGGCTTCAGTGCTTCCACCTGAAGTACGCCCTGTGCGTTAACCAGCGCGGCAATGGCGTTGGCCAGCTGCGTGCCGGGATTGCTCAGCAAACCGCCCCAGTTGCCAGAGTGATAGGCGTTGTCACGGGCCGTCACCGTCAGGCGGAAATTCACGGCACCGCGCGATCCCAGAAACAGGGTAGGTTGCACCGCATTCAGGCGCGGGCCATCCGAGGCGATAAACAGATCGGCTTTCAGCAGATCGCCGTGCTGCCGGCACAGCTGCGCCAGGCCGGGTGAGCTGATCTCTTCGCCCATCTCAAACAGCAGCTTACAGTTGAAGCCCAGACGTCCGCCGCGTGCGAGAAACACCTGTTCCAGCGCGGCCAGATTTACGCAGTGCTGACCTTTGTTATCTGCGCTGCCACGGGCGTACCAGCGATCGCCCTCTTCAACAAGCTGCCAGGGCATTAATCCTTCACGCCAGTTTTCATCATCGCCGAACACCACATCGCCATGGCCGTAACTCAGCAGCGTAGGGAGCGCAGGATCTTCGATGCGCACCGCCACCAGAAAAGGACGATGGGCCGCTTCGGCGTTTTCGATGAAGTGGAGGGTGAAACCCAACACACTTAGCTGTGGGCCGATTTCGTCGTGTAAATAGTGGTGTAATTCACTGTCGCGATCCTGGCGCTGGCTCTCGGTTCGCTGCGAAACGCGGCGCGCCAGAACCCGCTGAAATTCCCCACTGTCGAACCAGGCGGTGGCCTGGTCTACCGCTTGTTGGGCTGTCATGTTTGCTCGTCTTTTATTCGTATTATGGTTTTCCCATCATTTCCGAAACGCTGCTTTGCCACAATTATCAATTTATCGAGTAAGATTTGCTTTTAAAGCAAAGCTGCCTGCCCGTTTTCGAGGCATGCACCAGCAAAAGGCGTTCGCATGATCAGTAATGAAATCCGCTATTTTCTTGCCGTCGCCAATGCCGGATCGCTCAGTGCGGCAAGCGAGCAGCTGTTTATTGCGGTATCGGCGATCAGTCGTCAAATTCAGCGGCTGGAGGCGCAGGTGGGCGTGCCGCTGTTTGATCGCCACGCGCGCGGCATGGTGCTGAATGAAGCCGGGGAAATTTTTGCCCATCACGTGCGCAAAAATATGCTGGATATGGAATACGCGCTGGCGGAAATCAAAGGACTAAAAGCAGTACGCCGCACCCTGATTCGACTGGTCTGTACCGATGGCCTGGCCTTCACGTTGCTGCCCCGCATGATCGCCGCATTTCGGGAGAATAATCCCGGCATCCTTTTTGAGATCAAGGTCGCCAGCCCACAGGGCGTATCAGAACTGATACGTAATGGCGACTGCGACCTGGCGCTGCAGTTCAGCCTGCACGCTGAGCACGGGGTTGAGATCCTCGGTTCCTGGCCTGCACCGGTGCTGTTAGTCATGCATCAGGGTCATCCACTGGCCAGCGCGCCGCAGGTAACGCTCAGCGATATCAGCCACTATCCACTGGCACTGCCGCAGCAAAACACCACGGTACGACAGCTGTTCGAGCTGGCAAGCCATATGAGCGGCAATCTGATTGAACCGGTCGTGACCTGCGACAATTTCTCAACCCTGTTCCAGTTCCTGCTGCATACGCCATTAGCCGTCACCATTTGCAGTGCGTTCAGCGTGATACAGGAAGCCGAAGCGCACGGACTGGTTTTGCGCTCCGTCGGCATCGATCAATTAAGCCAGCGCAATCTGCAGTTGCAGGTGCCTTCCGGCCGGCCCCGTAGCGCCGCGCTGGAGGTATTTCTAGCGTTTGCGCGGCAGCAACTGAACGCGCTGGACGAGTCGCTGACCATACAACCCGACCGTTAGCCCGATAATAATCAACAGCAGAGCAAGCATTTTTTGCGGTGAGATATGCTCGCCGAATATCATCATGGAACCTAAAATCCCGAAGACCGGCACCAGTAGTGAAAGCGGTGCGACTGTGGAAACCGGATACTGCTTGAGTAACGAATTCCATATCCAGTAGCCGAAAAGTGTATTGGGATAGACCTGGAACAAAACAGACAACAACGCGCGGTTGTCCATGTGGCTAAACATCTCTGTAAAGCCGCTGCTACCGTTAACCAGCCAGTCCAGGCCAAAAAGCGGTAGCGGCGAAAATGCGCTCGACCATACCAGAAAGGCGAATACCTGTTTTGTGCCTGCCTTTTTAATAATGATGTTGGCGACGCTCCAGGCAAGCGCACCGGCCATGACCAGCAGCATACCGCTCAGTGTAACCGAGCCATCCGTTACAAAAACAATGCTCAGTAAACCCGCACAGGCGATAACAAAACCGGTGATTTGATAGCGACTGAGGCGCTCCCGGAATATCAGGCTGCCCAGCAATAAGGTAAAAAAAGCGCTGAACTGCAGCGCAAGCGATGCTATCCCGGCAGACAAGCCTGTTTTGATTCCCAGATTGACCAGCCCCCACAAGCCGATGCCAAAAATCAGGCCGTAACCGATGAGGTAACGCCACGGCACATCGGGCTTTTTGATAAAAAAAAGGGCAGGCAGGGCACTCAGCGTGAAGCGAATGGCTGCCAGTATGAAGGGATCGATAGTGTGCAGGCCAAGTTTAATGACGGAAAAGTTTACGCCCCAGATTGCGGTAACCAGGATGGCGAGCAGAAGATGTGGGTATTTCATGATTAACGGGATCCTGACCAGATAAGAAAGGCACACGCGCTGACCGAGGCACCGGCAAGGCAGACGGCCTGCCATCCCCAGTAGGCATACAGTTGCGTTGCAATGAGGGCGCCTGCTGCGCTGCCCAGCGAATAAAAACACATATAAGCACCGACCAGACGGCTTGCTGCTGCGGGTCTGGCTGCAATGATGAGGCTCTGACTGGAGACATGAACGGCCTGCACCGCAAAGTCCAGCGCGATGATGCCTGCCACCAGCCAGCACAAAGAGTTTTCGACATATGCGACAGGCAGCCATGAGAACACCAATAGTGCCAATGCTAACCCTGTTGTGCGTTGGGCAAATCCTCTGTCAGCCCACTTGCCCGCGCGTGATGCCGCGAGCACGCCAGCCATTCCGGCTAAGCCAAACATACCTGTCTGGGTATGTGTCAGGGAAAGTGCCGTAAGTGGCATTACCATGGTTGTCCACAGCATGCTGAAAGCCGCGAAGATCAGGAGCGCAATCATCCCACGTTTTCGCAGTTGAGGTTCCGTGATAAACAACCGGAAAACCGACTTCAGCAGGGAGAGGTAACTGGGCCTGCAGGGCCGTGGCGGGGGCGATGGCATCACTTTCCAGACGAAACAGGTAATCAGCAACATCAGGCAGGCAGAGGTGAGATAAACAGCCCGCCAGCCGGCGATATCGGCAATGGCGCCTGAGATAAAACGGGATAACAGGATGCCTGTAACAATTCCGCTGGTCAGGGTGCCAATCACCTGGCCTCGTTTTTGTGGTGTCGCCAGTCTCGCTGCCCACGCTACGATAAGCTGCACCACCACGGCCATCAGGCCAATAACCAGCACGGCGCAGAGCAGGACCGTGACACTGCGTGATAACCCCGCCATAACTAACGCCACAACGGAGAATAACAACTGCGTCATCACTACGCGTTTAGGGTTCATCCAGTCCCCGAGCGGCACCAGAAAAAGCAAGCCGATGGCATAGCCCGCCTGTGTGGCAGTAACAATGCTGCCGATCATAGCGGGCGAGACTTTCAGGCTTGTCGCCATCGACTGGAGTAACGGTTGCGCAGAATACACATTGGCTACCGCCAGTGCACAGGTCAATGAAAATAGCATCGTCATCCCTGAACTCAGCGCAGTGACACTGGTCGATGCGGTTTTCGTCCCGTCATTGCGACACGTACTTGCCTTACCTGCCATAAGGTGCCTTTATTCTGGTTTCTTTTTAAAACTAGGTTGCTTATAGAAGTAACAAGAGTGGTTTTTTTTTGCAACTGTTAAATGCGGGAATTAAGCTTACATCAGTAGACAGACTGACAGGGAGAACACCCATGGCAAAACAGGAATCGCTAAGAACCAGCGAATGTCCCGTTGCGCGGACGCTGGAATCGATTGGTGAGCGCTGGTGCATGATGATTATCCGCGAGGCATTTGATGATGTGCGGAGATTCAGTGAGTTTCAAAAAAACCTGGGGCTTGCCAAAAACATCTTGGCTTCGCGCCTGAAACATCTGGTCGATATCGGCGTGTTCGACATTTTGCCAGCATCGGATGGCAGCGCCTACAGGGAATACGTCCTGACGGAAAAGGGGCGTTCCGTTTTCCCCATTGTTGTGGCGATGCGGCAATGGGGAGAGCGTTATATGTTTGAACAAGGGGAAACCTATTCTGTTCTGCTTGATAACGAACAGGGTAAGCCGGTTCAGTTTTTGGATGTGCGCTCCTCTCAGGGAAACAAACTGCAACCGGGCGACTGCCACCGCAGGCGCGTCGTTTCTGATAAAACCGCCGGGTGAATTGCTGAAATACCCGCAGTAAAAGGATGCAAAGCGCCTGAAGGTTATGGCGCAGCCTTTGATGGCTAACAGCTCGCTTACAAGGGGGCTATACCGCGCCGTGGTCACACCATGATATCTCTCGTTAGATAGTGTAAAGGACGTAAAAGGCTGTAAACAGGCGCGTTATTTACCTGTGACACGCTTATCATTCCTGCTATGCGTCACTGTCACTCTGACGGTCATATGCCGATATAACAGAGAGCGGTGCACATACTGACCTGAACATTCATCTGCAAAGGAGAACCACCATGGATTCTTTCTTTCCTGAGGATGTCATTGATACCCTCAGTAAAACGTTCTGGCAGCGCGTCAGTGCGATGAAAGGGCTTATCGAACGTCACCAGAGTTTTCGCCTGCTGTGGTTTGGCGAGGCGCTGAAGCGTAACCGTAACTGGAAGGGCATCACTGCCGAACAGGCCGTTAATCGGGCGATTAGCGAAAGTCATGGGCTGCCGCTGTCCGACGTTAAAAAAATGACGATTGCCCAGAAGTGGGTGGCGCTGGTGCCGGTGAGAAAAGCGCTTTATTCCCGCCCGGATGGCAAAGCGTTTCAGTGGCTGGTGGAAAAGAAACTGGACGAGCTTGATCGTCCTTGTCGCTTTTCGGCCTAACGGCTTTCCCCTAAATGAGTCCGTAGGGGGAACACCGATGCTTAGCTCAGCGCCTGACGGTAATTAATAACGCCCCGGATATCAGCCTGTCTCTGTATCCGGGGCGGTTATACTGCATGACGGCTCAGATGGTGGCGCAAAAGGTGATCAATCTTCGGCATGCCCCGCGCAGCGTTTAGATGACGGTTTACTGACTGGAACGCGATCATCCACGGGGCATCGTCAGATAACATTGAGCACTATCATCCCTTAAACGTCCTCATTACGGCACAGGCGATTACCAACTCTTAAGCGCCTGTGCCGTTAGCGGCTTTTTGAAACGAAAACGGCATGGTCGGCCGTATGGCGATTTTCATCATCAAGCCAGCCCTTAAGATCATGCTCGATCTGCTCCAGGCTTCTGTTACGGGTTTCCGGCACGCATTTGATGACAAAAATGGCACCAAAGAGTCCAGTGGCGGCGAAAATAAAGAACGTACTCGCCAGACCGACCCAGACAAGAAGAAGAGGGAAGAAAAGAGAGATCAGGAAGTTCGCTATCCACATGGCGAATACGGCACCGCCCATAAAGATGCCACGCAGTCGCGTCGGAAATATCTCTGACAATAACAACCATGTCACGGTTGATAAGGCACCCTGCTGGAAACTGAGAAACATCAGCATGCCCGCCAGTACCCTATAAGGCCGTAGCGCATCTGGCTGACCATTAACCGTTTCAGGCAGCAGATAGCTCACCGTACCGATAAAGATTAGGCAGGCGGTGCAACCAAAATGTCCCGCCATCACCATGGTTCGGCGACCCACTTTACCCAGCATTCAGATCCCAACGAACGTCATCAAGACGGACACCACGCCATTGGCGAAGGTGGCAAAAAGCGCGGCGTTATCCGACATACCGACTGACTTCAGCACGGTGGGGGCATAATACATAATGGTGTTAACGCCGGTTAGCTGCTGGATGGCTGATCTCCACTAATAACCTAACCCGCGATAATCAGGTACTGGCCTGACACCGGTAAAAGATTCACACCTGACTGTCGCAGTCCTCGCAGGGTGCTTAAGGGAATTTAAATGAAATTTCCATTTCATCAGGGATGCATTTTTTCACGTGAACCTGCCGATTCTTGTCAGGAAAAGAATAATGAACAGTTAATTGTTAATTAAGAGAAATGGTGGGTTTTATTCTTTATTTTCTGGGTTATTTAACCGGGCGTTAACGTATTTGCGAGTGTCATCAAAGAACTTTATTTTCCTTTTAATCTAAAATGAAATAAATATTTTCATTATCCCATTGGGTTCGCTTGATGTTACCGGGTTCAGGAGAGTCGCATGACCATCGCCGCAGAACGTTTTTGTATTAACAGAAAGATCGCCCCCTCGCTGAGCATTGAAGCCTTCTTCAGGCTGGTGAACGGTTTAGGGTTGAATAAGGTGGAACTTCGTAACGATTTGCCTAGCGGTAACGTGATGGACAACCTGAGTGCTGCCCAGGTTTGCGCACTGGCTGAACGCTATGGCATTGACATTATTACCATAAATGCCGTTTATCCCTTCAATCAGCGTACGGAACAGGTTCGCCAACTGGCCGAATCCTTGCTGGCCGATGCGAAAGCGGTGGGGGCGCGTTCGCTGGTGCTTTGTCCCCTAAACGACGGCTCGTCGGTTGCGCCAGAGGTAACATTAAACGCACTGCGCGATTTGGCACCGCTGTTCGCGACCTATGGAATAACCGGACTGGTTGAGCCACTCGGCTTCCCACAAAGCTCGCTGCGTTCGGCAGCGCAGGCGCAGAAGCTTATTCGCGATGCCCATGTTCCCTTTAAATTATTAATCGACACCTTCCATCATCATCTCTATCCCGATGCTGACGCCGAATTCAGTCAGGTGGATATCGCCCAAATTGGTCTGGTTCACCTGTCGGGCGTGGAGGACAAACGTCCGCGTGAAAGCCTGACAGATGCCGAGCGCATAATGTTAACGCCGGAAGATCGCCTGTTCACCTGTCGCCAGGTTAAACAGCTTGAAGAACGAGGCTATAAAGGCATTTATGCCTTTGAACCTTTTGCGCCAGAACTGGCGGACTGGGATGAGAACAAGATTCAGCATGAAATTAAAAACAGCATCCAACTGATTCAACGTTCCTTGAAGTAAAGCGCCTCGCCTGTGAGGTTTAACCCGATGATTTATCGATGATATCTCATGCATCTTCGGTTCGCAGAAACAGCATTATGAGGAACAGCCAACAGGGCGTAGAAGTAAACGCGCCCAGGCTTCGTTGATGCACTTACGGGCAATTATGCCCGTAAGTGTGATTCATCATCTGTCCGCTCTGAGAGACGACAAATTTCCCGGCAGAGAGGCAGGATGTTTTACTCTGTCGCTATTGGCGTAGCATTCTCATCAATCTTCGTATCGCCCTGAATCGCCTGGATGCGTTTTTCCACCGCATTCACCTGCTCGCTGTTATGCAGCAAGGTATAGGTCAGATCGAAGGTTGCACTCGCGCCCGGTGCCAGCTGTTTCACGCGCTTCTGTTCTCGTTCAATGGTCACCGGATAGGCATAGTTGGTGCCGGGCTCAATCCCGGTGACATAGCCTTGTTTCAGCGTATCGGTATTTTTCCACAGGGTCAGCAGCGGCAGCTGTTGGGTATCAAACTGGATAGAGGCACCTTTGTTTCCGGCTTTATTCACTACGGCGGCAAGGGTCTGATGATCCTTGTCAGACAGCGGCTTGATGTTAAACACCATTTCATCGAAGTCTTTTGTCGGGCCCTGATAAGTTTGCCAGTTTTTCAAACCGGCTTTGGCATAGTCATTAAACGGACTGATTTGCGACATCGGAGCGAGAAACCGTGCGCCTTCTTCCAGAATTGGCGTGCTGAAGTTGCTGTGATAGATAATCTCGTAATCGTGTGGGTAATCGGAATGGTTAGTCAGCACGTCATGCAGGCTGAACTGATTGCTGCCCGGTACATAGCGCAATTCCGTCCACGTCTGGAGATCGGCTTTCTTGAAGGTGCTCTCTTTGATCAAACCGCGGATGCGGATTTCGTGCGGGGCCGCATCCGCCACCTCGACTTCAAGCTGTGAGACCGGTGTGTTTCCAGCTTTGCCGTGCAGCGTATAGATGCGGCCTTTGTCGTTAACAGGATGGCCGGTCCATTCATAGCCGCAGCGCACCATCATCTCGTTGAACCCTTCCAGCCAGCCCAGGCCATTGCGACTTTCAAGGTTGATAAAAGCGGGATTCACCACCTCTTTAACCGGTGAATCCCAGCCCAGTCGGGTGCCAAAGCCTTCCACGCGGAGCAGGTTCATTCCCCGGGTGGGAACGATCGTGATGGTCAGGCCATCCTGACTTCGAATCTCCAGGATCTTACTGCCTTCCTGCTTACCGCCGTGCAACACTTTCTGCTCAATGCTGAACGGCTTGCCCTGGAATTTCAGCTCGCTGCTGTTAACCTGCCAGGTTCCTTTGTCTGTGCCTTGTTCAGCACTCGTCAGCACCCAGGTTTTGGCAGACGCAGAACCAGAAATCATCACGGCTAATACCGTCAGTGCGAGTTTTGTCTTCATCATTTACCCCTTTAGCTGAATCGTTTTTTCAATCATCAGAGGAATTTACTGATTCGAACGTAACGGAAACGTGATTTTCCTCACCTGCTGGAAAATGAGGAAGGATTAAGCGTGTTAGTGGGATGTTGCTCACATTTAAAATGCTTTTTAATGGTGTTAAGTCATCTTTTTATCGGCAGTAGTCAAAAATCTGTAAACGATTCAGCGACGATGGATAAGGAAGGCTTTTTTCGGGAAACCAGGATGTATAAGGGAAGCGCGAAGAAAGGGCCTCGCGCATTTCCCGCAGGGCAGATTCACGACAGATAAAACTGGCGCTTAAAAGCAAACATATCATTCAGCAGGCAGTACTCGGGATTGCCGAGCGTGATAACCGGCGCGCGTTGAGCAATCATGGTTTTCCAGTTTGCCAGTGAATGTCGCCAGGCGGCATCCTCGTCGTCGGTTAACGGCGCAACCTGATATCCCAGCGTAATATGAAACTGGTAACGATCGTGGCCCGGCTCGTGAATGCCGGTGACTTCAGACAGGCGATCGCGCAACTGGCGCAAGCGCTTCTCCGTATCGGCATCGGCCGTTAACAGGCGCAGCGTTAACGGGGTTTCATGCGCAGAGGGCGCCTCCGGATTAACGCGCATGCGGTATGGCGCGGCATCTTCACCCAGCTTAAACGACCGCAGGCGCTCAGCCAGGATCCGATCGCACTCTTCCATAGGCATATCAAGAGCCAACCCAGCAGGCCACAGGGGATAGCGTCTTTCCTTGTCGTTGGCACCGCCGAAAACGGTCATATGATAACTGGAGGGAGGCAGCGCGGTGACCTTTCGTGACCAGCTTTCACCGGGTAACTCACGATAGACATCAAGCAGGGCATCGAAGGGTTCCGAGCCTTCACCTTGCTGCGGCAGATGGCAAATAATCGTGTTTCCCCTAAACGGCACAACCCGGCCGTCCGCGGCAAACTTACGGCCCACGTCGTTAGGGCGGTGTTCCGCACCAATAGCGCGGGCGGCGGCCATGCCGCCCAGAGTGGCAATCGTACCTTTCAACAGCATTCTCCGTGTTGTCATCGTCCTACCTCAGTATTGAGCAGATTCCGGCAAAATCATTAATGGGTTCCTCGCCTGTGCGATCTTGCACGGGCATGAAGAGAGGACGTCTTCTCTGTCTGGCCGGGATGTCACAGGCCAGCAGAAGCCTGATGCAATGATGAGGGGGCGATAACACACCTGCGCGGGAGCACAGATCCCGGCATCATCGTGCTGGTTAATCAAGGGGACGCGCATCTCAATCGGCCATCCTGGCGAATGTCTGTGACTAAAAGATGAAGGGAGAGTGTAAAGTCCAGAAGAGGAACCGCGCGCCGGCGTTCTCGGCCGGGTTGGGTGCATTCAGCCTGCGGGACGCAACCTAATCGGCGGGGCGCAGTGGATCGTATTTGTCCTGTTAGCCAGGGCAAGAAGAAGCCAGCGTATTCAGCGCTGGCATGACTTTCCCACGTCTATACATTGAGCCGATGAATAACCGTCACGAATTCATTCACCCCACGATTAATCTCCTGAAAACTGCGCGAGAGGTTGCTGATTTTGTCATTCTCGGCGGTAAGAAAGCGTTTAATTTCTTCAAGTTGCTGGGTCATGTTTTCAATAAGGGTGGTATTTTCTTCCACCACTCTGGTGATTTTAAGCGTCGCCTGCGATGTCGAGGCCGCCAGTCGCCGGACCTCCTCGGCCACCACGGCAAATCCACGCCCCGCTTCGCCTGCACGTGCCGCCTCAATCGCGGCGTTTAACGCCAGAATATTGGTTTGCCCGGCGATGGCGTTGATCGTCGAGACGATTTCTTTAATATCCATCGAAGAATGATTGAGCTTATCGCCAATTTCTGCTGCCGCACTGACCTGTGACGACATCGATTCCGCATTACGGATGGTTTCACCCAGTACATCATTCGCATTAAAGGTGATCTGAGACGTCTCTTCCGACGTTGTGACGGCAATGTCAGCAACCTGTTTAGCATTCTCGACACGTTCGGTAATATCAGATGCCAGTTTGATGACCTTATAAACGTGCTCAGCATCATCTTTTATAGGGTTGTAACTGGCTTCCAGCCAGACGCGTTTGCCTGAGGCGGTGACCCGCTCAAAACGTCCAGTAAAAGCCCGGCCTTGCTGGATCTTTTGCCAAAAATCAGGGTGCTCTTTATAAAATTCATCATAGCAAAACATACGATGATGTTTGCCCTTGAGGCCATCAAGCGGGTAGCCCATTAATTTCAGAAAATTGTTATTGGCATCAACAACCTCGCCCTGCGGGGTGAACTCGATCATGGCCATAGAGTTATTTAGGGCGGTGATAATGGCTTCTTTATGCTTCAACGCTTCATGTTTGTTAGTAATGTCGTTGGCGATTTTGATGACTTTTTTTACCGCGCCGTGACGATCCTTCACAGGGAAATACGTCGCGCTTAAATACAGCCGGCTGTGATTTTTGCGAAAGCGCTCAAAAATGCCGCTAAAGGAGTGACCGGCGCCCAGGGTTTGCCAGAAATGCGCGTAGTCGCTGGAGCGCACGACGTTATCATCGCAGAACAGGCGATGGTGCTGACCCGCAATCTCGTTGAGCGTGTAACCCGTCAGTTCAAGAAAAGGCTCGTTTGCCGTAATGATGCTGCCGTCAGGCGTAAATTCAATCCAGCCAATGTTGGCTTTGATCGCCTGCGTGTTGGTCTGGTCATCTGCGGACCCCCATGAAGCGCTACCGGGCATAAAACGTGTCAGGGCAAACATAACGCTCTCCATCTTTTTCAGATAAAAGGGACAAACGATTTGGGCCTGTGTCGGGGAGTTTGCTGCCTGTGAAAAGTAAAGCGTCCGGCGCGGGTCGTCTTAGATTATCGGCACTGATGGATTCATATTTAGAAATAGATTAAAAAAAGTGATGTTTATCACAATGGCAGGCAAAGCGATCCAGTGCGGTATAAGCACGCGGACTTTCTTGCCGGGAGTGCAGCCCGAAGATGAGAAGGTGGCGTAAAATACGCGAGCAGCAGTAATTTAGCGGGTTCCCTCGCCATGTTTGCTGTTCCGACTGAAAAAACGCCAGGGGCAGCGGACGGCCTGTTTCAGGACGGAAGCCATTAAAAATTGCCAGCACACCGGTGGAATTGTTAATCATAACTTGTTGAATGATGACAAAAAACATTGGGGACGTTTTTGTTATCCAAATGAATCGGGGGATGATTCGATTGACAGGCGTTCGTTCAACTGGACTGATTTCACTTCGGGCAACCCAGCTGCGTTTTTATCATCGGCTTAAGCGAAGGCGCTCTGCGTAAGACAACGAAATACCTGAGGAGCGCAGCGCAAGGTGATAGCGTCCGCTCCCCTTTCTCAGACGGACAGCAAAAGATACCGGCGATAGCGCAATCCCCAGTACCGGCCTCTGCCGGGCTGACATGCAGGCGGCGAGATTAAAATACTGGCGCGTAGAGGGCGGATAGTGGCAGGGGCTGACGAGCCAAACAATCACGCGCCAGCGGGTGGGCCTCTGCCGGGCTGAGGCGCAGGCGACGAGAATAAAATACTGGCGCGTAGAGGGCGGGTAGTGGCAGGGACTGACGAGCCAAACAATCACGCGCCAGCGGGTGGGGCGCTGCCGTGGCGATGACATCTCAGGCGGTGTCGCCAATGTCTGCCTGCAACATCGCCTGTGCCGTCACACATTCAGTCGATGAATCACCGTAACGCATTCGTTCACACCGCTGAAAATTTCCTGAATACTGTCTGAGAGATGAATCATCTTGTCGTTTTCCGTCGTGAGAAAACTGTTGATGCCATCAAGCTGCTGATGCATGTCGCCGATAAGACTGGCATTTTCTTCAACTACCTTACTGATTTTCTGCGTTGCCTGAGAGGTGGAGGCGGCAAGACGTCTGACTTCTTCCGCGACTACCGCAAACCCACGTCCCGCTTCGCCCGCGCGTGCGGCCTCAATGGCGGCGTTCAGCGCCAGAATATTGGTTTGTCCGGCAATGTTGTGAATCGTGGAGACAATCTCTTTGATGTCTTTGGCCGAATAATTCAGTTTGTCACTGATCTCCGCAGCGGCTGTTACCTGAGAGGCCATGGATTCTGCATTTCGCACCGTTTGGCTCAGAACCTCATTGGTATTCGCGGTGAGATGCGACGTTTTTTCAGAGGTATTCATGGCAATATCCGCAACCTCCTGCGCCGTGACGACACGTTGGGTGATATCCGAAGCCAGCTTAATCACTTTATAAATGTGCCCCGCAGCATCTTTAACCGGGTTGTAGTTGGCCTCAAGCCAGACACGTTTTCCTGATGCCGTTACCCTTTCAAAACGCCCGGTGAACGCGCGTCCATGTTGAATTTTCTGCCAAAAATCAGGGTTTTCTTTGTAAAAGGTATCAAAACAGAATATACGGTGGTGTTTACCCTGAATCGCCGCAAGATCGTATTCCATCAGCGTCAGAAAGTTTTTATTGGCGTTGAGGATCTCGCCCTGCGGGGTAAATTCGATCATCGCCATGGAGTTGTTCAACGCAGTAATAATCGCTTCTTTATGCGTCAGCTCTTCGTGCCGGTCAGTGATGTCATTGGCGATTTTGATGATTTTCTTCACGGTGCCGTGTTTGTCTTTCACGGGGAAATAGTTGGCGCTTAAGTAGAGCAGACTTTTATTTTTTCTGTAGCGTTCAAAGATGCCGCTGAAAGACTGGCCTGATGCCAGGGTTGCCCAGAATTCGGCATATTCACGAGAGCGCACAAAGTCTGGCTTACAGAACATACGATGATGCTGGCCGGTAATTTCACTGAGCTGGTAGCCCGTGACCGCCAGGAAGACCGGGTTGGCCGTAAGAATGATGCCCTCGGGCGTAAATTCAATCCAGCCGCTACAGGCTTTGATCGCCTGTACGTTACTCCGATCGTCGGAGATATTCAGCGGGGTTTTGCCCGGTTTAAAACGCGTAAAGGAAAACATAGCACTCTCCATTTATAGCCGTAAAAAGGTCAAAGAGTTGACCACGTAGTGGAGAGACAGCGACCTGTTTACAGGGAGGTCGATCGGCTCGGGTCCACTAACGTTATCGGCATCGCGCGTGTCATATTTAGGTCACATTACGGACACAATTAAAGTCTGGTGAGGTGCATCACGCTATTCACAAAGGGCATGCGGTGACGTCAACAATGCGCATGCCCTTCAGCGTAGGTTTCGCTCTCAACACTGTCAGTGTCGGGGAGCGGATGGTGCTGCAATGAAGCGGCCTGAAGCCGCGTTATGACGGGTTATCCGGTATTGCACTGCGCAAAAATTCAGGGATGGCAGGGCGACCGTTTTCCAGACAGGTGCCGGTGAAAACCGCCTCGGCATAAACGACATTATTCACCAGAATTTGTTGGATGAAGTTAACGCGGTTGCGTTTTTCATTGGCCGCCAGTGTACAGGTCACCTGCATCTCATCACCTTTCTTCAGGCTCTTTTTGAAGCGCAGGGTGTACTCCAGCAGCATATGAATACGACCCGCGGTAAACTCTTCTTCGAGATCGACACCAAGGTGCTCTTTCATAAAAGCGTGACGTGTCCATTCCATATAAAACGGATAGTAGAGTCCGTCCACCACGCCCTGAAAATCGATGTGCTTTTCGTCAACCTGATACGTTTTCGTAAACATAATAGCGCCAGTAGTGAGTGAGGTTATGCTCACTTTAGTGATCATTGGCGCTTTGTGAAATGCTTTTTATTGGGGATGCGCGGGGACCGCGTACGGTGATATATCATGCTGTAACATGGCCGGGCCAGCGAGGCGCTGGCCCGGGTGAGGCGATAAAACGCGGTTATCGGAAGAAAAGCGCGTCAGTTATCGGAAAGCCGGCGTCGCGAGAGTGCCGCTTCTTTCGGTGCGGAAAATAGACACTGCGTTGCGCAGCATTACGGTTTGTTCCAGCATGCCCTGCGCGGCGGAGGAAACCTGCTGAACGAGCGCGGCGTTCTGCTGGGTAACCTGATCCATCTGGCTAACGGCAATGCTGACCTGACCGATACCATTGCTCTGCTCGTCCGATGCGATGGTTATTTCGCCCATAATGGTCGTTACGCCCTGCACCGATTTCACGATCTCCTCCATCGTATTACCGGCTTCTCTTGCCAGGCCTGAGCCTTTCGCCACATGCTCGACCGACTGTGTGATCAAATCTTTGATCTCTTTGGCCGCGGTTGAACTGCGTAAGGCCAACGAACGCACCTCACCGGCGACGACCGCAAATCCGCGTCCACCTTCGCCCGCTCTTGCGGCTTCAACGGCGGCGTTAAGTGCCAGGATATTGGTCTGGAATGCAATGCCTTCAATGACTGAAATGATTTCGGCAACTTTGCCCGAGCTTTCTGAAATAGAGCGCATGGTTTCCACCACCTGCTTCACGACATCCCCGCCCTGAATCGCCACATGTGATGTAGTGTCGGCCTGAGTATTCGCGTGACGTGCGTTGTCAGTATTCTGACGAACGGTGGCGGTAAGTTCTTCCATGCTGGCAGCCGTTTGTTCAAGCGCGGCAGCCTGCTCTTCTGTGCGCTGAGCCAGATCGATATTGCCCTGCGCGATTTCGTTGGCTGAATTGTTGATCAGCTCCGCAGACGACTGAATGCCGCTGACGATGGTGACCAACTGCTGACGCATGGCTTCAAGCGACGCCATCAGGCTGCCCTGGCCTTTAAGCGGAACAGCAATGTCCACGGTCAGGTTACCCTGCGCAATCATTCCGGCAATATCGGCCGCCGCTTTTGGCTCGCCGCCCAGTGCGCGGATAATGCTGCGCGTAATAATCGTACCCAGAATAATCGAAAGCAGAATCGTAATAATACCGGCCAGGCTCAGCGTCATTTTGGTGGCAAAGGCCAGGCTGTTCACCTCTTCAGAGCGTTTAGTTAACAGCGTGGCTTCCGCATTGTTGAATTCAGCGGCAAGGGCGCGATAGCGATCCATAAATGCCTTATCACGGCCCTCCTGAAAGAAATGCGTCAGCGTTTCCAGCGGTTGTTTGCCGCTGTTTACATCCCGGCGCAAGGCGATCAGTTGATCGTCCACAGCCTGAACACTGTTATGCAGTTCAAGCAGCGAGGTCAGCCTTTGCTGCTGCTCGGCATTATCCGCCGTCATGCTGCGAAGCTGATTGTACTTCTGATCGAAAGCGGTTTTACCAGCGTTAAACGGTGCCAGGAAATTGTCATTGCCTGAAACAACAAACCCACGCACGCCCGTCTCCATATTCACCATATCGGTCAGCATACTGTCGCTGACGCTCATGACCTGATAACTGTGGATGTTCCAGGTGTTGGCCTGACGCAGTTTAAGAAAATTGGCGATCGACAAGCTGCTGCCAATCAGCGAAACAATAACGATGATGCCGAACGCGAAGGCGATTTTACGGCCGGTTGTGATTTTCATGTTTTTCCCCGATAAGTGATCTTATTATTTTTGTGATAAAAGCCATTACATTTCGTTTATCGGCAAAGAAGAGTGGCAGTTTATAACCGCACCTCCTTTTTTTATAAAACCTGTCCTTAAGGTTAGCCGCAGATAATTACCTGGGTTATCTATAGAAAGGATACGATGCCGTGGGGATAACATAACCGTATGTTACGAGCAGTCACGTGACTTTTAGCCGTTCCATAAGCACGTGACAAAACAGCTTAATAAAGAGAAAGCAATTTCGCTTTGCGGAGGTGAAGGGATTCAAAACGCTAATGCAGAAAAAAACATGGAGAAAGTTGCTAATGGATATGTATAAAAAATGTCGCTTTCATTCGAAATAATGAAAGCGACAGAGCAGTTAAATAACGTCGTTTTTATTAACTGCGATGATTAGCCTTTATTCCCTGTCTGCGCATGAGCGCCCGTTTGGGTGTGGTGCATCGTTGGGCTCACAGGAAGCTCAGAATAGGTTTGAGTATCATAAATTACCCCTTCTTCAGCGGATTTCAGCAACATACCTGCCTGATAGTATTTGTCCTGTTTCATCATGGCGAGTGCGCTGGAAACATCGTTTTCAGTCTGCTGCAACGGCATCAGTTCCTGCGTTTCGGTAACGGCAACGCCTGCCAGTTTCAGCGCATCAAGCGCGCCCTGTTTATCACCCGCTTTGATATGCTGGTTGGCCTGATCGATAGCATCATTTTTCTGTTTCGAAAACTGATAATCTTCTGAAACGGAGACGTCAGAACCGATACGAATATAGTTATCGCCATTCATAGGAGCTTTCTTGTCGTAGCGAATATATTTGGTCCAGTCCACGCTATTATCTTTCAGGTAGGTTTCTGCCTGGGTGGCCAGCGCTTTTGCCTGTTGCGTCTGACCGTTAAATAACGCGTTGCGAGAAAGCTGAATATCATTCATCGCCTGGGCCGCCTGCGCGGATACGACTTCGTTATTTAACGTGTGGCTGTCTTTAAAAGATTCAGCGGCAGCGGCTCCGCCAGTAAACACTAATACGGCTACAATCATTGAGCTAACAATCATCTTTTTCATGATATTAATCCTCTGTATGTATGCATCCGAAAGGTGCTAACGTCATTAATTACATAAAGCGTGCCTTATTACGGGTAATAAATCTTTCCGGGAAAATCATAGACAGTGATTGTCAGATGAATATCGCGGTCTGGGTTTTGCTATTGTGGAAATGATTATCCAGAACAGCATTACTGACACAGAAACGATCGGGAGCGGCGCTGTCTGAGGCGTAATCTTTTACAGGGCAGTTGCTGCTGCGCAGTTGGGTAAAAAACATATCGCCTGAAAAGCATGCTTCGGTAAGGTGTACATCCTGCTGTGACGGGTTTTCACACTGGCTGCCGTGAAAAGAAAGGGTCATTAACCGGGCCATAATTTATCTCCTTGATGTCGTGCTGACGTCTTTAATTAACACCCGAAAGATATTTAAGTGTGATTATGAGTTTGCAGAAAAATGTCATCGTTACATTTTTCATCTTTATTTTTCATTAAAAGTCATTGAGTTAGATGAATGAGTTTGTAACAGGTCCTCCGTTCTTTAAGAAACCTGAGTTTTCTATAGAAGAAAACGTACAGGCTGACATCAGGTTGAATTTTCATCATCCTGTTAACGGGAAAATAAGGCGGGTAACGACAGAGGAAACACACTGTCTTTTTCCCCTTAAGATTTTGTCGTGTGCTGGCCCGGTGGCCGTTAAGCGTGGGAAATCCTGTGTGTGTGGATTTTATCCGCGTCTCGTCTTCTTTTGAGTAGGCTGCTTTACACAACCTCTGGCACTGGCAAAATAGTCATTTCCCTTTCCAGTAATCGCTATGTCTGAAGAAGCTCTGCGGCAGCAAATCGCGAATTTAAAAAAGCACAATGCGCGATTAAAGCGTATTGCGCACGATGCCCGTAATAAATTAAGCGCCGCACTGGACGGAACAGGACTGTGCTTGTGGCAGCTGGATATTCCCAGCGGCAAACTGGTCATTTTTAACCGACGCTGGGGATCGATGCTGGGTTTTCAGCCCAAAGAAGTTGGTGCGCATTTCGACGTATGGAAATCCTGCCTGCATCCGGACGATGCCAGCGACGTATTGAAGGCTTTCTACGATCATATTAACGGAAAGGCACCTTTCTATGAGGCGTTGCACCGCATGGTGGGCAAAACGGGCAAGATCACCTGGGTACTGGATCGCGGTCGGGTCAGCGAATGGGACGAGCAGGGAAGGCCCTCCAAAGTAACGGGCACCCATATTGATATGACCAAAGAGAAACAGTACGAAGAGCAGCTGGCGACACTGGCGATGCATGATCCTCTTACGCAGTTAACTAACCGCCATGCATTACTCACCCATTTTCGCGATATGAAAACGGAAGCCGTGTTTTGCATTGCCTTTATTGATTTAGATAATTTCAAACACGTCAACGATACGCTGGGGCATCGCAGCGGCGACGACGTTCTGATTCAGCTCAGCCAGCGCTTTATCGCCGCCTGTCCGTCTAATGTCATTATTGGCCGACTGGGCGGAGATGAATTTGTTTTGTTGATCCCTTTCGCCTTGTCCCATCCGCTCACAGATAAACTCACACAAGCCTGTCTTGAAGCTGCCCTGCAGCCCTTCGAACTGGCTAACGGTACAGCGTCCATTGGCGCTTCGATTGGTGTGGTTCAGGTTAACAGCCCCGAGAACTTTGACAGCGCGCTCGCCCGGGCCGATGAGGCCATGTACAGCATCAAAAAAAATGGCAAATGTGGCGTCGCCCTGTCACACGGGGAAGGCTTATAAGGACGCTTCCCGCGACTGGAACATTTTTCGCCCTCTGCCAGGCTTATGTGGTATCACCATTCTGCCAGCGCTGTCGCGGCAACATGAGCGGCGGAGGCCTGAGGCGTAATGACTTCCACCTGGAGCGAGGCACGCATGAGTCTGTTTAAAAGCAAAGATGGATATAATCTCTATTACAAAGACTGGGGTAAAGGTCAGCCAGTATTGTTTAGTCATGGCTGGCCGTTGGATGCGGACATGTGGGACAGTCAGCTCAATTTTCTTGCAGAACGCGGCTACCGCGCCATCGCCTTTGACCGACGTGGCTTTGGGCGTTCCGATCAGCCCTGGGACGGTTACGATTACGACACCTTTGCTGACGACATTCATTGCCTGATTGAACATCTGCAACTCAGAGACGTGACCCTGATTGGCTTCTCAATGGGCGGCGGGGATGTGTCACGCTACATCGGCAAATACGGGACAGATAAGGTTAAAAAGCTGGTGCTGCTGGGGGCGGTAACGCCGATTTTCGGCCAGACTGACGATCATCCCGAAGGTGTCGAGAAATCGGTCTTTGACGGCATTAAACAGGGATTGTTGAAAGATCGTGCGCAGTTTATCAACGAGTTTGCTGCGCCGTTTTATGGCACCAATGCCGGTCAGCAGGTTTCAGAAGGCGTGCTCACGCAGACCTTAAACATCGCTTTACTGGCATCGCTTAAAGCAACGCTGGACTGTGTTACCGCGTTTGCCGAAACAGATTTCCGCGCAGATCTGGGGAAAGTGGATGTGCCAGCCTTAATTATTCACGGCAGTCATGACCAGATAGTGCCTTTTGAAGCCACGGGCAAGCTGGCACATGCGCTGATACCGGGTTCGGAACTTAAGATCTATGACAATGGCCCACATGGTTTTGCCGTCACGCATCAGGACCAACTCAATCAGGATTTACTGACGTTTTTACAACAGTAACGGAACAGAATAATCTGAAAGCAACGCCCGTCAGGGCGTTTTTTTTTATTCCTCAACGCTTCGCTTATTTAAAAAACCTTTTTTACCTTCTTCTCTTTTATTTTTCATGACCGTTTTACTAATTGATGCTTTTTTGATTATTTAATGATCTGCTTTTAACAGAAACATCGATAATTAACGAATTTACCGCTTCGCTTATTTTTAGATGATGGAAGTGTGATGTTGTTGAATTTGCTTTATCAGGCGTGGTTAAAAAGAACATTTATTGATCATATTGACGACGTTCCGTGATGCTGATCCGATTTACCGCTTCGCTTATAAAGAAAAACGGGGTGGACTTTTTAATGAATCGATCGATTAATAGGGGGCGGGAAGAGTGGCTGTCACAGGGCTGACATGATCGCCATTCTCGTTAAGTTTCTTGTTTAGATAGTTTCGTTACTAAAGAATTAAAGGGATGAGCCGCAAAATGGTTTTGTCTGGCAACCCACGCCAGCGCTCAGCGTTTATGCTTGATAAGGTGATTTTTATGGCTACATTTAATTCTGTAGCCTTTAAGGTAATGCAGCTTTAACTGTGCCAGTTGAATAATGAAATTTGAGGAGAATACAGAATGACGCAATATCGTGGTGGCGCGGGTAATTTCGCCGCAGATAAAGAGCGCGCGGCAGAGGCCGGGCGTAAAGGCGGGCAGAACAGCGGTGGGAACTTTAAGAATGACCCGCAGCGAGCGATCGAAGCAGGCCGCAAAGGAGGTAAAGTAAGCCGTCGTAGTTAATCATTTACTTACAATGACTTGCTATTATCTTTGGCGGTTTAAAAAAGGGAAATACGTTCAGTACGCTTCTGTCTTCCCGTCTGACCTGTTGTGAAAACACGCTCTGGTGTGAGGTCGCAAGAATCTTACCGGAAAGAACGCCCCCTTTCCGGTGTCTTTTTCAGCGCTCCGCTGACATCAAAAAATAAATATAAAAAATGGAACCTCAATCCAATGGGCGGAATGGGCATTATTTTCCTTGGGTGCTAAGTTGTACGCGAATGGGAATATTCGTACAGATTTGGCTGAATTTAAACAGATCCTCATTTTTAATAAATTTAAATTAAAAAAGATAAATCACTGGTAATGAAAGAAAAAAATGCATTTTTAATGCCACTTATGTTGTCAGGTTTTGCAAAGTTAAACACTATTCCCGCCAACTCCACTAAGGTTATATAAAGTGCGATTGACTGAAGCGGCGCTGAAACCTCGGTGCTGCTGTTTAATTAATGAGGCTCTTTTCATGACTGTTAAAACGTTAAATGATCTTTTCATCCACGACCTGTCAGATGTTTACAGTGCAGAAAAACAGATTGCCCGGGCTCTGCCAAAAATGGCGCGCGCTGCCAGTGATGAAAACCTGGTTGCTGCGTTTAATCAGCACCTTGAAGAGACACGCGGGCAAATTGAGCGTCTGGATGAATTAGTTGAGGCCACGCCCGAGATAAAAATTAAACGTATGAAATGTCATGCGCTGGAAGGGCTGGCGGAAGAAGCACAGGAAATTATCGAGTCGGTAGAAAAGGGAGAGGTACGCGATCAGGGATTGATCGGAGCGGCGCAAAAAGTTGAGCATTATGAAATCGCGACCTACGGTACCCTGCAGGCGCTGGCACTCAAGCTAGGCTACACCAAAGCGGCGAAGCTGCTGGCACTGACGCTTGAGGAAGAAAAACAAACCGATGTAAAACTCACCACTCTTGCTCAGGCGATCAGCACGGTTGAAGGAGCAGCAAAATGACCACGGCGATTGAAAACTATCATGACTGGCTACGCGATGCGCATGCCATGGAGAAGCAGGCCGAGAGCATGCTGAGCAAAATGTCGGGCCGCCTTGAGCACTACCCGGCACTGGAACAACGCCTGGCACAGCATCTGGAAGAAACCAAACATCAGCTTCAGCTGCTTGAGCAACTGCTGGATCGTCACGGCATTGACCACTCCATCATGAAAGACGTGATGGGAAAAATGGCGGCAATGGGGCAGGCGATCGGCGGTATGTTTACCTCTGATGAAGTCGTGAAAGGGGCAATGAGCGGCTATGTGTTCGAGAACGCAGAGATCGCCAGCTATACCAGCCTGATTGCGGCAGCAGAACAGGTCGGTGACAGTGAAGGTGTCAGAGTGCTGAGCGAAATTCGCAATCAGGAGATTGCGATGGCTGAATGGCTGTTCCAGCATCTGCCTGAGGTGACGCAACAGTTCCTGCAGCGCTCCGCGCAGCCGGGCGTTGAAGCGAAGAAATAATGCGTTTGCGGTGCCGCAGGCGGTAAAAAGCCGGGAAATGTTCCCGGCTTTTTTACGTGCTTCTGCGGCGGTTAGTCAGCCATTAAATGACCGTACATCGCCATCAGGCGACGCGTTACGCCGTTTGTCCAGCCGAAGCCGTCCTGTAACGGATATTCGCCACCGCCGCCCGGGCGGGCACGATCGCCGCTGATATCGTACTTTTCTACCAGCTTATGGTGGAGCTGGTAGAAATTGTTCACCGTGGTCAGCCAGTTAACGGCAATCTCGTTCGCCAGCGACTCTTCCCCGTAGTTGTTTAAGCCCACAACGGCCATCCACTGCATGGGCGCCCAACCGTTCGGTTTATCCCACTGTTCACCGCTTTCCACCATTGAGGTCAGCAGGCCGCCGTTGCTGAGCAGCAGGTGGCGCAGGGCGATAGCTTGCAGGTGGGCCTGGTAGGGCGTTGCCAGCCCGACAAACAGCGGCACGACGGCGGCGGCGGTAAAGGCACCGAAGCGCGCACGGCGCCAGTCATAATCGCGAAAGACTCCTGCCGTGCTGTCCCACAGGTAACGGGTAATCGCCCGCTTACGCGCCTCGGCCTTTTTCTGCCAGGCCAGCGCAGTCAGCTCTTCACCTTTAGCATGCGAGAGCGTGGCTATCATCAACTCAAGCTTGTACAACAGCGCATTGAGATCGATAGGGATAAATTGTGTCGTGCGAATACTGGCCAGGCGTTTTGGGTTACGCAGCCAGCGTGACGAGTAATCCCATCCCGATGCCGCCCCTGCGCGCAGATCGCGGTAAACTTCGCTTGCCGGACGTTTTGAATGACGCGCCGTTTCCACATCTTCAATCCAGGATTCGTCGCGCGGCGTATCGCGGTCGTCCCAGTAGCGGTTCAGCAGCGAGCCGTCAGGCATTCTGACCACATGGCGGTAAGCCTGGTTTGGCATCAGCGAGCCCGCGCCATCCATCCAGAACTGATACTCTTTCATCAGTTGCTCCAGATAGCGCTGAGAGCCCTGCACACCATCTTCTTCGAACAGCTCAACCATCAGGGCGAACACCGGCGGCTGTGAGCGGCTGAGGTAATAGGTACGGTTGCCGTTTGGGACATGGCCGTAGTTATCGATCAGCCACGCGAAGTTGTCCGCCATATGGCGCAGCAGGTCGTCGCGGCCCGACTCCGCCAAACCAAGCATGGTGAAGTAAGAGTCCCAGTAGTAGGTTTCACCGAAGCGACCGCCCGGTACGACATAGGGTTTGGGCAACGGCAGCAGCGATGAGTGCGGCATATGCTGCTGCGGCATTTTGGTCAACACCGGCCACAGATCGTCAATATGCTCGTTGAGCGTCTTGTCGGGATTCGAGACGTAAAAGCTTTCATTAATGCCCGGCATATAAAAATGCTCAGCAACAAAACGCGACAGGTCGAACTCATTGCTGCGCTTTTGACGACGATAGCGCATCAGCACATCCAGAGGATCGTACTTAGGCGAGCAGTCGGGGAAAGTTTTACTGTCCTCGAAAATGCCTGACATCTGGACGGCTTCGAACAGCTCAAGGTAGCGATCGGCAGGCGTCAGCGCATCCGGAGCCGGTAAGCCTTCAATCAGCTCCGGCTCGGGTTCAGAATCTTGCATGCGGTCCAGCTTTAGTTCATGGGGATCGTATTGATACTCAACTTCCGCCCCGGCACGATTCTCTTCGAATGCATTGAGTTGCTGGCGATAAGTATTAATAACGGCCTCCTGAGCGAACGGGGTTGCACAAAGAAGGAATTATAGACCTCTCGCAGGCAGGAACAACAATGCAGATTGTCTATGAACGTAATAAAAATTGTCTATTAATCGTATGCATTGAATAAAACACAGTCAATTCAACTAAATATGGCGGGTTTAGCCGTAAATGCATTTCAGATGAATCTCTTAGGTAACAACGAAATAAATTTTAATCTACCCGGAGGGTAATGTTTATGACGCAGGTGAAGGTGATAATACACAAAAATGTCACGATGGAGCACAATGGCGTGAACAAGACCGCGAAGGACAATTTAGCGTGAAACCTTATACCTTACAGCGTCTCACTGACCGGGATATGGCGGCATTTCGGACTATCAGGCTTGACGGGCTCAAGCGTCATCCCGCTGCCTTTGGCGCAGATTATGACACTGAGCGTCATCAGCCTGACGCGTTTTTTGCGGCAAGGCTACGTGAAAACTGCGTGCTGGCAGGAGCAGACGATCGGGGCCGGTTGGGCGGCATCGTCGGTGTGCGCTTTAATGCCGCGCTGAAACAGCGCCATTACGCCACGATCTGGGGAATGTATCTGTGCCCGGAATGGCGTGGAAGCGGGCTGGCAAAGGCGTTACTCACGGCCGCGATAGCCGAAGCCGGTGAATGCTGCTGCCTGAAGCTCGCCGTGAGCACCACCAATACGGCGGCCGTCCGGCTTTACCGCTCGGCAGGGTTTCAGACCTATGGCATGGATGTGGCCGCGCTTTATGTCAACGGCGTTTATCACGATACCTTGCTGATGCGGCTGGACAAAGAACCCGAACGCTGAGCAATAAGCCTTACGTGCTTCGTCACCCGTAGAACTAACGGGCGACGTGAAGTGTGCGTCAGCTCAGGCTGATGTTGAAGAGGCGCTGAAGGACCAGTTTGCCGCTGTCTGTCACAACCAGTTCGCGGTATCCCGGCGCCTGAACCAGCCAGTGCTTTTGCAACAGAAAGCGTAACAAGGCGGCACCCACTTCGCCTCCCGCATGGAAGCGTCTTTCACTCCAGTCCAGGCAGGGACAGCAGGCTTTTCGCCGGGAGCGGGGCGCAAGCGCAATCCCTGCATTTGCGAAATTAGCTGTGCCACGTGGCGTCAGCCCAGTGCCGTCCTCACATATCCAGCCTTCCAGTTGCAGAAAATCATAGATGGCTACGGCAATTTCGCCGGCCAGATGATCGTAGCAGGTTCGGGCTCGCCTCAGACGGTTTGGCGTCGTGGTTTTAAGCGGGGCGTCGGGCCTTACCGAAACGCCCATCAGATTTTCCAGCAGGCTGGCAACCTCGCGACCGGACAGGCTGTAATAACGATGCCTTCCCTGCACCACACAGACGAGCAGGCCCGTCTCAAGCAGCTTATTCAAATGGCCACTGGCGGTTGACGGGGCGATATCGGCCACCACGCTCAACTCGGTGGCGGTCCATGCCCGGCCATCCATCAATGCACAAAGCATGTGCATTCTGGAGGCATCTGCCATCGCCGAGGCGACCACAGACATGCTGATCTCCAGCGAGGGCTGATTATCCTGATGATGGCGGGAAGGGATCAGTTTCATTCTGTCGCGCATGTCCATTGACGGGTCAGGTTGCCAGCCCGCAAATCGTCATCTGTGAGCAGGATGAGGCGGTTACTGTGATCGCTGTACTGAACGCATATATTAATGCCGTTTTGCGCAATAATCCGCGCAATTTCGCCCAGCTCCCCCGGCCGCGCCTGTGCCAGCTTTCTGATGAGTGGCTTTTTAACGTCCCTGACGTCAAAACCGGCCTGCGACAATACCTGTTGGGCTTTGGGGCCATCTTCAACAAGGAAGTGGGCATGGCTCTCCTGGGGGCGTAGAAAACACACCGCCCCCTTCCAGACCAATGCCATGCTGGCCGAGAAGCGTGCCAAAGGCGGCAAGCGCGCCTGGCGTGTTGCTGAATACGACATGAATATCAAACATGATGACGTCCCTCTGGCCCTGAATAGTCGCGCATCACCTGAGCAACGCGTATCCGGTAATGTGAAAAAATATGGCTTTTACCTTCTTCCTGCGCTGACTGATGTTCTCTGTTTTCTCGCCAGTTTTTTACCGCACTCTCATCTTCCCACCAGGAGAGCGATAAGATCTTTCCGGGCGTGCTCAGGCTCTGGAACCTTTCAATCTGGATAAACCCCGGTAATTCAGCCAGCCCGGGCGACAACTCAGCCGCCAGCGCAAGATAGCGTTGTTGCGCTGCGGGTAAGGCTTCTGCTTCAAAAAGAACAGCAATCATTTTAGATCTCCATGAGTAAGCATGCGGGCAGTTTACGCGCGGCAGAATGCGATGCTTCGGCGTGTACCGAACAATGGCGTGCTCCATGTGGAGAAGGGCAGGGCGAGAAGAGAGAAGGGACGTGCGCCTGGCAGAGTAAAAACCGACAGGGGAGAAATCCGCCGTTGCCTGCCGGCGACTCTGCTCCGGTAAACAACGGCGCGATCGCAGGGCAAAACGCCTGCGATTCGGCTGATCTTATCCTTGTACCAGCGTGGCGCGAATCACGTCCTGGTAAGGCGTGGTTGGACGACCAATAAGCTGGCTCAGCGCGCGGGAATCATCGAACAGACCGCCCTGAGACGCGCCGACATCAGAGTCCGCCAGTAAGTCCGCCAACGGCGCCGGTAAGCCTGCGCCTTTCAGCGCCGCCGCAAAGTCTGCCTGCGGCAGGTTAACGTAATCAACCTGCTCACCGCTTTGCGCGGCAATCTCAGCGGCAAATTCAGCCAGGGTGTAGCTGTGATCGCCTGCCAGTTCGTAGACCTTCCCTGCCTGATCGTCACGAACCATCACTTCAGCCGCCGCATCGGCATAGTCCTGACGCGCAGCAGACGAAATCCGTCCTTCGCCCGCCGCACCAATGAACGCATGATGTGCCAGAGCAGGTGCGATGCTCGCTGCATAGTTTTCCGTGTACCAGCCGTTGCGCAGCAAGGCATAAGGCACACCTGACGCCGCCAGCATGGCTTCGGTTGCGCGGTGCTCGATCCCGAGCGAAAGCGGAGAGGTATCCGCATGCAGCAGGCTGGTATAGGCAATAAATTTCACACCTGCGGACCTGGCGGCCTCAATAACGGCTCTGTGTTGAGGTTCACGCTGGCCGACTTCGCTTCCCGAAATGAGCAGCAATTTTTCGACCCCTGCAAAGGCGTCCGCTAACGTCTCAGGTTTATTGTAATCCGCCTCACGCACGTTAACGCCCAATGCGGCAATATCCGCCGCTTTAACAGGCGTGCGTACGGTGGCAACAATCTTGTCTGCCGCAACTTTTTTGCTTAATGCATTAATGACTAAACGGCCCAGTTGGCCAGTGGCACCCGTAACAGCGATCATGAGGTTACTCCTTAAGATGACAGTTGGTAAAAGGCAGCCTAAGCGATAAACTAACTTTTAGTAAGTACTTACAGAATTGTTAGCATGGGATGAAAGCGTTAAATGTCTGAAAAACTAAGCGAAAAATTTAGTCGGGGCGAGTTGCTCAATGTTAACTGTCCGTCACGCGACCTGTTAAAGCGTATCACCAGTCGCTGGAGCGTGCTGATCCTGCTCGCGCTTAAAGATAAAACGCTGCGATTTAGCGAACTCCGTCGCGCGGTGGGGGGCGTCAGTGAACGTATGCTGGCCCAGAGCCTGCGCTATCTGGAAGAGGACGGCTTTGTGCAACGTATAGCCTATGATGTCGTGCCACCGCATGTGGAATACCGCCTGACGCCGCTGGGGCGTGAAGTCGGGGAGCAGGTCGTAGGGCTGGCAGACTGGTTAGAAGAGAATCTTGAGCGCATCCTGTCTCACCGCGAAAAGGACACTGCCGCTGAATAGCATGTTGATCCTGACGGGCGAGCGCCTGCCGGGGCGAAGCGACGTTCCCTGACCAGACGATGCCCGCTAACGAATGCGCAACGCTTAGCGGAGATAAACCGTCGGCCTTATCTGCAGCCTGGAGATGATATCCCGTAGCTTTTAACATCATTTTTACTACTGCGATTATTTTGACAAGGCTGCACCCGTAAATAATGGCACTGCCAGTTAATGAACACCGGGTCATTTACATGTTCGATATTTTTTAACATAAATAGCAAACTAATCCAGGCCGCCTGCGGTGGATAAACGCTTTTTTACAGTTCATTAAATATGTCCCAATCTGAAAAATAACCTCAGAAGGGATAGATAAGATAAATCCCCTGCTAACGATATAAAAAAACACATAATTTCAGTGTGGGATGTGCATTTTAGCCCGAGACAGGTGCGCGGAGTTGTGCTGAATAACAGCTAAAAACAGCGGGTTGCGCGTTTTTTCGTGCTAAGCCTGTCTGGACAGGAACTCACTTTTTTATCCCCTAATTTAATAACAATAATGTCACAAAGCTACGCTGTAATTAACCTTTCCTCGTTGTTTTTTAAATAAAAGATCTTTCAACAAAAAAATGATCTAAATCAAAAAATACTGTTATAGTTTTTACTTATCCAATTGTCTCTGTTTCACCAAGGCGAAGCGTTTTACATTCGCCATGGAATTTTTCTGTGCAATGGAATGACGTTCTTTGTACATAAGTTGTTAATTATAAGTAACTATACGGTGTTCTATGTGGCAAAGAGGTAAGCAATGTTTGGATTAGATGCCTTTCATCTCGCCAGGATCCAGTTCGCATTTACTGTTTCCTTCCATATTATCTTTCCAGCCATCACGATCGGCCTGGCCAGTTTTCTGGCTGTGCTGGAGGGAATGTGGCTCAAAACGCGTAATCAAACCTATCGCGATCTCTATCATTTCTGGTCAAAAATATTTGCTGTCAACTTCGGCATGGGCGTGGTGTCCGGGCTGGTGATGGCGTATCAGTTTGGCACCAACTGGAGTGGCTTTTCCCAGTTCGCGGGCAGTATTACCGGCCCCTTGCTGACCTATGAAGTCTTAACGGCGTTCTTCCTGGAGGCCGGTTTTCTGGGCGTCATGTTATTTGGCTGGAACCGCGTCGGTCCGGGCCTGCACTACTTTGCGACCTGCATGGTGGCGCTCGGCACGTTGATTTCGACGTTCTGGATCCTCTCGTCAAACAGCTGGATGCAAACCCCGCAGGGCTACCTTATTCAGAACGGCGTTGTCGTGCCGGAAGACTGGTTTAAAATTGTCTTTAACCCCTCTTTCCCTTATCGCCTGCTGCACATGTCTGTAGCGGCCTTCCTGGCCAGCGCCTTCTTTGTCGGCTCCTCCGCCGCCTGGCATTTACTTAAAGGCAACGACAATCCCGCCATTCGTAAGATGTTTTCGATGGCGCTGTGGATGGCCCTGATTGTCGCACCCGTTCAGGCAATGATTGGGGATGCGCACGGGCTTAATACCCTTGAGCACCAGCCGGCAAAAATTGCGGCGATTGAAGGCCACTGGGAAAATCCGCCGGGTGAGGCAACACCGCTCATTCTGTTTGGGCTGCCGGATATGGAGGAGGAGCGCACCAAGTATGCGCTGGAGATTCCTTACCTGGGCAGCCTCATCCTGACGCACAGCCTGGATAAGCAGGTGCCGGCGCTGAAATCCTTCCCGAAGGAAGATCGTCCAAACTCAACCATCATCTTCTGGTCATTCCGTGTGATGGTGGCGCTGGGGCTGCTGATGATTACGCTGGGCGTGGTCAGCTTGTGGTTGCGCTATAAAGGTCGCCTGTATCAGTCACGTCCCTTCCTGTGGTTTGCCTTGCTGATGGGCCCTTCCGGCCTGATTGCCATTTTAGCGGGGTGGTTCACCACCGAGATTGGCCGTCAGCCTTGGGTGGTTTATGGCGTGCAGCGCACTATTGATGCGGTGTCACCGCATGGTGAAATGCACATGAGTATCAGCCTGCTCGCCTTTATCCTGGTTTACTCCTCCGTATTCGGTGTGGGTTATCACTATATGATGCGGTTGATTAAGCAAGGTCCGGTCACGGGCGAAGGCGATATTGTTGAAACGGGTGGTCCCGGCCAGATTAAAACGCCAGCACGTCCGCTCTCTGCTGCCACTCACAAGAATGAGGAGCGTTGAGATGGTTGATTACTCTGTTATCTGGTTCGCGATTATTGTCTTTGCTGTTCTGATGTATATCGTGATGGACGGTTTCGACCTGGGCATCGGCCTGCTGTTTCCCTTTAATAAGGATGCAGGTGAGCGCGACATGATGGTGAATACCGTTGCGCCGGTCTGGGATGGTAATGAAACCTGGCTGGTGCTCGGCGGTGCGGGCCTGTATGGCGCTTTCCCACTGGCCTATGCGGTGATTGCGGATGCGCTTTCCATTCCGCTGACCGCGATGCTGATTGGGCTGATATTTCGCGGCGTGGCATTTGAGTTCCGCTTCAAGGCCGTGGAGCATCACCGGGCGTTCTGGGACAAGTCGTTTATCGCCGGTTCGCTGCTGGCAACCTTCAGCCAGGGGGTTGCGGTGGGTGCCATGCTGGATGGCATTCCGGTATCAGGTCGTAGCTTCGCCGGTTCCACACTGGACTGGCTGGCGCCGTTCCCGCTGTTCTGCGGCGTAGGACTGGTGGTGGCCTATGCACTTCTGGGCTGTACCTGGCTCATTATGAAAACCGAGCATGAGCTGCATCGCAAGATGTCCGCTCTGGCAACGCCGTTGCTTATCGCGCTGCTGGTGATTATCGGCGTGATCAGCATCTGGACGCCGTTTACGCATGAGAATATTTCGCATCGCTGGTTCAGCATGCCTAATCTGTTCTGGTTCCTGCCGGTGCCAGTCCTGGTCGTGCTGAGTGCCTGGGGGCTGAGAAGGGCGATCAAGCGTGAGGCGCACTATTCGCCTTTCCTTCTCACCTTAGCGCTGATTTTCCTGGGCTTCTCAGGTCTGGGTATCAGTATCTGGCCGAATATTATTCCGCCATCGGTATCGATCTGGCAGGCGGCGTCACCGCCTCAGAGCCAGGCCTTTATGCTGGTGGGTAGCCTGCTGATTATCCCGATGATCCTGGGCTACACCTTCTGGAGCTACTACGTGTTCCGCGGAAAAATCAAAGCAGACGAAGGATACCATTGATATGCAAACCCAGGTCGACAGCAAAGAACGTCAGAATGAAACCCGGTCGCCGTGGTGGAAACGTGTGCTGTGGCTGGTGGTCATCTATGGGGCAAGTGTGCTGGCGCTCGGTGTGGTGGCCACGCTGTTCAGAATGATGATGACCGCCGCCGGTATGCGAAGCCACTGAGGATTTCTTCTCCGTACGTTTCTTAACCGCAGTACGCGCGCTTTACGCCAGGCTGCACTCTGCCTGTCTACTCAGCCAGCCTTCGGGCTGGCTTTTTAAATAGTAACCCAGGCAATTAATGCGCTTTTTGCCTTTCCACCCTCTCGTTTACCCGGTGCTTCATTACAATCCCTAAGGCTTTTTGTTACTCTTTTATGACGAATTTCCCTTCTGTTTTCTGTTCATACATCAATGCTAAGTCAAACCATAAAAAAACAGCATATTAATGATTTAGTCGACTGGATTGAGGCCAATCTCACCAACGACATCAATATCGACCAGATTACCCTCAAGTCTGGCTACTCCAAATGGCATATGCAGCGTTTGTTTAAAGAGATGACCGGGCAAACCCTGGCGGCCTATACCCGAAAACGACGCCTGACTCTCGCCGCCATGGCGCTGCGGCTGACCCGGATGCCGTTGATTGATGTTGCGGTGCGCTTCGGCTTCGAAAATCAGCAGAATTTTAACCGGGTCTTTAAAAACCACTTTATGATGACGCCGGGCGCCTTCCGTCGCCACAGAGTCTTACCTGTGCGCCATTTTCACGGCCGCATTGCGCAGCGCGCACCAGTCAAGCAGGCGGTGCTGGTTATACGTGAAGAAGCCCTTCAGCTACAGGGTGAGACACTGGAGTGGGAGTGCCGCTATGGCGACTATATAAGCGACCGCCATCATCGCGTTGCTGAGCAGGTGCGCCAGGTTGTTCGCGCCCGTCACGGGGCTGCGCAGGGCTGGCTGGGGTTCCAGTACGGGCCGGGAAACGGCTCTGTCGAGCAGCAGCATATTAGCCTGTTTCGTGGCCTGGAAGCACAGCAAACGGCTGATGCACATTCCGCCCTGCCGGTTCGTACCATTGCGCCAGGCCTCTACGCCAGCCTCGCGTGGAGCGGGTCGCCGGACCAGCTTACGCGCTTCATCGCAGACATTTATTATCTGCATTTGCCTAAGCTGGGCGTAGCCTGTCGGCCGGGGATGGATTTACTGTGTCTGGACTTGGCCCGAAGCACGCAGGACAGAATCGAAGGCGTATTTTTCATCCCGGTGACCCAGGGCTGAATGCACATAACGTGCGCCATAATGTGATAAAGCGCACGATTTTATAAGCGGATTAGCTGTGCAGGCGTAAAATTCTTCCTGAAGCTCACAGAGGCGCCATTACCACGGCTTTTATTTCTCAGGGCTGGAATATTCACCTGCTTTCTACGCCTTATCAGGCTAAAACACATGATTAAAATCTCTCAGATATCAGCGATGCTGCTGGCTATCGCGCTGTGTGCGGCCCCAACGTTGGCTGCCGCACAACTGACCGATCCTGCCAATGTGCCCACAGGGTTACATCCTGGATCGCAGGGGACGCATAGCGAGATACTCGGTGACAGCTCCCTGCCGCAAGGCAGTGGACAAAACCCGGCGCGGTAACCACGTTATTACCGCTATCCCCTTAAAAGGCGCCTGAGCGCCTTTTTCGTTTTCTGTGCTTCCTTCCTTTTTGTCCGTGTTTTTTCACAACGTATCGCATTTTTAGTCATTGTTCTTAAGATATATCATGGCTATTCTTAGCGGGTTTATATGAGAATGATTTCTATTTACTTAAGCGGCGCGAAAACAGCTTCTTTGCATGCAGCCGCGTTTACGGAGAGTCCTCGTGCCTACATCTTATTCCCGCCGCTTACCTGAACGCGTGCGTAACGAACTGCGCTTCCGCGCTATCCACGTCGCCGAGAAAACCCGAATTGCCGGGACGTTTTGGCGCATTGTCTTCACGGGCGACGATCTGAAGGGGTTTCATTCTCCCGGTTTTGACGATCACATTAAGGTCTTCTTTCCCCCTGCTGACGGCGCGCCGCTGGCACTGCCGACGATCAACGATGACGGTATTCAGTGGCAAGGCGGATTGCGCCCTGTCGCGCGCGACTATACGCCGCTGGCGTTTGATGGTGCGTCATCGCTGACGCTGGATTTTTATATCCACGACAGCGGTGTTGCCAGCGACTGGGCATCCCAGGCACAGCCGGGTGACAGATTGATCATTGGTGGGCCGCGTGGCTCTCTGCTGGTGCCAACGGATTATGCTTTTCAGCTTTACGTCTGTGACGAAACCGGGTTGCCTGCTTTCAGGCGGCGTAGCAGTAGTGTGGAGGCTCAGGCGCTGCATCTGTTTGCCTGTGCTGATGAGGTGACCGGACAAGCCTACCTGGGCGATACCGGCAATGCCTCTGTTAACTGGCTTGGCAGCGGCAAGATGACGATGGCGGATTTACCACATTTGACGGCCGCGCTGGACAGGATCGCGATTCCGCAGCACGACGCTTTTATCTGGCTGGCCGGAGAAGGGCAGTTCGTAAAACAGCTGTGTGACTATTTCACCACACAGCGCGGGGTTGACGCTGACCTGGTGCGCGCCGTGGCCTACTGGCATCAAAAACCCGCTGCCGTTCGTTAACTGAATTTAAGTGACCTGCCGTTGATTGAATTTCGCCTGATGGCCCACTACCATCAGGCTCTTTCCACTGACTCAGGCAGATAATGAAAATGGATTCGGCACGTTCAGGGCAAGATAACCGCGATGCGCCCTGCAGTGGACGGCGCAAGCGCCGTGAGAAAATGCTTGATGCCAGCGAGATCCGTCTGCTGATGCTGCATTTTATCTCGCAGCGCGCGACACATGGCTATGAGCTGATTAAATGCATTGAAGACCTGTCAAAGGGCGAGTATTCGCCCAGTCCAGGCATCATTTACCCGAATCTGACATGGCTGGAGGAGATGGGGGCTATTCACATCAGTGACCCTCAGGCTGCACGTAAGGCTTACGTGCTCACCGAAACGGGGCAGGCCATGCTAAAGCACGATGCACAGCCGCTGTCAGGTCTCATCGACCGGTTATCGTCTTTGGCAGTGCTGGTCAACAACCGCAGCATTCCTGAAATTGAGCAGGCGATCGATCATTTTAAAACTGCCCTGAACACGCGTCTGGCGCAGCAGGACATTACCGATGAAACCCGGCAAACAATCGTCGCTGCTCTGATGACTGCGGCAGAGGATATCAGCCGCAGTTAATCTGACGTGGACGATCAGCTGTCGTCCGATCGGTTTTTATCGATATGCCCTAGCGAACGCTCCGGAAAACAAATATCCCTTACCCGCTGCTTGAGTGCCTGAGCATCCGGGAATCCGCCATCGCGCTTGCGCTCCCACAGCAGATGTTCATCCAGGGTGATTTCAAATACGCCGCCGGTGCCGGGACGCAACGTCACGCTGGCGAGATCCTGTGCGAAGGTCTGTAACAGTTCCTGTGCCATCCACGCGGAGCGCAGCAGCCAGTTACATTGGGTACAATAGTGAATGACGACCACGGGTTTTTGCATCTTTCCCTCTCTTTATCATTAATTAACGCTCAGGCCAGCAGGGGCCGCAAGCATGCCGGCCGGGCTTTTCGCATGGGTTTTCTGTTTTCTTTATACGTTGCTAACCCTGACGCGAATCCTCACCCGTGGCAGACAGCAGCGCAAACCTTACCGCATCGCTGGCCGAAACGGTACCGGTGTGCCCCTGCGTTTATTCTGATAAAACATCAAATTAGCGGCTCCGGAACCGACAGCGAAGGGGCCGGGGTAAGGCTGTCTGACGTGAGTGGGAAGCCCTAAAAAAACAGATGGCGGTAAGTCAGGAGGCCCTCTGTAAGATGCCTCGGGACGCTCGGGACGCTCGGGATGCTCGGGATGCTCGGGATGCTCGGGATGCTCAGGATGCTCAGGTAAGCCCATGAGCCAGGCTTGTCAGCAGTAATGCGAGCCTGCGGGCGGGGAAGATAGCCCGCCCGTAGGCTCAGTCTGGATGAGCCGGGCATTGCCAGCAGGTGAAGTTATCGCCCGCTGGCAGCACTTTCCCGGCAGCCAGAAGTGGTAAGGGAAGGGGCGAGCGGGGCAATTCAGGAACTAAGCGAATGACTGATGCGCCCGCCTTCGTCGCCCCTGGCGGAAGGCGAACGTTAAGCGCAGTCAACCACCAGACGGCCCCGAACTTTGCCATCCAGCAGATCCTGTGCGCCCTGGTGCACGTCACGCAATGGAATGACCGTTGTTATCTGGTTCAGTAACGCGTCATCCAGAAGCTGCCCCAGCCGCTGCCAGGCCTGCTGGCGCAGCGGTTTAGGGCACATCACGCTGTCTACGCCAGCCAGTGTCACACCGCGCAGAATGAAGGGCGCGACACTACCGGGCAGATCCAGGCCTTGTGCCATACCACAGGCCGCGACCACGCCGTCACGCTGGGTGCCGGCCAGCACGTTGCTCAGCGTATGGCTACCGACGCTGTCGATGGCGGCGGCCCAGCGCTCTTTCCCGAGGGGTTTACCCGGTTGAGCCAGCTCGTCGCGATCTATCACTTCGGCTGCGCCCAGGGTGGTTTTTAAATAGTCTTCATCGCTGGCTCGCCCGCTGGAGGCGATGACGTTATAGCCCAGTTTTGCCAGCAGAGAGACGCTGAAGCTGCCAACGCCTCCGCTGGCCCCGGTCACCAAAACCGGGCCGCTGGCAGGCGTAATGCCTTGTTTTTCGAGTGCCAGCACGCACAGCATGGCGGTAAAGCCCGCCGTTCCGATGGCCATGGTATTCAACGGAGTTAGCGTTTCAGGCACGGCTACCAGCCAGTCGCCAGGCACGCTGGCTTTCTGAGCCAGCCCGCCCCAGTGTTTTTCCCCGACGCCCCAGCCGGTGAGCAGCGCCGCATCGCCTTGTTTCCAGTCGGGATGGCGACTTGCTGTGACCCGTCCCACAAAGTCAATGCCCGGCACCATTGGAAACTGGCGCACAATCGGCCCTTTATTGCAGATGGCCAGCGCGTCTTTGTAGTTGAGGGTGGAATAGCTGACGTCGAGGGTGACGTCTTCATCGGGTAATTGTGTTTCGGAGAGTTCTTTTAGCTGAGAGCGGTAACCTTGTTCGTCCTTATCAATGACCATTGCCTTAAACATGTATCCTCCGTCAGGCGTAAGAATAATCAGGCAAGTTTACGCCCGATGCGTCGATTAGGGTAGGGCACTGGCCCGACAAGTGCGAGGCTTGCCGCAAACCTGAGGCATTTCAGTGGCGATTTCAGTGGCAATGTAGGAGCGACTGCCAGCGTGCTGAAAAATGCATAATTGCGCATAAATAACAGAAACTTAAGCGGTTATTCACAGGTTTATTTTTATAAGTTTTTGATATTTAATGGTTTTATATTTTTCATTTATTGACCTGATATTTAAAGTTGTCGGGTTGTTCCTGCGGATAAAAAATGACATTATGACGGCCACTTTTTTCTCGCCACCGCCCGATAACAGAGGACGCTGCCATGTCCGGTTCAATGTGCAACTGCACGTGTCCCCACTCGCCTGAATTCGCGCGCGATCTGTTCTTCGTCATGTCAGTTACACACACATCGTTCACTATGCGGTGAGGCCAACCGGGCCGCTGCTGTTGGACATGAGTAAGGACTACTCTTTACTGATGTCTATCGGTTTATCGCGTCAGACATTATTCGCCGGGGAAATTTCCCCATTGCCGTGCCTCAGGCACCCACTCCCTGACTGTTAGGGATTTGTGTTATGACACCACTGAAAATTGCTGCCAGCGCTGCTGTTGCGCCTAACCTGACCCTGAATACTGCGCGCGACGTGGTCACGCTGGATAATACTGATTTTACCGATGTGGCGGCTGTTGTCGTCTCGCTGGCTGATACGCGCAGTGGCGTGCTGGCGTTGTTACGCCACACGGGTTTTAATTTACCGGTGTTCGTTGCTAATGCCTTTGAAGAAGAGGTGATGCACCTGCCCGGCGTGACCGGCGAACTGAATGGCGAGCCGCAGGACTGGGTAGCGCTGGAAGCGGCGGCTCAGGCTTATGAAGCCGCGCTGCTGCCCCCGTTTTTTGAAACGCTGACCCGCTATGTTGATATGCAGAACAGCACCTTTGCCTGTCCTGGCCATCAGGGCGGCGCATTTTTCAAAAAGCACCCAGCGGGTAAGCAATTTTTTGATTTCTATGGCGAGAACGTTTTTCGTTCGGACATGTGTAACGCTGACGTCAAGCTGGGCGACCTGCTGATTCACGAGGGGTCGGCTAAGCATGCGCAAAAGTTTGCCGCCAGAGTGTTTAACGCGGATAAAACCTACTTTGTGTTAAATGGCACGTCAAGCGCGAACAAAGTGGTCACCAATGCGCTGCTGACGCGCGGTGATTTAGTGCTGTTTGACCGCAATAATCACAAGTCCAACCATCATGGTGCGCTGATTCAGGCGGGCGCGACGCCGGTTTACCTTGAAGCGGCCCGTAATCCGTTTGGCTTCATCGGCGGCATTGATGCGCACTGTTTCGATGATGGCTACCTGCGCGAACAGATCAAGAAAGTGGCACCTGAAAGGGCTAACGAGGCGCGTCCCTTCCGGCTGGCGATTATCCAGTTGGGCACCTACGACGGCACGGTATACAACGCGCGGCAGGTGGTGGATCGCATTGGGCATCTGTGTGACTACATTCTGTTTGACTCGGCCTGGCTGGGCTATGAGCAGTTTATTCCGCTGATGGAAGGCTGTTCTCCACTGACGCTGGAGTTGAACGAAAACGATCCCGGCATTTTTGTTACCCAGTCAGTGCACAAGCAGCTGGCGGGCTTTTCGCAGACCTCGCAGATCCACAAGAAAGATAACCATATTCGTGGGCAAAAGCGTTTCTGCCCGCATAAGCGCCTGAATAACGCGTTCATGCTGCACGCTTCAACCAGCCCGTTCTATCCGCTGTTTGCCGCGCTGGATATTAACGCCAAAATGCATCAGGGCGAGGCGGGACGCCGCATGTGGGATGAGTGCGTGATGCTGGGGATCGAGGCACGTAAAGCGATCTTTGATCGTTGTGACATGATCCTGCCTTTCGTGCCGGAAAGGGTAAACGGCCAGCGCTGGCAGGATGCACCAACGGAAGCGATCGCTCGCGATCTGCAGTATTTCAGCTTTGAACCCAACGCTAAATGGCACGGTTTTGCCGGATACGATCGCGATCAGTACCGTGTCGATCCCTGCAAGCTGTTGCTGACCACGCCAGGCATTGACGCCGCCAGCGGTGAATATGCTGAGTTTGGCATCCCGGCGACCATTCTGGCGAATTACCTGCGTGAAAACGGCATCGTGCCGGAAAAATGCGATCTCAATTCTATTCTGTTCCTGCTGACTCCAGCCGAAAGTCCGGAAAAAATGGCGATGCTGGTGGCGATGCTGGCGCAGTTCGAGCAGCATGTAAAAGACGATACGCTGCTGGCCGAAGTGTTGCCGACGCTGTACCGCAAAAACGCTAAACGCTATGCGGGTTATACCTTGCGCCGTCTGTGTCAGGAGATGCACGACCTGTACGTAAGCTATAACGTAAAAGACCTGCAGCGCATGATGTTCCGCGAACAGGGGCTGCCGCAGGTTAAGGTGAACCCACAGGATGCGCATCAGGCTTACATTCGTGGCGAAGTCGAACTGGTACCTATTGCAACGGCAGAAGGTCGCATCGCGGCGGAAGGCGCTCTGCCTTATCCACCGGGCGTCCTTTGTGTGGTTCCGGGCGAAACATGGGGCGGGGCGGTACAGCGCTATTTTCTGGCGCTGGAAGCGGGCATCAATCAACTGCCCGGTTTTTCGCCGGAGCTGCAAGGGGTTTACACCGAGGAAGGCGCTGACGGACGTAAGTATCTGGTGGCGAATATGATGGTGGGTTGAGGGGGCTGTCGCCTGGATAGCTCATAGAGCTTAACTGTTAGCGCTGAGAAGGTATCGGTTTGTGCCTGCGGTTTGGTGTTTCGCGAAGCTTTCAGTTAATGACTCCGAGAAAGTTTCGCTCGCCAGGCGGCAGGGAGTTTCAGTTTGCCCCTGCGGGCGACCGACAAGGGGCCGCCAGCCGCCGCGGCCCCTTGACCCCGGGCTCCCGTCCTGCCCACCCGCCGCTGCGCGGTCCCTTCGCTGCTTCAGGATTTCTGCCGGACCGCCAGGACGCGCCATCCCTGGCGCGGCCCGGCTCTCGCCGACGTCCTGTCGGCTCATCCGGAAATCCCTCATCCGCTCAGCGGTCGGGAAGGCCGCCCAAAACCCCCGCTTCGATATCTGTAGTAAAACAAACCGCGTTGCCGCTTCAGATGCAGGAAAAGCCTTCTGGCTCATTACGGTTCATCTGTTTCTGTTTCTTCAGGCTTTCCAGTCTTCAGTTCTGATCGCACATGTTAACAACAGGCGAAGCCAGTCTTCCGGGAAAACATTCGATCTTACAGGCGTGGGTTTTCAGGAGGCATCCGGAGCGCTGAGGAAAGAATGAAGGCCAGGGCGGAGCGGCAGGGATGCCGCGCAGAGGACGGCTGCGCCAGGGAAGGCGCATCCGGCCGGCCCGTCAGGCCGCAGTGAGTGACGAAGGAACAGCGACGGCTGCCGGGCGCCGGGATTGTTAAGGGGCTGGCGTAAGCCCCTTAACACGTCCGCCTGCACGGGCAGGCTGAAACTGCCCATCGCCTGGCGGGCGGAACCTTATCAGAAGCAGAGGACAGAATCCCATCGCCTGGCGGGCGGAACCCTCTCAGAGCCAGAGGGCAGAACCCCAGCGCCTTGCGCGCAAAAACCTCTCCGCGCCAGCAATCCCCCGCCAGGGGAAACCCTTCGCCATCAATACCGATGGTAGCTCCGCTGCGCCGAGCTCACCTTATACAAATAACGCCGCGATTCCGCAGACGGATGCTGTTTAGACAGCGTCTGATAAACCTGACTGGGTGACATGCCGTTAATGATAGTGACCGCACGATCCTTATCGCTGGAGAACACGCGCAGCACGCTGCCTGCACCGCCGTTATAGGCGGTAATGACCGCGTAGCGACGCGACAGCGGATCCTGAATGCCTGCCAGATAGCTGCGCTGCAGCAATGACAGGTAAGCCGTACCGGCATCAATGTTGTTCTCGGGATCCAGCAGGTAGCTGCGGCTTGGTTTGCCCCATTTACCCTTCATACGGAATACATCGACGCCCGCAGTATGCTGTACCACCTGCATTAAACCCAGTGCGTCAGAATGGCTGACGGCGTAGGGGTTAAAACTGGATTCGGTCTGCATAATCGCGAGGATCAGAGACGCATCAACACCATATTGCTCAGCAGCCTTGCGCACCATCGGCAGATATTTATGCGCACGCTTATCAAGATGGTTCGGCACCATCGGTATGGTAACCGAGTAGATTACGTGCAGGCCGGAATTGCGACGCTGCAGTTTATTCGCAATCAAATAGTCCGCAAACGCCTGAGCGCGGCCCTGCCAGCGGATGGCCTGCCCGGTGTTATCCAGTACCTGTCCGTAAAGCAGCGGTTCTTTACTGATTTGGATATCGTTGACATCAGAATAAAGATCGACATTGCCCGGATCGTCGCCGATCAGCAAGGTGGTCACGATCGCCTGACGCAGGCTGGCAGCGGGATCGGTACCGGAAATGGTCTCAATCGTGATGTTACCGCTTTCAAAGTTGATATGGCTGCGGGTGTAATAGTTGTCGGTGTATTTGACGTAGTCTTTCGGTCCGGCAATCAGAACCTCATTGATACCCCAGATGTTCTCAATGTTATGGGCGAACTGCCCCATCAGGATGTCAAATCCGTTGGTGTCCTTCACCCACTCTTCTGAATAGGTCGGGTTCTTTTTGCCGGAACAGGAAACTAAAAGGGGTGCAATCACCAGCAGGGCTATCAGCTTTTTATTCATCTAAAATACGTGCCTGACCTGGAAAACGGCCCCAGTACTGAGGCCAAAAAAAGTTATGCTTCGGGTGGCGTATAGCCTTCAATGTGAACGTCTTTGCCTTCGAACAGGAAGTTAATCATTTCCTTTTCCAGCACTTTGCGATCTTCGGGGTTCATCATGTTGAGTTTTTTCTCGTTGATCAGCATCGTCTGCTTAGCCATCCATTGCTGCCAGGCTTCTTTCGAGATTTCATTGTAAATGCGTTTTCCCAGATCGCCAGGGTAGAGTTGGAAATCTTGCCCTTCAGCATCACGTTGTAAAAAAGTACAAAAAATAGTGCGGCTCATTATTCTTCCTCGTTAATCTCACAGCTGCCTAAAGGCAACTGCTGGGGATGGCGCAGTTCGTGCAAAAGACGCTCTACAGGTGCGGCTAATCCCACAGGCGGCGGCAGCGTTAAGTTATACCAGAGACCGCCAGCTTCATCCATTAATGCCCCGGCAGAAGGCCATGACAGCCACATTGGGACAATATCCAGATGGAAATGGCTAAAGGTATGACGAAATGCCGTAAGCTGCTGGGGTTTGGCGTGAATGCCGCGCGCATGCAGCCAGTCGGTCATCGCCTCTTCAGTGGTGAATTGCGGGAAGCAGAATAAACCGCCCCACAGGCCCACCGGCGGACGCTGCTCCAGCCAGACCTTGTCGCCATGTTGCATCATCAAAAACCAACCGCTGCGTTCCGGCAACGTCTGCTTCGGCTTTTTACCCGGATAGCTGGCCCAGCTGTTGTTAGCCCTTGCTTCGCATCCGCTGTTGAGCGGGCAGATGTCGCATTTTGGTCTGGATCGCGTGCACACCATGGCGCCCAGATCCATCATCGCCTGGTTAAACTGGCTGACGCCTTGAGCAGGCGTGACCTCTTCGCTGATTTGCCAGAGCCGCTTTTCCACATCCTTCTTACCCGGCCAGCCGCCTACCGCGTAGCAACGCGCTAAAACCCGTTTAACGTTGCCATCGAGAATAGGGAAATGCAGACCCAGCGACAGAGATAAAATCGCGCCAGCGGTGGATCGGCCAACGCCGGGTAAAGCGGCGACCTCATCATAGTGGCGGGGAAACTCACCGCCATGAAGGTCCACCACCTGTTTTGCCGCTTTATGCAGGTTGCGCGCACGGGCGTAATAGCCCAGACCGGTCCAGAGATGCAGCACCTCATCCAGGGGCGCGGCGGCCAGATCGCTGACGTCAGGAAACCGCGCCATGAAGCGCTCAAAATAGGGGATAACCGTGGCAACCTGAGTTTGCTGCAACATGACTTCGGACAGCCACACCTTGTAGGGTGTTTTTTCCAGCTGCCACGGCAGGGTTTTGCGGCCAAAGCGCTGATACCAGTCCAGCACCTGTTGCGCGAACTGCGGGGCTTGCATCATAAAAAGGATATTTCCGTGATTACGCGATATTCGGGCAGGAATTCCAGCATAAGCGCCAGTGAGAGTAAACCGGAAGATTGAAAAGGCCTGTTTCATACCGGCCTGTCTGTCCCGTGCGGCAGCGTCGTGCCGGGCCTGACAATATCGGGAGCCGCCGGGAGACAGTAGCAGGCCAGACGATGTGAATCCGGCCCGCGACACCTTTCACAGAAGCCCGCAAAGGGCTTTTACTGGTCAGACGTTGATCTTGTCTTGCATCCTGAGCGGGAGGGTTTCTGGCTCTTGCGGTTTACGGTATTTATCGAGCAGATGGATCTGGATTTTCCGCAGCATATCGCCGTTCAGCTTATAGAAGCGGAAATAGAGCAGTAGCGTCAGCATAAAAAACACAGCCGGCAGCGCAATCATAATAAATTGCATGCCTGCAAGGGTTTCCTGCGACTGTACGATATTGGGCATATAGCCAATCATGCCCAGCACCACGGCGATAAAGAAAGCGGCAAAGGCGGAGCCGCCTTTCACCACCATCGTCTGCACTGAATAGGCGATGCTCTCGCAGCGCACGTGCAGCTTGTATTCGCCGTAATCAACGGTGTCCGCCACCATAATGACCTGGAGCACCCAGAAAAGCGCGGTACCGGTGTTTAACAGGATGCCGGCCACCACAATCAGCAGCGTTGAGTGATAGCCTGCCAGTGCCATAGCGAACAGCACGCCACAGCTCAGTATCGGCAGCGCGGACGCGCCCGCCCACAGAATGCGGCGCGACAGGATGTTTACCAGTTTCGGGAACAGGATTAACGTGACGAGGTTTGCCGCGCCTGCATAAGAGAGGTAGTAGGGAAACAGCCCGGCATCGCCGATGACGTAGGTGAAATAGTAAATGGCAAAGCCGGTAATGATGTTAGCCGCGATGTTGTAAGCCAGCGCCATTCCCAGCAGGCAGGAAAGCTGATCGTTACGGTAAATGAGGGCAACAATGGCTTTTAGCCCCAGGCGGTCACTGCCTGAGGTTTCGTCGCGGGTGGACGAATAGACTTCATGCACGTTTCGCAGCGTGACTAACATGGAGACGATAAAAAAGGCGATTAACACTAGGGTAAACATCTGGAAGCCTAAGCCACGATTGTCGCCGCCAACATAACTGACAAAGGGCAGGGCCAGGCCTGCGGTAACGAACCCGGCAAGGCTGGCGAAAAAGCGTGGCCAGGGAACCAGCTGTTCACGTTCGCGCTTGTCCAGCGTGATGGTAGGCACCAGCGACCAGAACGGAATATCCATAATGGTGTAGGTCATGCCCCACAAGATATACGTCACACAGACATAAATAACCTGCGTGGTGCCTTCAAACAGATGGGCGCTAAACAACAGGAACAGCACCAGCGAGTTTGCCAGCGTGCCTGCAAAAATCCAGGGTTTGAATTTCCCCCAGCGCGATCGCGTGGCATTTACGATCCAGCCCATGATCGGATCGTTTATTGCGTCCCAGATCCTGGCCACTAAAAACAGCGTACCGACGAGGCCAACCGACAAACCCACCACGTCGGTGTAGTAATACATCAGGTACATATAAACAATGCCAATAGCAAAATCTTTCCCAAATGCGCCGAATCCATAGCTGAGTTTTGTCGTTATTGAAATGCTCATCGGGTACCGGGACGCTGTTGCCAGCGCCCGCCTTCTGTTAAGGAATAGAGCCGCAGCCGGACAGCACGCCCGGAGACACAGGCATTATTTGTGCAGCCAGGCGGGCAGCCAGTCCCCGTGTTCGGCGATCAGCTCATCCACCAGCGCATAAATCTCCTCGATGCCCAGCACCGCCGCCGTATGGGGATCCAGCATGGCCGCGTGGTAAACCCGGTCAGGGTTTTCGGTCAGGATGGCTTCGGTCAGCAGCGTCTGCACGTTGATATTGGTTTGCATCATGGCTGCCAGATGTGAGGGCAGGGTTCCCACCTTCGTAGGCTGAATCCCGTTGGCGTCCACCAGGCAGGCGACCTCAACACAGCATCCCTGCGGCAGGTTGTCGATTAATGCATCGTTACGCACGTTGCCGTAAATCACGGCCGGTTCACCTGTCCAGATGGCATTCATAATGGCGCTGGCATATTCGCGCGAGGGTTTGCTTTCAATACGCTCAGCGCGCTTGTAATGTTCAAGCTCGGTACGCCAGTTATCCAGCTGCTCGACGCAGCGTTTGGGATACTCATCCAGCGGGATCTGGTAGCGCGCAATCAGATCCTCTCGTCCCGGCTTGATAAACCAGGGCGTATATTCTGCAAAATGTTCTGAAGACTCGGTGACGAAATAGCCCAGTTTTTTGAACATCTCATAGCGCACAATGTTGGGACAGCGCGTATTGCCATGCATGTTGGGTTTCGGTACCTGCCCGGCGTCAAAAGCGGCAAGCAGTTCCGGGTAGAGATTCACGTAAGCCCCGTCTGCAGTTTTACGCTCCAGCTCCAGGTAAAAGGCCATGTGGTTGATGCCGGCAGAGCGGTAACGTAAATCGGCCGGGTTAAGATTGAGATCGTAAGCCAGCTCTTCCGCCGTTCCCTGAACGGAATGGCACAGGCCAACCTGTTTGATATGCGGATAACGCGCGTACATCGCCCAGGTGTTCATCGCCATGGGGTTAACGTAATTAAGCATGGTGGCATCAGGACATACTGCCGTCATGTCTTCACAAATCTGCCAGAGGTGCGGGATGGTGCGCAGCGCACGCATGATGCCGCCCGGGCCAAGCGTGTCGGCGATGGTCTGCTCAAGACCGTAACGCTTACACACCGCAAAATCAGTGAGGGTACAGGGTTCATAGCCGCCTATCTGAAACGCGACCACAACAAAGTCGGCATCCGCTAATGCCGCTTTCTGGTCGGTGTGGCAGGTGATTCTTCCGGCCGCACCAGCCGAACTCATCAGCTTACTGACCACGGTAAAGGACTCTTCAAGCCGGGTCGCATCAATATCCATCAACGCGATATGGGCGGATTTCAGCGCATCGCGGTGAAAGACATCGCCAAGGATATTTTTGACGAAAATAGTGGAACCCGCGCCAATAAAGGTAATTTTGGGTGCAGACATCAGGACGCTCCATTGCAAGGTTGGATAACGCCAGAATGTCACGCCATTCATCAAGAAACTTCCGCCTTACGGAACGAGCATTCCCGAAAACACAGATCTGATGCTGGCGGCGAGCAGATCTGTGTTTTTGGGACAAATTTGCACGGAAAGAAGAGTATCTGGTGTGCTAACAGGCGAAAACGTCATGCTGACCGCGCATTTCTCGCCTCTGATACTGGCCTGAGCCGTTCAGATATGGCAGGGTTCTGATAATTCAGGAGAGGGAATGATGATTATGCAGCCTGTCGTACCACTTCCGCCCGACCCGCATATGTGCAGCAGCGATGAAAAGCAGACCCGCAGCCCGCTGTCGCTCTATTCTGAATATCAGCGCATGGATATCGAACTGCGTCCGCCGCTGGCCATGACCACCAGCCACTGGCACGGTCAGGTTGAGGTGAATGTGCCGTTTGACGGTGACGTGGAGTACCTCATTAATAACGAGGTCGTTCAGATCAAGCAGGGTTACATCACCCTGTTTTGGGCCTGTACGCCACATCAACTCACCCGTCCCGGACGCTGCCAGAACATGGCTATTCTGAACCTGCCGATGCATCTGTTTTTGTCCTGGCCGCTCGACAGGGAGTTAATCAATCATGTTACCCACGGCATGGTGATTAAATCTGTGGCGAAGCAGCAGCTCAGCGCGTTTGAAGTGCAGCGCTGGCAGCAGGAGCTGAACAGTCCCGACGAACAGATTCGCCAGCTTGCCGTTGATGAGATTGGTCTGATGCTTAAGCGCTTTAGTCTGTCGGGATGGCAGCCGGTGCTGGTGAACAAAACGTCGCGTACGCACAAGAACAGCGTTTCGCGCCATGCTCAGTTTTATGTCAGCCAGATGCTGGAGTTTATCGCAGATAACTACGATCAGGCTTTAACCATCAATGACGTGGCCGAACACGTTAAACTTAATGCGAATTATGCGATGGGCATTTTTCAGCGCGTGATGCAGCTGACGCTAAAACAGTACATCACGGCCATGCGGATCAATCATGTCAGGGCGCTTCTGAGCGATACCGATATCACCGTTCTGGATGTGGCGCTGACGGCCGGTTTCCGCTCCAGCAGCCGTTTTTACAGCACGTTTGCCAGGTATGTTGGCATGTCTCCTCAGCAGTACCGCAAGCTGAGCCAGCAGCGGCGGCAGACAATGTCTTTATAAGTTTCCGATAGCGTTGGCCGTCTTTGCCTGCAGGCTGGCATCATAACAAGGAAATTTTTGCGGTTTACTCTACACTCAGGCAGGAAATTGCGCTTCAGGGCACGCAGGAATAAAGCAGAACGTGGCAAAGGCTTGCTTCTGCTTTTGAACTTTGCATAATGCCCGTTTCCCAGAACAGGCAAACCAGCAGGCTTCAACATGATTAATGATGTCATCACCCCGGAATTTGATGAGAATGGACGCCCGTTGCGTCGGATTCGCAGTTTTGTGCGCCGCCAGGGCCGCTTAACCAAAGGCCAGCAGTTGGCGCTGGATAACTACTGGCCAGAGATGGGTGTTGAATATCAGCCTGATCCCGTAGATTTGCCCGCGCTGTTTGGCCGCGAAGCCCCGGTAACGCTGGAGATCGGCTTTGGCATGGGGGCCTCGCTGGTGACCATGGCGCAAAACACTCCCCACCAAAACTTCCTGGGAATTGAAGTGCACGCGCCAGGCGTAGGTGCCTGCCTGGCCTCGGCGAAAGAAGCCGACGTCAGCAATCTGCGCGTGATGTGCCATGATGCGGTTGAAGTGCTGGAAAAGATGATCCCTGATAACTCACTGCGCATGGTTCAGCTGTTCTTTCCCGATCCGTGGCACAAAGCCCGTCACAATAAACGCCGTATCGTGCAGGTGCCTTTCGCCGAGTTGGTGATGCGTAAGCTCAAGCTGGGTGGCGTATTCCATATGGCAACCGACTGGGAAGCTTATGCAGAACATATGCTTGAGGTCATGAGCAGCATCGCAGGTTATCGTAACCTGTCTGAAGACAGCACCTATGTGCCGCGTCCTGAAACGCGTCCATTGACAAAATTTGAGCAGCGCGGGCAGCGTTTAGGCCATGGCGTATGGGATTTAATGTTTGAGAGGGTGAAATAATGGCCACACAACGCAGCCGCCGTTTACGTAAAAAATTACATATCGATGAATTCCAGGAACTGGGCTTTTCCGTGGCCTGGCGTTTTCCTGAAGGCACGTCTGAAAGTGACATCGATGAAACCCTGAACCAGTTCATCAACGAAGCGATCGATCCTAATGGTCTGGCTTACGATGGCAGCGGTTATCTGGCGTGGGAAGGGCTGATTTGCCTGCAGCAAACCGGTAAATGCACCGATGAGCATCGTGAACTCGTGCGCAAGTGGCTGGAAGACCGCAAGCTGCAGGATGTGAAAGTTACCGAACTCTTTGACGTCTGGTGGGACTAAGTTACCAGCAGTGTCGCTTTCACACCCAGACAGGGAGATTGTATGATTCGTAACGCGCTGGTCGCCGGCCTTTTACTGGCGGCAACGCAGGCCCAGGCTGCCTGGGAGTGCAGTGTCAAACCGCAGGATGATGTTGTGATTACGCCACAAAGCGTGCAGGTGGTGGGCGCAAATGGCAATCTGCAGATATCGACGCTAGGGGATGTGCAGTTCAACGGTCAGAAGATGGCCCTGAACGCCGCTAACCGTCAGGAGGCGATTGATTATCAAAATGCCTTACGCCGCGATCTTCCCTGGATCGATAACGGAGCAACATCCCGTCTGGAGAAAGGGCGTGCCGCGCTGGATAACATCATTACTCAGCAGGTTGGCGAATCCAGCCGGTTACATAGCCGACTGGCTACGCTGAATACGCAGTTAAAAACCCAGATGAACCGTATTATTGAGCATCGCAGCGATGGTTTAACCTTCCATCATCAGGCGATCGATCAGGTGCGTGCCGATGGTCAACAACTGGTTAATCAGGCGATGGGCGGTATTCTGCAGGACAGCATCAATGAGATGGGCAGCAAGGCGATGTCCAACGGTGGCGGTAGCGGTTTGCAGGGCTTGATGGGCAATCTTGGCGGCCTGCAAAACGCCATTCAGAGCGAGTGGAACAATCAGGAAGCCGATTTCCAGCAGTTTGGCAAAGCGGTTTGTAACCGGGTGATTACGCTTGAGAATGACCGTAAAGCCCTGGTCGGTTCGCTGAAATAGTACTTTTCAGACGGCCTGCGCCGCCTGGTCGTCTGCCTTTCATCCTGAACGTCACGCCGCCACGGGCTGGCGTTTTTCTGCTTTAGCACGTTGTTGAAAAAAGGGGCTGGAGTCAGCCCCTGATGCCTGTCAATCGTTGTTGGCCTCTTTGACGACCGTTTTGCTACGGGCGACATAGTTATAGATAACCAGCAGGGCAAAAATTCCAGTGATCACCATGGTAATGGTCCCTTTATCAAGGAATCTGGCCATATTCCCCAACAGAATCCCCGTGACGCCGAAATCGGTGTCTGAGAAGGTGGTATTCGTCAGGCCGATGGCGCCCAGAACAGGCAATAAGGCGACCGGGAGGAAGGTAATCAGAATACCGTGGGCAAAGGCACCTAACATGGCCCCGCGTTTCCCGCCGGTAGCATTACCAAAAACGCCTGCGGTTGCGCCGCAGAAAAAGTGCGGTACCACGCCAGGCAGAATTAATATCCAGTGCAGCTGTCCCAGAATAAACAGCCCGACCAGGCCGCCGATAAAGCTGGAAATAAAACCGACCAGAACGGCGTTAGGCGCATAGGGGAACACAATCGGGCAGTCGAGTGCCGGACGCGCGCTTGGCACCAACTTCTCTGAAAACCCGGTAAACGCCGGCACAATTTCGGCCAGAATCAAACGCACGCCCTGGAGGATAATAAAAACACCGGCAGCGAAGGTAATGGCCTGCACAAAGGAGTACACCAGATAGTTTTGCCCGTGGCTGAACTGACTCTCCACGTATTCTCTGCCTGCCGAAATGGACAAAATAAAATAGATGACCATCATCGTCAGGGAAATAGAGATGGTGCTGTCACGCAAAAAACTCAGGTTTTTTGGCATGTTCATCTCTTCGGTGGATTTAGAACCTTTGCCCACCAAAGAACCTATCCAGCCCGACAGGACATAGCCAACCGTACCGGTGTGCGCCAGCGCGACCTGATCGTGCCCAATGATTTTACGCATGTAGGGCTGTGCCAGTGCCGGGAAAAAGGCCATTAACATGCCCAGCGTCAGCGAGCCGGTATAAATAAGCTGCACGCCCTCGAAACCCGCCACCGAAAGAATAATCGCGATCATGCAGGCCATATAAAAAGTGACATGACCAGAGAGGTAGATATATTTCAGACGCGTAAAGCGGGCGACGGTAATATTGGCCACCATGCCGAAGGCCATAATCAGCGTCGTGGGCGCACCATACTTCGCCAGGGCGATAGAAACCATCGCCTCGTTATTGGGAATAATGCCCTGGACGTTGAACGCGTGTTTGAAAATATCCCCCAGCGGCGTCAGCGATCCCACTAACACAGTGGCACCGCCTGCCAGTACTAAAAAACCCAGGATGGTTTTTACCGTACCCTTTATCACATCCGGCAGCGGTTTACGTTGCGCTATCAGACCGAACATGGCGACCAGCCCGACCAGAATAGAGGGGACCTTCAGCACGTCGACAACTACCAGTAAAAGGTTTTGTATAAACATAATAACCTCAGCGGTAAGTGTTCTTTTTTAAGTGGGTGACAGGGTTATTTATTGAAGTAGTCGCGAATTTTCTGCTCAACTTCCTTCAGGTCGATAATGTTATTGATAATGATGACTTTTTCCGGTGGCAGGTTAGCGCTGTAGGCGATGTCTTTTGCCATCACGAACACATCCGCTACGTCTGGCGTGACCGAACCGAGATCGGCGTGTTCAACGTCTGCCGTCATATCCATCGCTTTAAGCACTTTTTTGATGTTCATTTCCATCATGAAGCTGCTTCCCAGGCCTGAACCACAAACTGCCATAATTTTCATAAAAACCTCTTTTAATTTTAACGAGTTAAAGGGATATGCTGTCTGCTAACAACAGGGCACAGAGTGCGTGTTGGCTTTGTGCCTGATAAACGCGTTCCATCACGTCGTCATCGGTAAGCACCTCAGCCAGCTGGGAGATCATCTCAATGTGGCTGTTGCTGTCAGGGGCGGAGAACATAAAAAGGATATCGACAGGATCATTCTCTCCTGCATCAAAGGTGACCGGGTTAGCCAGCTTGACTACGGATAATCCCAACTTTTTGGCACCCTGCTCAGGGCGGGCATGCGGCATGGCAATGCGCGGCGCAATAACGAAGTAGGGACCGGTTTCCTGTTTGAGGCGGATGATGGTGTCAATGTAATCCTGTGAAATCGCCCCCTCACTAAGAAGAGGATCGCCCGCGACCTGAATCGCGGCTTTCCAGTCGGATACGCGCTCAATATATTGAATTTTTTCAGCATTCAGCCATTGGGTCAGATTCGGCATACAATGTCCTGGATAAAAGGTTAGGCAAAAAAGTCAGCCAGCTGGCTTCCAGAATTCATCAAGCTGTACAGTCATCTTTCTCTGTTTATCCCTGCGGCTTTGCCTTTTTTATTTCATCTGACAAAACTACTCACGGCTGAGGGGTAAACGTAAATGACATTAACTTACTCTAAAACAAGGTATTAATTTAAGTTGCACTCGTCAGTTCTGACAAATTGCTGTTGCAAAAACCGGCTTGTACGTATAGACATGTTCAAGCTGTCTAGTCATCTTGATGATGCACCTCGACCTGTACAGATACAATATGCAAGAATCATTTCTGGCGGGGCGCGTGGGGTTTGAGTGCAAAATCGTTAGCTGGATCACATCTGGATCTTTGCTCACGGGCACGTCGTGACGAAAACCGGGCCTGCAGGGTTTGCTGTAGGGCACCGCAGGCACGGGCACACTATTCGGGAATATGCTGATGTTCGATGGCATTACAGAGAAGCAAAAAGAGGTAGTCGACTATATCCTGACAAAGATCATGCAGGATGGACTGCTGCCGGGCGATAAGCTGGACACGGAAATCGCGATTGCTAAGAACATTGGTATTACCCGGGCGACGGTGCGGGAAGCCACCCGCATTCTTATTGAGCAACAGCGTATTTATCGGGTGAAAGGCTCCGGGCTGTTCGTGGGGTCCATCGGCAAGAGTAATCACTCAGGCCGGTTTCATGTGCTTTCCCCGTTTGATTATCAGGCACACAAAAAAGGGCATAAAGCGGTCAGAAAGGTGCTGACTGCCAGCATCATTAAAGTGCCCGGGCCGGATATGGCGCAGGCTTTACGCATCAAGAACAGTGACCAGATTTACAAAATTGTTCGTCTGATGTGTTTTGATGACATCCCCGTTGCGCTGGAATATATCCACCTGCCTGTCAGCCTGTTTAGCAGCATGGAGTTTGGACGACTGGAGATCTCAAAATATTCGTACATTGAACAGATCACCGGCAAGAAAATTCAGCGTCGCGATCAGCAACTGAATGCCATCAATGTTACCGATGGTGAGCAGCTCAGACTATTGAATTTTAATGCGAATGAGGCGGCGCTGGAGATCAACGAAACCGTCTATCTGGATGATGGTATGCCCTGTGAGGTCAACATCGCCATTATAAATACGAAGCTGTTACAACTGAGACAGAATACCGAACGCGGTTGATGTTCGCGCAAACGGCCCGGTCGCTTTAGTGATGCTTCCGGGCCAGAATGCTCTAGGCTTCCGCTAAAAACAGCTCCAGCAACGAGTTCAGAAACAGTTTCCCTTTCTCTGTAATCTGCCAGTGTTCCGGCGATTCAGTGATGTAACCTGCGGCAATGGCCTCGTCGAGCTGTGGGCGAATCAGCGTTTCATGCAGCCCGGTATAGCGGCTAAAGTCTGCACGCGGCGCGGCCTCCAGCAGACGAAAACGGTTCATGAAGAACTCAAAAGGCTTATCCTCGTCTGCAACGTCGTACTGCTTATCGAGATAATTGCCCTTCATAAAGCCACGCGGATGGCGCACTTTTACGGTACGGACAATACGGCCATCTGGCTGAGTCAGTTTGCCATGCGCACCACAACCAATGCCCAGATAATCGCCAAAGCGCCAGTAGTTCAGGTTGTGCTCACAGCGGTAGCCCGGTTTAGCATAGGCCGAGGTTTCGTATTGCTCATAACCTGCCGCAGTCAGCAACTGGTGGCCCTGCTCAAAAATATCCCATAGCGCATCATCATCCGGCAGGGTTGGCGGGCGAGAGCCAAACAGCGTATTGGGCTCAATCGTCAACTGATACCAGGAGAGATGCGGCGGGTTGAGCGCAATCGCCAGGCGCAAATCATCCAGCGCCTCGGCCAGCGACTGATCGGGCAGGCCGTGCATCAGGTCAAGGTTGAAGCTGCGCAGCCCTAAACCCTGTGCCAGTGCTGCGGCACGCTTCGCTTCTTCCGGTCCGTGGATACGGCCCAGACGTTCCAGTTTCTGCGGGCTGAAGCTCTGGACACCAATCGAGATTCGGTTAATACCGGCGCGTTGATAGGCGCTGAAACGATCCGCTTCCACCGTGCCCGGATTGGCTTCCATCGTGACTTCAGCATCGGCTGTCAGCGTCAGCCGCTCGCGTACGCCATCCATCAACATCTGCATGGCGCTGCTGCTTAACAGGCTTGGCGTCCCGCCGCCGATAAAGATCGTGCGAACCTCACGACCCTGAATCAGCGGCAGGTCGTGTTCAAGATCGCGCAGCAGGTGCTGCACATACTCAACGTGCGGCACCTCATCCTTTAATGCGTGAGAATTAAAATCGCAGTAGGGGCATTTCTGTACACACCAGGGAATGTGGATGTACAAACTCAGAGGCGGTAAATCAGGCATTACGCATCGCTTCCAGTAACAGCGTCAATGCTTTACCACGATGAGAGACTTTTCCTTTCTCTGCCTTAGTCAGTTCGGCTGCAGTTTTACCCAGTGCCGGAACCCAGAACACCGGATCGTAACCAAAGCCACCTTCACCGGCTGCCGTTCGGGTAATTTCCCCTTCCCAGGCACCGTGGAAGACCAGCGGCGTTGGGTCGGCAGCATGACGTAGATAAACCAGCACGCAGTGAAACTGCGCCTGACGTTGTCCGTCAGGCGTGTTTTCCAGAGCCTGAAGCAGCTTTTCCAGATTCTGCTGGTCGCTGGCGTCTTCACCAGCATAGCGGGCTGAGTAAATCCCGGGCGCGCCACCCAGCGCATTCACGGCCAGGCCAGAGTCATCTGCGATAGCCGGCAGGCCGGTCAACTGCGCGGCATGGCGCGCTTTCAGGATGGCATTTTCAATAAAGGTCAGGCCGGTTTCCTCGGCGGATTCCACGCCAAGTTCGGTTTGCGCCACGACATCCAGACCAAAGTCAGCGAGCAGATCCGCCAGTTCACGTACTTTGCCGGGATTGCCGGTGGCAAGAACAACTTTTTGCATAACAGTTCCAGTTTGATTCATTTACAGCAAATACCAGAGACCCGGGAACAGATCCATGCCAAGGAAATTCAGGGCATACAGCACCAGAATCACGATCATGGCTGAGAAGTCGATGCCGCCCATGGCAGGAAGAATACGACGAATCGGCGCCATTAACGGCTCGGTCAACTGAATCAGCACATAGTCCATCGGGCCGCGGCCCTGACTGATCCAGCTCATCAGGGAGCGAATGATAATGACCCAGAACACCAGATAACCTGCAGATTTCAACAGCGACAGCAGGCCAACCAGCAAATTCGTGGGATCGACAGAGAACACGCCGACCTGAATCAGCAGCAGAAGGGGATATTTAAGCGTTGTCAGCACAAAGGCCAACAGCAGGGAGGCCGTATCAATCGGACCCAGAGCCGGAAGGATACGACGCAGGGGTTTTACAATCGGCTGGGTAATCTTCACGACAAACTGCGCAAGCGGGTTATAAAAATCACAACGTGACCACTGCATCCAGATGCGCAGCAGCAGCACCATGACGTAGAGATCGATTAGCGTTTTTACTAAAAACGTCATTGTTAACATGAAGTTCCTCAATTATTGTTGTGAAGGTTGTGTGTAATCTCGCGCGCCAAAAATGGCGGTGCCAATGCGCACCATCGTACTGCCAGCGGCAATTGCCGCCTCCATGTCATCGCTCATCCCAAGGGAAAGCGTATCAACGTCGCTATACTGCTGTTTAAGCTGGTCAAAAGCATCAGCCATTTGCTGGCATACCGCCAGCTGTCGCTGATAATCTTCTTCGGGTGCCGGAATCGCCATCAGCCCGCGCAAACGCAAACGCGGCATCGTCAGGATGTCCTGAGCCAGTCCGGCAACTGCCTCCAGCATGATGCCAGATTTGCTGTTTTCATCACTGATATTTACCTGGATTAAGACATTGAGCGGCGGCAGATGTTCAGGCCGCTGATCGTTAAGACGCTGTGCGATCTTCTGACGATCGACCGTATGACACCAGGCAAAGTGTTCAGCGACCAGGCGGCTTTTATTGGACTGCAGCGGGCCAATGAAGTGCCAGGTTAAGGCAGGATGTGAGGTCAGTGACTGAATCTTTTCAACCCCTTCCTGAACGTAATTCTCACCAAAATCGATCTGTCCCGCCGCTGCGGCTTCTTCGACCGCGCTCGCAGGCTTTGTTTTGCTCACTGCAAGTAGCGTAATTTCTTCTGGCGACCGGCCGCAACGGGTTGCAGCAGCAGCGATTCGCTGACGGACTTGCTGTAAGTTGTGCTGGATTGAAGTCATAGTCTGGAGATCAAAATGGATTTGGATGAATTAGTGGAGCTTAGTGTAAAGCATAACGCCGCCGATCTGCACCTTTGTAACGGACATTCGCCGTACTGGCGCCGTCAGGGCGGGCTTGAAACGCTGCCCGGCCAGCCCATCCTGCCATCCGACTGGATGGCGAGATTTACCTCGTCATGGCTGGACAGCGAACAGCAGCAGGTGCTGAAGCGAGAAGGGCAGTTGGATTTCGCCTTAACACTGGTTAACGGGCAGCGCCTACGCGCGAACCTGTTTATGCAGCGCAACGGGCTGTCTCTGGCGCTGCGTATTATTGCCAGCCGCTGTCCTTCGCTTGCGGATTTACGCCTTCCGCAGGTTGTGCCCACCTTGCTGAACAAACAGGACGGGCTGATTTTGATTACCGGCGCGACCGGTAGCGGTAAATCCGCCACGCTCGCCGCCATGGTCGATGCCATCAACCGGCAGCAGGCCCGTCATATTCTCACGCTGGAAGATCCCATTGAGTTTATTCATCACAGCCAGCAGTCCCTGATTCAACAGCGCGAAGTGGGGCTGCATTGCCGCTCGTTTAGTCTGGGCCTGAAAGCGGCCTTACGCGAAGATCCCGATGTGATTATGCTGGGAGAATTACGCGACAGCGATACCATTCGCCAGGCATTAACCGCGGCAGAAACCGGACATCTGGTGCTGGCGACGTTGCATACGCGCGGCGCGGTCCAGGCGGTGGATCGGCTGGTGGATGTGTTCCCTGCAGATGAAAAGGCGCTGATACGCACCCAGCTGGCGGGCAGTCTGAAAGCCGTTATTGCGCAGCAGCTAGTTTCAGCCACAGATGAGACACGCGTGGGGCTGTTTGAAGTGCTGATTGCCACCAGCGCGGTGGTCAATCTGATTCGGGAAGGCAAAATGCATCAGATTCCCGCTATTTTGCAAACCGGCGCGCAGGCCGGAATGCAAACCTTTGAGCAGAGTCGGTTAGCCCGTCAGGCCGAAGGGGTGATTCATTAATGGGTTTCAAACCAGTCCTGCAGGATAATCGCCGCTGACTGGGAATCGACTGAACCTTTATTCAGGGCACGATAGCCACCCCGTTCAAACAAACCAGCGCGCGCTTCAACGGTGCTGAGGCGCTCATCCTGTAGCTCAACGCGAATACCAAAACGGCCATGCAGGCGATTCGCAAACTTACGGGCGCGGGCTGTTAAAGGTTGCTCGGTGCCGTCCATGTTCAGTGGCAAACCCACCACAACAAAGTCGGGCTGCCACTCTTTAAGCAGCTTTTCAATTTGCAGCCAGTCTGGCGTCCCGTCCTGCGCCTTAATCGCGCTTAACGGACGGGCGCTGCCCGTCAGCTGCTGACCAACCGCAACGCCGATGCTTTTGGTGCCGAAGTCAAAACCTAACAACGTTTGTGTATTCATCAGGCGTGACCTGCATCGCTGGCCATGTTGTGAATATCAATGCCCATACTGCGCGCGGCTTCACGCCAGCGCTCGGCGATGGGCGTCTGGAACAAAATATTGCTGTTAGCCGGTGTGGTCAGCCAGGCGTTCTCCATCAGCTCATTTTCAAGCTGGTCTTTTTCCCAGGCACAATAACCCAGCGCGACCAGCACATGATCGGGCTGTGAGGCTGTACCGATCGCTTCCAGCACGTCACGTGAGGTGGTAATCACGGTGTTGTCTGACACCCGAATGCTGGAAGTAAAGGTGCGCTGTGCCGAGTGCAGGATAAAGCCCCGATCTTCCGCCAGCGGACCACCGCTGAACACCGGCTTATCAAGATTGATAGCCGGATCGCGGTTATCTTCGGCGATCTTGAGCTTTTTCAGAATGCCTTCAACCGTCAGGTTTTCCATCGGCTTATTGATAATCAGCCCCATTGCCCCTTCTTCGTTATGCTCACAAACGTAGACGACAGAACGTTTAAAAAAGGGATCTTGCAACGATGGCATGGCAATTAAAAAGTGATGCTGTAAATTCATTCTCACATGCTTTACCAAAGATAACCGGTGCGTGATTGCTGCACCGGTGTTGGGTTGATCACGGAGCATGGCCCCAGCGTTATGCTCAGCTCAGGCGCTTCTCAATGGCGTCCATCAGCATACCGGTGATGGAGACAGGGAAGGCGGCCTCAATTTCACGAATGCATGTTGGGCTGGTCACGTTAACTTCAGTCAGTCTATCACCAATAATGTCGAGGCCCACAAAAATCAGGCCTTTGGCCTTCAGTGTTGGACCGACGCGGCGGGCGATTTCCCAGTCACTTTCGCTCAGCGGGCGCGCTTCACCGCGTCCGCCAGCCGCCAGGTTTCCGCGGGTTTCTCCCCCCTGGGGAATACGCGCCAGACAATAAGGAACCGGTTCGCCATCCACCACCAGCACGCGCTTATCACCGTCTTTGATAGCTGGCAGGTAGTTTTGCGCCATGCAGTAACGGCTTTCATGTTCAGTCAGGGTTTCAGCGATAACGCCGAAATTCGGATCGTCCTGCTTCACTCGGAAAATAGAGGCGCCGCCCATGCCGTCCAGCGGTTTCATGATGACGTCGCCATGCTCTTGCCAGAACGCCCGCAGCTGTTGCTTAGAACGCGTGACCAGGGTGTCCGGCGTGAATTCAGCAAACCAGGCGGTATACAGTTTTTCGTTACAGTCGCGCAGGCTTTGCGGCTTGTTGACGATCAGCGTGCCCTGCTCTTCAGCCCGTTCCAGGATGTAGGTACAGTAGATAAACTCGGTGTCAAACGGCGGGTCTTTACGCATCAATACGACGTTGAGATCGGCCAGTTTAATCTGCTGCTCACTGCCAAACTGATACCAACTTTCGGCATTCTGTTCCACGCTAAGCAGGCGAGTGCGGGCGTAAGCCACACCACCGCGCAGGGAGAGATCGTTCATCTCCATGTAGTGGATTTCGTAACCCCGGCGCTGTGCTTCCAGCAGCATTGCAAAGCTGGAGTCTTTTTTAATGTTGATGGATGAGATTGGGTCCATCACGATGCCAAGCTTGATCATTATTATCTCCTGAAGGAGGCGGCGGTTACCGTCTCGTTTCGTTCGGGCAAAAAGGGGCTGAGCAGTCAGAACGCGATGTTGATTACAGGCGTCCCAGTGGAGCTAAAAGTATCGCTTAACCCAGGTCACCAAACCTCACCTGAAGTGCCGTAATGGCAGTCAGGGCCGTTGTTTCGGTACGTAAAACCCGTGGGCCAAGCAGAATATCGGTAAAACCGTGCTGCGCCGTCATGGCAATTTCGTCAGCTGAAAGCCCGCCTTCCGGACCAATCAGCAGGCGAACGCGCTCAACCGGCTGAGGCAATGTGTTGATGCTGTGGCTGGCGCGCGGGTGCAGGTTCAGTTTTAACCCACTTTCCGCTTCACTGCACCAGGCTTCCAGTGCCATGGCCGGACGGATTTCGGGTACCCGGTTACGACCACACTGCTCGCAGGCGGCAACAGCAATCTTTTGCCACTGCTGAATTTTTTTTGCCAGGCGTTCGGCATCCAGTTTGACACCACAGCGTTCAGAAAACAGCGGCGTAATAACATTAACGCCCAGTTCGATTGATTTCTGGATGGTAAATTCCATTTTTTCGCCGCGAGACATGACCTGACCGAGATGCAGATGGAGGGGCGACTCGCGATCGTCTTCCTGACTTGCCGTGATGGATACTTTTACACGTTTTTTATCAACATGCGTGATTTCTGCAGCGAAAGTCAGATTACTGCCATCAAAGAGTTCTACATGCTGTCCGCTGGTCATACGCAGCACGCGACCAACATGACCGGACGCGTCTTCATCAAGCGTGATTTCACTGCCAACATGAACAGGCTGTGAGTGATAAATGCGAGGTATGCGCATAATGTCCCTGAGAGCTAAACGCCGCGAGGTTGACGCGGCGGGGCTGTGAAACAGTTAGTTTAGGGCAGGGATTTTAACGCGTGCAAGCCTCAAGCACATAAGGATTATGATTCCCCTGTACGCGAGCGATGCGCTGGTCGCGCTCGCATTCCCATTTGCTGACCGGATAGAGCTTGTTCCAGGCTGTAAATAACTGCGTTTGCTGACGTGACAGACGCAGATGATACTGGTCGCGCATATAGAAGTAAGTCCGGGCGATCGCGCCACGGGCCCGTTCGGGCGGCTGCGCCTGCTTGTTTTTAAAATCAATCTGCATGCTGCACTGACCGTACTGTTTATCCGTACCGTTCCACTGACTGTAGGCATAGTTACCGCGATCGCCATTCACTTCACCGATTGCCGGCTGCAGATTATGCAGGTCGGTTTCGATACGGCGATAGTCGGCATCTTTGCTGCAATTTTTGCGGCCGCCGTTCTGCCAGCACTGACGTTGATGGCCGAACTCCCAGGCGGGCATCACGTGTTCCCACTCGATACGTGCGGCGCGGCGGGCATTTTTGCGCGGCTGGTAGCCACAGCTGTTCAGATCAGGCTCCCCCTTTTTGCCGTGCCAGGTAATTTTACAGCCACAGTAAAAGCTGCCGGGCGCATCGTCATTAATCTCTGCGGCGTAGGCTTTTGCCTGTTGAAAATTATTTTGATGATAGTTGTTGAGGTTTAGGGCCTGGCTGTTAAAAGACGCGAGTAACAGTGCAGTCGTGATGAGAAATTTGCGAGACATGTTCCAGTTTTACCCCTGGTCCTTAAAAGGGCGGCAGGGTAACAGAATGCCTGCTCAGGCGGAATGAGAATCCGCTCAGGAAAGGGGAAAAACCTCGGCTTTCAATAAGCTACCGCAGTGAACGCAGCGGTACTCGCTTTCGCCGCGAACGACACGATTATGGCGCCTCACGGTAAGCTGGTGCTGTTGACACTGGCAGCGATAAGCAAAGGTGCGGCTGCGCACCGACTCGACCTCAAACTGATGGGTGCGCCGCGCCGGCACGCCCAGCACAGTCTCCATCATCCATTTCCACTCTTTGCCATGCGGTGCAACGCGGCCGAAGGTTTTCCACACCAGCAAATGGGCCAGCTCATGGGGAACGACCTCATCAATGAAGGCCTGCTGATTTTCCATCAGCAGGACAGGATTCAGGCGGATTTCCCATTTTTCCAGCCAGGCCGTTCCGGCAGCCGTGCCGCGCTGCTGATAAACCAGCCTGGGTTCGGGATAATGTTGTTCGAGCTTTTCATTTGCCCGTTCGAGCCCACTACGCAGGGCGCGCATAACGGCTTGTTGTAGGGCAATGGGAAGACGGGATGTTTTCATGGCGCTCAGCATAAGCGGCAGCGGCGTGGAACTCAACTCAACAGCAATATCGGTCCTGCAAAAAAGTCGTACCCGCCGAACCCGACGGGCAGACATGACATTATTTTAATGGAACTGCCTTATTGTCTGAGCAAGTTGCTGCGCCTGATCCTCAAGTGAGCTTGACGCCGCTGACATCTGCTGAACCAGCGCAGCGTTTTGCTGGGTCGTGCCATCCATTTCATTGACCGCGATGGTCACCTGCGCAATACCGCGGGCTTGCTCATCGGATGCAGCAACGATTTCACCAATGATGCGCTGCACTGATGAAACGGCATTTGTCATCTCATGCATGGTTTTGCCTGCATCGTTGACTAGCACAACGCCATTTTCAACCCGAACAACTGATTCCTCAATCAGGGCGGAAATATCTTTCACGGCGCTGGTTGTCCGCTGCGCGAGATTCCGGACTTCGGCGGCTACGACCGCAAAGCCGCGCCCCTGTTCGCCTGCGCGTGCAGCTTCAACAGCAGCATTAAGTGCCAGAATGTTGGTCTGAAACGCGATGCTGTTAATCAGCGTGGTGATATCACCGATTTTCTTTGAACTTTCATCAATCTGCGCCATGGTAGTGACCACCTGATCGACCAGGGTTTCCCCCCGGCTGGCGATGCGTGTGGCATTTTCAGTCAGGCTCGTTGCCTGCTGTGCATTATCCGCGTTCATGCGGATAGCTGCACTAATCTGCTCCATGCTCGCGGCAGTTTCTTCCAGTGCCGCAGCCTGTTCCTCGGTGCGTGAGGCGAGGTTGAGGTTTGCACCGGCAATTTCGCCCGCTCCCTGCTGGACCGAGGTGCTGGCGTCTTTGATTTGTCCCACAATGCTCTGCAACTGTGTCTGCATGGTGTTGAGGGCATAAAACAGGCTGCTGCTGTCGCCTGGCGCAACCTGAATGCCATTGTTTAACTGACCTTCAGCAACGGCCAGCGCAATGCGCGCCGCCTCTTCGGGTTCACCGCCAAGATGACGCATCACTTTACGGTTGAATAACAGACCCAGCACGGCCCCCACGGAAAGGATACTGACAATCATCAGCGCAATAGCCCAGTAAAGCTGCTTGTCAGCCGCCGCCATTACCTGGCTGACGGGTGCCACAATCCCTACATACCAGGGTTTCGTGTTGTTGCCCACGCTTATCGGGTACCAGGTGTACATGGCATTTTCTTTCAGTACGGGATCGTACTGTTCTGTCACTGCCGTACGGTAGCTGTTGCTGTTTCCCTGCCATTTTTTGCCGGCTTCACCTGCATTGGGGGAGGAAATCACGTTGCCGCTGTTCGAAAGCAGCAGCGCGTAGCCGGTTTCGTGCCAGGGTTTGATCTGGTTTACTTTTTTCTGGATGGCGGAAAGCAGGATATCGGAACTGACAACCAGCTTCAGTTTGTCATTGACCATAACAGGGGTAGCCACCGAGGTTAACCACTCTGGTTTTGCGCCATCATAAGCGAAGCTGTAAGGCTCAATCAGGGTGTCCTTTTGCGTTTCTTTCGGCAGTAAATAGTAATTACCGGCCCCCGGCTGCAGAAAGTCCAGTGCCGGATTCATTTTGTAGCGCCCGTCTTTGTCCCGGTCAACATACCAGGCATAGCGACCACCCGGTGGCGTTCCCTGCGGGCCGACAAAGGCACTGTCACGGCCATCAAAGGCATCGGGTTCAAACACTACGGTCATCGACACAAAGTCAGGGTTTTTATTCAATGCATATTCCATCAGCTTGTCGGCAACTTTACGATCATTTATCCCTGCTGCAGGCAGGGCAGCAAGGCTTTGCCCCAGGTTTTGAGCGGCATCCAATGCATGCGTCAGTTCCTGCTGAATTTGCCCGGCGTGACTAGCAGCAATTTGCTGCAGGTAGTTAGCGGCAAGAGATTTTTGTTCTTTCGAGGACTGCCAACTGAGTAATCCGATGGTCGCAGTAAACCCCACGACGATCGTCATTCCGCCTGCCAGCAGCATCTGAGCACGGGTGCTCATCGTCTTTTTAGGGCTGGTATTGTTCATGCTATTTCCTGGTCAACGCGAAGTCTGAAAAAAGCTTTTTATAATGAAAACGTCAGGTAATTTATCGGCGTATATTTTTTCGACTTTAATGAAAGAAAAGCGAAGCGGGGAGGTGTAAGCCAGTAACGGCAAGGTCTGGGCGTTGAAACGGTAGGATATTTTTCGTTGTCAGTTGTGGGGAAAGCGGCAAGAAAAAAGCCAGTCAGCTTACCTTGACTGGCTCTAGGGGACATACTGAGGAGGGCTTACTGACCGATATCGCGCAGCTTTTTACCTGCCATCAGGTTACGTTCAATGTGCTCCAGCGAAACGTTTTTGGTTTCGGGAATCAACATCACCGTCAGGACGATGAAGAAGACGTTGAGCAGGCCGTAGACCCAGAAGGTCGGCGCATTGCCCAGCGTATTCAGCATGGTCAGGAAGGTTGCGCCGACAATCATGTTGGCGATCCAGTTAGTCGTGGTTGAAACAGTGATACCGAAATCGCGTCCTTTCAGAGGCTGAATTTCAGAACACAGAACCCAGATCAGCGGACCGGCTGACATGGCAAAGCCCACGATAAACATCAGCAGCATGCCAATGGCAAAGTACTGCGCACCTTGTGAATGAATGCCCATGTGCAGCATGGTGCCAAGAACGCCCATACCGGCTGCCATCACCAGGAAGCCCAGAATCAAGGTAGGCTTACGGCCCCAGCGATCCACCAGACCGATAGCAATAAAGGTTGCCAGTACGTTAACCAGGCCGACAATCACCGTTCCCCACATCTGCTGGGTGGTATTCGCAAAACCCGCAATCTCAAAAATTTTCGGTGCGTAATACATGATGACGTTCATGCCGGTAAACTGTTGCATCACCTGCAGCAGAATGCCCAGGTACACCGCACGACGGAAGTGGCTGCTACTGGTAAATAATCCCCAGCCTGACTGTTTGATCTTCAGGCTTTCACGGATCTCATCCAGCTCGCGCTTCGCCTGCTCACTGGTATCACGCAGGCGATCCAGTACGCGTTGCGCATCACGGAAGTTTCCTTTCGCCGCCAGCCAGCGTGGGCTGTTTGGCAGAAAGAACACGCCGATCAGCAGCAGCAGGGCAGGAATGGTGATCACGCCCAGCATCCAGCGCCAGTTACCTGTGAAGCTGAACGCGGTATCGGAAAGGTACGCACCCAGAATACCGATGGTAATCATCAACTGATAAAGCGAGATCATACTGCCGCGGATTTTTTCAGGCGCAATCTCAGAAAGATAGAGCGGCGCAGTGTAAGAGGCGATACCGACCGCCAGGCCTAACAGCACGCGTGCGCTGATCAGCATTTCTGGGTTAGGTGCCATGGCTGACCACAGTGAGCCAATAACAAACAGGATCGCACCAGCCATCAGGCTTTTTTTACGCCCCAGACGCGATGACATCCAGCCGCTGCCGATAGCACCGATGGCCGCCCCGAACATCATTGAGCTGACAATCCACTCCTGTTGGTGTGCCGTAACGTTAAAGTCCTTCGCGATAAAGGGCAGTGCACCGGCGATAACGCCGATATCCAACCCAAACAGCAGGCCTGCAAGGGCTGCCAGAAAGCAGACAAATAAGGTCATTGCCTTATTTGAGGTTCTGCTTTTATGTGAATTGCCAGGCATGGTTGCCTCCAAAATTATCCATCATTGTTGTTATCGATGTTAAAAAACCTTATCTGGGCAAAAAGTGAGCCCGATCACATTGATGTAATCGCTTACACTTGCTGAAACCCTGAAATCCAGCATTTATAACCCAGAAAGGTCAAGTAACCAGTGAGGTATAGCACCCTCGAAGTTTCTGACAATGCCCTGTTTAACGCCTATCAGATGACGCTGAAAATAACGCATTTTAGGAAGAATAACTACGGCGATAAATTCCTAAATAGCCGATATCTAAAGCGTTTCAAATTGTAAGCGTTAACACATTAGCTGAGCACAGGCTGAGAGAAAGTGTAGCTGAGTTAAAAAAATGTGCAGGTGGGGGAAACTGAAGGCCCGAGAGGAATAAAAGAAAAAAAAAGCCCCGCCGCGAGGCAGGACTTTTTGAGACGTTTTCAGGCTTACAGGCTTACAGGCTTACAGGCTTACAGGCTTACAGGCTTACAGGCTTACAGGCCCGCAGCCTCACGCAACTGTTCTGCTTTGTCAGTTTTTTCCCAAGGGAAATGTTCGCGACCAAAGTGGCCATAGGCAGCGGTTTCTTTATAGATCGGATGCAGCAGATCCAGCATCTGAATCAGGCCGTAAGGACGCAGATCGAAGAACTCGCGCACCAGTAAGGTCAGCTGTTCAGTAGACACTTTCTCAGTGCCAAAGGTCTCGACCATGATGGAGGTCGGCTCGGCAACACCGATGGCGTAGGAAACCTGGATCTCACAACGATCGGCCAGACCCGCTGCCACGATGTTTTTTGCAACATAGCGGGCGGCATAGGCGGCTGAACGGTCAACTTTTGACGGGTCTTTGCCTGAGAAGGCGCCACCGCCGTGACGTGCCATACCGCCGTAGGTATCAACAATGATTTTGCGACCGGTCAGGCCACAGTCACCCATTGGGCCACCGATAACAAAACGGCCCGTTGGGTTGATGTGATATTTGGTGGATGCGCTCAGCCACTCGGCAGGCAGGACGGGCTTGATGATTTCTTCCATCACCGCTTCCTGCAGATCTTTTTGTGAGATCGCTTCGCTGTGCTGAGTTGACAGAACGACCGCATCAATACCGACGATTTTGCCGTCGTCGTACTGGAAGGTCACCTGGCTTTTGGCATCCGGACGCAGCCATGGCAGCGTGCCGTTCTTACGCACTTCGGCCTGACGCTGAACCAGACGGTGCGCATAGGTCACCGGGGCTGGCATCAGAACGTCGGTTTCGTTTGTCGCATAGCCAAACATCAAACCCTGATCGCCCGCACCCTGTTCCAGCGGATCGCTGCGGTCAACGCCCTGGTTGATATCCTGAGACTGTTTGCCAATAGCGCTTAATACTGCGCAGGAGTTGGCATCAAAGCCCATATCGGAATGAACATAGCCGATTTCACGTACGGTATTACGAGTGATTTCTTCAATATCAACCCAGGCGCTGGTGGTGATCTCACCGCCAACCAGAACCATACCGGTTTTAACGTACGTTTCGCAGGCCACGCGCGCTTTGGGATCCTGTTCCAGGATCGCATCAAGCACAGCATCAGAAATCTGGTCGGCGATTTTATCAGGATGTCCTTCGGATACGGACTCGGATGTAAAAAGATGTTTAGCCATTATGTTCTTTACCTTACCAATGGTTTGAATTCGACTGCATAGCGCAAGTGAGTATTAGCTGACTTAACGCCCCTTAAGGCAAAGCCGTGAGCAGTCAGGTAGTGTCAGCACGCAGGCCAACTCCGCCTGGATATTAACCTGTTTAGATGGAAAACCATCTGGACGTCTATTTTAGGTTACGCGGTGAGCGAATTACCAGCCCTTTTTGATGTTGCACTGTTAACTTTACGCGCAGCAGTGGAAAATCCTGCTGACAGCGCGTGCTTTAAGCAAATAATCTCTTTGCTTTTTTTAGGCGCAAAATGTATAAAACGCCGCTGCGTTCTCAGCAGAAAGAAGGATGACGCGCTTACCGCGTCGCGCCCGTCAGACAGCTGTCTGGCTTTCACCCTGGTGGTTTTCCACATGTCCAGGACATGTGCGGAGGTGATACGAGTAATGAGCCTTATCTTCTCTCTCCCGGCCTTTTCGCGTGCTGGTACGGCGCTGGCGTTATCCTGTTTCCCGTCCTTATTTCTCTTCTGCCGACATTTTATTGGTTTCGGTAATTATCCCGACACAAGCGCTGGTTAACCTCTGACGCGATAGCGGTTTATATCGTCCAGGCGGTGAGCGTCGTGAATTATTCGCGGCCCTTTTGTACCTGACGCGGCTGAGTGTTTTACACTTAACACTACAGTGATGCATCGTGCAGGTTCGCAACGCAGACAGAGCATGACGTAATATGTGGCAACGAATTTCCAGACTCCCGACCTTCAAGTCGGTTTACATTATTATCTTTCAACGGAAAATTGAGGTTCGCGATGTCTGACGGCATGAAGAATATCAAGGGTTCGTCAGCTGGCGAACAAGGTGCACTCCGCTCAATGCAGGAGGTGGCGATGAACGATCAGGACGCCAGCCTGATGCTGCGGACCTACAACATTGCCTGGTGGGGCAATAACTACTATGACGTCAATGAACTGGGTCATATTAGCGTCTGCCCCGATCCGGATCGTCCGGATGTGCGTGTCGATCTGGCTAAGCTGGTTAAGGAACGCGAGGCCCAGGGCCAACGCCTGCCCGCGCTGTTCTGTTTCCCTCAGATTCTTCAGCATCGCCTGCGCTCAATAAACGCTGCTTTTAAACGCGCACGTGAGTCTTACGGTTACACCGGTGATTACTTCCTGGTGTATCCCATCAAGGTGAACCAGCATAAGCGCGTCATCGAATCCCTGGTCAATTCTGGCGAACCGCTGGGTCTGGAAGCCGGTTCAAAAGCCGAACTGATGGCGGTACTGGCCCATGCCGGTCAGACCCGTTCGGTTATTGTATGTAATGGTTACAAAGATCGTGAATATATTCGTCTGGCGCTGATTGGCGAGAAGATAGGGCACAAGGTTTATCTGGTTCTGGAGAAGATGACTGAAGTGCGCATGGTGCTGGAAGAAGCCGAGCGCCTGAATGTGGTACCGCGTCTGGGCATTCGTGCACGTCTCGCTTCGCAGGGGTCTGGTAAGTGGCAGTCGAGCGGCGGCGAAAAATCTAAATTTGGCCTGTCAGCAACGCAGGTGCTCAAGCTGGTTGAAATCATGCGTGAAGCGGGCCGAATCGACAGCCTGCAGCTGCTGCATTTCCATTTGGGATCGCAGATGTCTAACATTCGCGATATCGCGACCGGGGTGCGTGAGTCTGCGCGCTTCTATGTGGAACTGGCAAAACTCGGCGTCAACATTAAGTGCTTTGACGTTGGCGGCGGCCTCGGCGTTGACTATGAAGGTACCCGTTCGCAGTCCGACTGTTCGGTCAATTACGGGCTGAATGAATATGCCAATAACGTGATCTGGGGAATTGGCGCAGCCTGTGACGAGCATGGACTTGAGCACCCAACGGTGATTACCGAATCCGGCCGCGCAGTCACGGCTCACCACACGGTGCTGGTATCTAACATCATCGGCGTTGAGCGTAACGAATTCAGTAAGCCAGAAGCGCCAGAGATTGAGGATGCCCCGCGTCCTATCCTGAGCATGTGGGAAACCTGGCAGGAGATGCACGAGCCGGACACGCGTCGTTCGCTGCGTGAATGGCTGCACGACAGCCAGATGGACCTGTTTGATATCCATACAGGCTACTCATCCGGAACCTACAGCCTGAAACAGCGCGCCTGGGCAGAACAGCTTTATCTGAGCATCTGTCACTACATTCAGCAGCATCTTGATCCCAGCAACCGCGCGCACCGTCCGATCATCGACGAGTTGCAGGAGCGCATGGCGGACAAGATCTACGTTAACTTCTCGCTGTTCCAGTCCATGCCGGATGCATGGGGCATCGATCAGCTGTTCCCTGTGCTGCCGCTGGAAGGCCTGAATAAAAAGCCGGAACGTCGTGCCGTGCTGCTGGACATCACCTGTGACTCTGACGGTACCATCGATCACTATGTTGATGGTGACGGTATTGCCACAACCATGCCGATGCCGGAGTACGACGTGGACAACCCACCGATGCTCGGCTTCTTTATGGTCGGCGCCTATCAGGAAATCCTGGGTAACATGCATAACCTGTTTGGTGACACCGAAGCGGTTGACGTGTTTGCCTTCCAGAATGGCGAGGTGGAGGTTCAGCTGTCGGATGAGGGCGATACCGTGGCCGACATGCTGCAGTATGTTCAGCTCGATCCGAACGAACTGATGACGCTGTTCCGTAAGCAGATTCAGACCTCTGAACTGGATGACGAACTGCGTGAGCAGTTCCTGCAGGAGTTCGAAAGTGGTCTGTATGGCTACACCTATTTAGAAGACGAATAAAGCCCCGCGAAGCGCTTGCAGCGGGTCGGGACATTGTTGATAATCGGCAGCAACCCATCCCTTCCTCGTCGGGCCTAACGACGCGGAGGGGATTTTTTTTATCTCAACCTTCATGGTGCGCGGCCCAGGCCCGCCTCATGCACAGACAGAGGACGACTTATGTACAATACCCTCGGCAATCAGTACGACAATTCACTGGTTTCTAACGCCTTTGGTTTTATGCGTTTTCCGGTTAATTTCCAGCCTTACGACAGCGACGCAGAGTGGGTGATCACCGGGGTGCCCTTTGACGCCGCGACCTCAGGCCGTCCGGGCAGCCGTCTTGGCCCAGGCGCTATCCGCCAGATTTCGACCAATCTCGCCTGGGAAGGCTGCCGCTGGCCGTGGGAGTTTGACCTGCGTCAGCGCCTGAACGTGGTGGACTGCGGCGATCTGGTTTACGCCTTTGGTGATTCACAGGATCTGTCTGACAAGCTGCAGGCCCACGCAGAGAAACTGCTGGCGAACGGCAAACGCATGATGACCTTTGGTGGCGATCACTACGTCACGCTTCCCCTGCTGCGCGCGCATGCGAAGCACTTTGGTAAAATGGCGCTGGTACACTTTGACGCCCATACCGATACCTACTCTAATGGTCCAACGTTTGACCATGGCACCATGTTCTTTACCGCACCGAAAGAGGGGCTCATCGATCCTCAGCACTCGGTGCAAATCGGTATTCGTACCGAATTCGACAAAAGCCTGGGCTTTAACGTGCTGGATGCTGCTCAGGTTAACGACCGCAGCGTGGACGATCTTCTGGCGGAAATTAAGCGCACCGTCGGCGACCTGCCGGTTTATCTGACATTTGATATCGACTGTCTGGATCCTGCGCATGCGCCGGGCACCGGTACGCCGGTCATTGGCGGTTTAACCACAGATAAAGCCACTAAACTGATTCGTGGTTTACAGGGCATGAATATCGTGGGGATGGATCTGGTGGAAGTCGCGCCGGGTTACGATCACGCCGATCTGACGGCACTTGCCGCCGCTACGCTGGCGCTGGACATGTTGCACGTTCAGGCAGCGAATAAAGGCTGATGCGACAGAGGGATAACTTCAGGGTTATCCCTCTGATTCTGACTTACTTGCCGTCTGCGGCGATGCGATCGCGAATATGCTGCGCACGCGCTTCGGAGTCAGGATGCGAGTCAAACATTGAGCTTTGACGGCCCTGTTCCAGTTTTGCCAGTTTTTCAAAGCTGGTTGCCAGCCCGACCGGATCAATACCGCGCTTTTTCAGCAGGTTGTATGAGTAGTCATCAGCCTGAGTCTCCTGCGTCTGCGAGAACTGGGCATTTACTAATTTTTCACCCATATCACCCAACTGCGACTGTGACAGCGAACCAATAATACCGCCAGCCGATGCCGCCGCGGTGCGTGCTGCCGTTGTGGTGAAGGCGACCTGCATCGCTTTGCGCGTATGACCCAGCGCAACGTGGCCCATTTCATGGCCCAGTACCGCCTCGACTTCATTGTCGGTCATCATATCCATCAGTCCGCTGTAAACGCGGATGCAGCCATTGGCCATTGCCCAGGCGTTAACGTCTTTGGTCTGGTAAACCTTGTAGTTAGCCGGAATACCATTGATGTTGTCGCCCAGTGCCGCAGCGATTTTATTCAGCCGTTGCTGGTACTCGCTGTCAGCTGGCGCGACCTGATTTTCTTTGTCCATTTGGGCGCAGGACTGATCGCTAAGCTGCTTAACCTGAGCATCGCTCAACGTGTAAGCCTGAAATGCCTGTGCGCCGGATTGCAGCAGACCATTACTATTTACACCCTCACAGCCGCTAAGCAGCGCAACCAGGCCCAGAGCCAGTGCCATTTTATGAATTTTCATTCTGTCGTCCCATAAGTAACAAGATAAAAAACAAACACCTGAATCCGTACAAGGTGGTTTAACCAACAGGTTATAGTTCGTGATAAACCCTTTTGCTAGCAGACATGACTGGAAAAGCCAGACGAAGCGGGAACATTTAGCGTTTTACGACATTACTTTTGCCCCGTTTTTCATGTACATTGTGGTGAAACTTTTCCCCGTGCTTTGCCCGATAGCTGATTAATTACAACAGGTTAAGGCGCAAATCATTAATCCGAACTGGAGTAGAAGATGCCCTCTCGTAAAGATCTTGCCAACGCCATTCGCGCGTTAAGTATGGACGCAGTGCAAAAAGCTAAATCGGGACATCCGGGTGCCCCGATGGGAATGGCGGATATCGCCGAAGTCTTGTGGCGCGGCTATCTCAATCATAACCCAACCAACCCACACTGGGCCGATCGCGACCGTTTTGTTCTGTCCAATGGTCACGGTTCGATGCTGATTTACAGCCTGCTGCACCTTACCGGCTACGATTTACCGATTAGCGAGCTGGAAAACTTCCGTCAGTTGCATTCTAAAACGCCGGGGCACCCTGAATATGGCTATACCGTGGGCGTGGAAACCACGACCGGTCCGCTGGGGCAGGGCATCGCTAACGCCGTAGGTTTTGCCATTGCGGAGCGCACGCTGGCAGCACAGTTCAACCGTCCGGGCCATGAGATCGTAGATCATAATACCTGGGTCTTTATGGGCGACGGCTGCATGATGGAAGGCATCTCACACGAAGTGTGCTCGCTGGCGGGTACGCTGAAGCTGGGCAAGCTGGTGGCATTCTATGATGACAATGGTATCTCTATCGATGGTCATGTTGACGGCTGGTTCACCGATGACACCGCGAAGCGCTTCGAAGCGTACGGCTGGCATGTGGTGCGCGGCGTTGACGGTCACGATGCCGACGCCATCGCGAAAGCCATTGAAGAAGCGAAAGCGGTGAGCGACAAGCCGTCACTGCTGATGTGCAAAACTGTGATCGGTTTTGGTTCACCGAATAAAGCGGGGACCCACGACTCACACGGCGCACCGCTGGGCGATGACGAGATTGCGCTCACCCGCAAACAGTTAGGCTGGGACTATCCGCCTTTCGTTATTCCTTCAGACATTTATGCTGAGTGGGATGCTAAGGAAGTAGGCAAGGCGAAAGAGGATGCGTGGAACACGAAATTCGCGGCCTATGCCAGTGCCTTCCCAGAGCTGGCTGCAGAATTTACGCGCCGCATGAGCAACGAACTGCCGGCTAACTGGCAGCAGGAATCGCAGAAGTTTATCGAGCAGTTACAGGCTAACCCGGCGAAAATCGCCAGCCGTAAAGCCTCACAAAATGCGATCGAAGCCTTTGGTAAAATCCTGCCAGAATATCTGGGCGGTTCGGCTGATCTGGCACCCAGTAACCTCACCATCTGGTCTGGCTCTAAGCCCATCAATGAAGACGCTGCCGGCAACTATATTCATTACGGCGTGCGTGAATTCGGTATGACCGCGATTGCCAACGGTCTGGCGCTGCATGGCGGCTTCCTGCCTTATACCGCGACCTTCCTGATGTTTGTTGAGTATGCACGTAACGCCGCCCGTATGGCCGCGCTGATGAAAATCCGTCAGATTATGGTTTATACCCACGACTCTATTGGCCTGGGCGAAGATGGCCCGACGCACCAGCCGGTAGAGCAGATGGCGAGCCTGCGTACCACACCAAACATGAGCCTGTGGCGTCCGTGTGATCAGGTGGAATCAGCAGTGGCGTGGAAATATGCGATTGAGCGTAAAGATGGTCCAAGCGCACTGATCTTCTCTCGTCAGAATCTGGCGCAGCAGGATCGTACCGCAGAGCAGCTGGCAAACGTGGCCCGCGGCGGTTATGTGCTGAAAGACAGCGCGGGCACGCCAGAGCTGATTCTGATCGCCACCGGTTCAGAAGTTGAACTAGCTGTGGCTGCGTATCAGAAACTGACCGATGAAGGCCGTAAGGTTCGCGTGGTTTCCATGCCATCAACGGATGCGTTCGACAAGCAGTCTGCAGAGTATCGTGAATCTGTCCTGCCGAAGGCCGTTGCCGCTCGCGTTGCCATTGAAGCGGGTATTGCAGACTATTGGTTCAAATATACTGGCCTGAACGGCGCTATCGTCGGCATGACCACCTTTGGTGAGTCAGCGCCTGCTGAGAAGCTGTTTGAAGTCTTCGGCTTCACGGTAGACAACGTAGTAGCGAAAGCAAAAGCGTTGCTGGCCTGACAGAAGGGCACAGGCGAGTGAAGGCTCGCCTGTGCCCAGATGAAAGGGGGCGCAGTTTGCCCCCTTATCGACAAAATTATTCCTGTAGTAATAGCGATTTTTTGCGTAATTTTGTGATGTAGATCCAAAAATACGCAGCCCGCTTGATCGCAATCATTCCCGTTATTCCTTCCTTCTATTATCCTAGCTGAACCGTTTCAGTTGAGGCTGCTTTGCCTGCGGTCGGGCTAAGAATCTCCTGTACAAAATGCAGTGAAACGCTCAGGCTATCTGCACCTTTTTTTCAGTCTGGTTTGGCAGGAGAAAGATGACCATTCGGGTAGCGATAAACGGCTTTGGTCGCATTGGGCGCAACGTGTTGCGTGCACTTTATGAAACGGGCCGCCGCGCGGAGATCACAGTGGTGGCAGTTAACGAACTGGCTGAGGCTGCGGGCATGGCGCACCTGCTAAAGTACGATACCAGTCATGGGCGTTTCGCGCTGGATGTGCGTCAGGAGCGTGATCAGCTGTGGGTCGGAGACGATATTATCCGTATTCTGCATCGTGCCGGACTGGACGAACTGCCCTGGGGCGAGCTTAAAGTTGACGTGGTGCTGGACTGCACAGGCGTTTACGGTTCCCGTGATGACGGCGAAGCCCATCTGCGTGCAGGAGCGAAGAAAGTGCTGTTTTCCCATCCAGGGGGGAACGATCTTGATGCAACCGTGGTGTACGGCGTTAACGAGCAGGAACTGAAACAAACGGACTGTATTGTCTCTAATGCATCCTGTACCACTAACTGCATTATTCCGGTGATCAAGCTACTGGATGACGCTTTTGGTATCGAGTCGGGGACGGTAACGACTATCCATTCGGCGATGCACGATCAGCAGGTAATTGACGCCTACCACAGCGATCTGCGCCGTACGCGTGCGGCCAGTCAGTCTATCATCCCGGTGGATACCCGGTTGGCGGCAGGCATTGCGCGTATTTTTCCGAAATTTAACGATCGCTTCGAAGCCATCGCGGTTCGCGTACCGACGATCAACGTGACGGCCATTGATCTCAGCGTTTCCGTGCGCCAGCCCGTTCGGGCCTGTGAGGTTAACGCCTTGTTGCAAAGCGCGGCAGAAGGGGCATTTCGTGGTATAGTTGACTATACAGAATTGCCGTTAGTCTCAGTAGATTTCAACCATGATCCGCACAGTGCCATTGTGGACGGTACACAAACGCGGGTCAGCGGTCAGCATCTGATCAAAACCCTGGTCTGGTGTGACAACGAATGGGGCTTTGCTAACCGAATGCTCGACACAACGTTAGCGATGGCCGCAAGCGGTTTCAGGTAAGACGCGGTTTGCGTCTGGCAAAACTTATGAGAATCAACGAGAGGGTTCACCATGTCCGTAATTAAGATGACCGATCTGGATCTTGCTGGCAAACGCGTTTTAATTCGCGCCGATCTCAATGTACCAGTGAAAGAAGGGAAAGTGACGTCAGATGCACGTATTCGTGCTTCACTGCCAACTATCGAAGCGGCGTTGAAACAGGGCGCCAAAGTGATGGTTACCTCTCACCTGGGTCGTCCGACCGAAGGTGAATACAACGAAGAATTCTCACTGCTGCCAGTAGTGAACTACCTGAAAGAGAAACTGAACGGTACTCAGGTTACCCTGGCGAAAGACTACCTCGACGGCGTCGATATCGGCGCGGGCGAACTGGTCGTACTGGAAAACGTTCGCTTCAATAAAGGCGAAAAGAAAGACGACGAAGCGCTGTCTAAGAAATACGCTGCGCTGTGCGACGTCTTTGTTATGGATGCTTTTGGTACCGCGCACCGCGCCCAGGCATCCACGCATGGCGTTGGCAAATTTGCCCCTGTCGCCTGTGCTGGCCCGCTGCTGTCAGCTGAGCTGGAAGCGCTGGGTAAAGTGATGAAGAACCCTGAGCGCCCGCTGGTGGCTGTGGTCGGTGGTTCTAAGGTTTCAACCAAATTTGACGTGCTGCAGTCGCTGGTGAAGATTGCCGATACCGTGATTGTCGGCGGCGGCATCGCCAACACCTTTGTCGCTATCGACAACAACGTGGGCAAATCGCTGTATGAGCCAGACTTCGTTGACGCGGCTAAAGGCCTGCGCGATCAGTACGGCATTCCTGTTCCAACCGATTCACGTGTTGGCACGGAATTCTCTGAAACTGCCCCGGCAACCGTGAAAAAGGTTTCGGAAGTCGCAGATAACGAAGAGATTATGGACTTCGGTGATGAAACCGCTCAGGCCATGGCGACCATCCTGAAGAATGCCAAAACCATTCTGTGGAACGGCCCGGTGGGCGTGTTTGAATTCCCGAACTTCCGCAAAGGCACCGAGATTGTGGCTAACGCCATTGCAGACAGCGAAGCATTCTCAGTGGCGGGCGGCGGTGATACGCTGGCGGCTATCGACCTGTTCGGTATCGAAGACAAAATCTCCTACATCTCTACCGGCGGCGGTGCCTTCCTGGAGTTCGTGGAAGGCAAAAAACTGCCTGCCGTAGCCATGCTGGAAGAGCGTGCGAAGCAGTAATCCTTTGGGGGCGGTGCCCTACGGCATCGCCTAAAAACTCGCCCGAAACCGGGCGTTTAAATCGCTGTCCCCGTATCGGGGATAACCGGTCACGAAACAGGACACAATCATGTCTAAAATTTTTGATTTCGTAAAACCCGGCGTTGTCACTGGTGATGACGTTCAGAAGATCTTCAAAGTAGCGAAAGAGAACAAATTCGCTCTGCCTGCGGTCAACTGCGTCGGCACCGACTCCATTAACGCTGTACTGGAAGCCGCGGCGAAAGTAAAAGCGCCGGTTATCGTACAGTTCTCCAACGGTGGTGCTGCATTCATCGCCGGTAAAGGTTTTAAAACAGACAAGCCACAGGGCGCAGCGATTTTCGGTGCCATCTCTGGCGCACACCACGTGCATCTGATGGCTGAGCAGTACGGCGTGCCGGTTATCCTGCATACCGACCACTGCGCCAAGAAACTGCTGCCGTGGATCGACGGTCTGCTGGACGCGGGCGAAGAGCACTTCAAGAAAACCGGTAAGCCGCTGTTCTCTTCTCACATGATCGACTTGTCCGAAGAGTCACTGGAAGAAAACATCGAAATCAGCAGCAAATACCTGGCGCGCATGGCGAAAATCGACATGACCCTGGAAATCGAGCTGGGCTGCACCGGTGGTGAAGAAGATGGCGTAGATAACAGCCATATGGATGCTTCAGCGCTTTACACTCAGCCAGAAGACGTAAACTACGCGTACGAAAAACTGAATGCGATCAGCCCGCGCTTCACCATTGCGGCCTCTTTCGGTAACGTGCACGGCGTTTACAAGCCAGGCAACGTTAAACTGACCCCAACCATTCTGCGTGATTCACAGAAATATGTCTGTGAAAAACACGGTCTGCCGCACAACGCGCTGGATTTCGTATTCCACGGTGGTTCAGGTTCATCTGCTGCAGAAATCGAAGAGTCTATCAGCTACGGCGTGATCAAGATGAATATCGATACCGATACCCAATGGGCAACCTGGGACGGCATCCTGCAGTACTACAAAAAGAACGAAGGCTATCTTCAGGCGCAGCTGGGTAACCCAGAAGGCGCAGACAAGCCTAACAAGAAATACTATGACCCACGTGTATGGCTGCGCTCTGCCCAGGCATCCATGGTGGTGCGTCTGGAGCAGGCGTTCAAAGAACTCAACGCCGTTGACGTTCTGTAAGCATCACGTTGCTGGCGTCTGAGTTCGAGAGAACGGCAGACGAACGACTCAGTCCCGATCGTCCGATCGGGACTTTTTTTTTATCCTTTCTGCTCACGCTCAGTTTCATTTCTTTTTGTCGGGCGACACATTCTGACGTGCTGTCACAACCTCACTGCAGCGTGCGCTGTATCCTGTATGTGGCTTAACAGGTGAGGGCAATCGTATGGCCGTCAAACGCATTGTGGCGAATATTCGGGCCGGAAATATGGAAGAAGCAGAACGCTTCTACGGTGACATTCTCGATCTGAAACTGGCGATGGATCACGGATGGATCATGACCTGGGCCGCGGATAACACGATGGTGCCGCAGGTCAGTATTGCGCGGGAAGGCGGCGCCGGCACAGCTGTTCCGGATTTATCCATTGAGGTTGATAATCTTGATGAGGTGTATCAACGCGTTGTCGCTGCGAGGCTGCCGGTCGACTATGCGCTTACAGAAGAAGCGTGGGGCGTGCGTCGTTTTTATGTCCGTGATCCGTTTGGCAGGCTGATTAATATACTCAGCCATGTGCCCTGAACAAACATCCTGCGCTGATCCTGGCGTGCTGATGCGTAAGTGTGCAAAACCGCCTTCCCGTATCACTCAGTTTGGCGTCTGGCTAAATAATTGATTACCCTTAACCATTGGGTGTCGGATTACATCTGGCAGTTTTTTGTCTTTCCCCACAGGGGATCCATCGACAGGGCTTACAAATGGAAGACTTGAATGTTGTTAATGGCATTAACAGTGCCGGTGGCTGGCTGGTACATAACCAGGCGCTGATTCTGAGTTATGCCGTCAATATCGTCGCGGCAATTGCTATTATCATTGTTGGCATGATCATCGCCAGGGTGATTTCTAACACGGTTAATCGCCTGCTGCTTGCGCGCCATATTGACGCCACCGTAGCCGATTTCCTTTCCGCCCTGGTGCGCTATGGCGTTATCGCTTTCACGGTCATTGCTGCGCTGGGTCGTGTCGGCGTGCAGACGGCATCGGTTATCGCCGTGCTGGGTGCCGCCGGTCTGGCAGTAGGTTTAGCCCTGCAAGGCTCGCTCTCCAATCTGGCGGCTGGCGTCCTCCTGGTCACCTTCCGTCCTTTCCGCACCGGTGAGTTTGTCGATTTGGGCGGCGTAATGGGCACCGTGCTCAATGTGCAAATTTTCTCGACCACCCTGAAATCTGCCGACGGCAAAATCGTTGTGGTGCCAAATGGTAAAATCATCAGTGGCAATATCATCAACTTCTCGCGCGAGCCAGTGCGCCGGAATGAATTCATTATCGGCGTTGCCTACGAAGCCGATGTGGATGAGGTGATTGCCCTGTTGCGCGGCGTCGTTGAGGCCGATCAGCGCGTACTTAAAGAACGTGGCATCCAGATTGGCCTGAATGAATTAGGGGCGTCATCGCTTAACTTCGTGGTGCGTTGCTGGAGTAACAGCAGCGATCTGCAGGACGTTTACTGGGACTTACTGAAAAACTTTAAACGTGCGCTGGACAGCAAAGGTATTGGCATCCCTTATCCACAAATGGATGTGCACCTGCACCAGGTTCAACAACCTGAAAGCGAGACGACCGCAACGCAGTAATGTTAATGGGCGGCAGCGGTCGCCCATTAATTTTGTTAATAGCAGATTAATTTTTTCAATTTCCGCTAATCTGACTCGCTCTTTATAATCCCTGCATCTCACCGATGTAAGGAATGTCATCCAGTGTTAACCATTTACTTTCAAGGGCTTGCTCTTGGGGCGGCGCTTATCCTGCCGTTAGGCCCACAAAACGCCTTCGTGCTGAACCAGGGGGTAAAGCGCCAGTATCATTTGATGACTGCGGCGCTTTGTGCGTTAAGCGATATCGCATTGATCTGTGCAGGCATTTTTGGCGGCAGTGCGCTCCTGAACCAGTCTCCCTTACTGCTGATGCTGATTACTTGTGCCGGGGTTGCCTTTCTGCTCTGGTTCGGTTGGGGCGCCTTACGCACGGCATTTAGCCGTAACATTGAACTGGCGTCGGGTAGCCACGCAACGCAGAGCAGAAAACGAATTATCGCGACGATGTTGGCGGTGACCTGGCTGAATCCGCATGTTTATCTTGATACCTTTGTTGTGCTGGGAAGCCTGGGCGGGCAGTTGCCCGGAACGGTTGCACGACAGTGGTTTGCGCTGGGGACCATCAGCGCCTCGGTGCTGTGGTTTTTCGGTCTGGCGCTGCTGGCGGCCTGGCTTGCGCCTCTACTGCAAACGGCGCGCGCTCAACGCATCATCAATCTGCTGGTCGGTGCGGTCATGTGGTTTATTGCGTTTCAGCTTGCCCGGCAGGTCATCACGGGATTTTGAGTAAAAGCTATACGAAAACGGGTTATTGAGGCCAGTCTGCCGAACTTTTGCCATAATCTTCACTCCAAACAACGCGTAATATGATGCGCTTGTGGGCTTCATGTACTGGGAGCCATCGAACTGACCTTTTCAAGGAGGACTTTCATGAAACTGAAAGCATTGGCGCTTGCCGCGATGATGAGTGCAGGGGCATTGCCTTTGAGCGTACAGGCTGACGAACTGCCGAACGGACCCCATGTTGTTACGTCAGGTAAGGCAACTGTAGATGCCCGCCCGGATATCGCGACGCTGTCAATTGTGGTGAATGTCTCATCGAAAGATGCCGCAGAGGCAAAAAAGCAGGTCGATAGCCGCGTAGCGCAATATTTTGATTTCCTGCAAAAAAACGATATTGAGAAAAAGGATATCGAAGCCGCGAACCTGACGACGCAGCCAGAATATGATTACACCAAAGACGGTAAGTCACAGCTCAAAGGCTACCGTGCGGTGCGTCAGGTTCAGGTCACCGTACGTCAGCTGGACAAACTTAACGATCTGCTTGATGGTGCGCTGAAGTCAGGTCTGAATGAAGTGCGTAGCGTTGAACTGGGCGTCGCTAATCCTGAAAGCTACAAGCAGCAGGCACGTCAGGCCGCAATCAAAAATGCGACCCAACAGGCGGCTGAACTGGCTGAAGGTTTTAATGCCAAACTGGGCCCGATCTACAGCATTCGTTATCAGGTGGCAAACTATCAGCCAATGCCAATGAACCGCATGTTTAAAGCCGCGGCTGTGGCAGATACTTCTGCACAGGAAACCTACGATCAGCAAAGCATCAACTTTGATGACCAGGTGGATGTGGTTTTTGAGATGAAACCAAATACGGCACAGTAAGCCTTTATTGGTATTGTGGTTAAGCCATCAGGGGCAATTTTTGCCAGGCGGTCCTCGCGCCGCTGATGCGGTTCCTTCACATCGCTCATCAACCTGACGGACCGGCGCAGCCGGCACATCCCTGTGCCGGCTGCGCCTTTTACCCGCATCCTTGCGGGTAAATCCTGGTTGATTCCCTCTGCTCAGCGCTGCGTATTGCCTTCTAAAAAATGCCCCTGACGGCCATTAACGCCGTGCCGCTTTCACAAGTGCACCTTCTCACCGCAACGCCCAAATTTTGCTGCGGCAAAGGGCGATTATTCCGCCGTATCCTGACGTAGCACCCGATGGCCATGCGCAATCAGCGCATCCGTTACTCGACGCATCAGGCGGCTTTCAGGTGCAAAGCGGTGCCAGTACAGCATCCGACGTTGATACAGCCCCGGCGTGAGGTCGATTAGCTCGCCACTCGCCAGTTCGCGTTCAATCTGCAGATGAGGGATCATACAGCAGGTCGAGCCCTGCCGGGCCATCTGCACAAACGCTTCGGACGAGTTGACGATGTGGCAGGGAACGCTACCCGGTGATAAATCAAAATTCTGCTGCAAAAAGGCCTGATGCATATCATCCAGGTGATCAAATGCCACGGCTGGCGCTTTAAGCAGGGCGGAACGCGTTACACCATTGGGGAAAAAGCGCTCTGCAAAATCCTTTGACGCCACAAACAAATAATCCAGCGCACCCAGTTGATCCACCAGACAGCTGGGTAGCGGCTGCGGTTGAATACTGACTGCGCCAACCACTTCGCCTCGTCTCAGACGCTCTTGAGTGCGGGTTTCATCCTCAACCTGAAGGTTCAGGCGCACAGGCGAATCGGCCAGTACGTCTTTTAATGCCGGTAACAGCCACGTTGCCAGACTGTCGGCGTTGACCGCCAGCGACAGCAGTAGCGGCGTGGTGCCGCTGTTCTCATCGCCCAGCCACTCTTCCTCCAGTAACTCAACCTGGTGCAGAAGTGCGAGCAGCTTTTGCCCCTGTTCAGTGGGACGAGGCGGTACCGTACGAACTAATAACGGCTGACCAAACAGATTTTCCAACTGTTTAATGCGTTGCGAGACGGCAGACTGCGTAATGCAAAGTTTTTGTGCGGCACGTTCAAATCCGCGTTCACGTATCACTGCGTCCAGCGCCTGAAGCGTTCTGTAGTCCGGGCGTTTCATTATTTTTCTCTCTCCTTCAGGATGGACGTTACTATGCCACAAATATTCCAACGGAAATGTCAGCGATATTTTTGTGGGCTGGCTTCCAAAGCATTAAATCCGCCCAATGCATCCGAGCATTTTCAGCAAGCCTTGCTTTATACTACGCGCATTTCCTTATCGCACAGGTTCTAAACATATCATGACCCAGGATGAACTGAAAAAAGCTGTTGGTTGGGCCGCACTGGATTATGTGCAGCCCGGTACTGTCGTTGGCGTCGGTACGGGTTCTACGGCCGCTCACTTTATTGATGCGCTCGGCAGCATTAAACATCAGATTGAGGGGGCCGTATCCAGTTCCGAAGCGTCGACGCAAAAGCTAAAAAGCCTGGGCATTCAGGTGTTTGATTTGAACGAGATTGATGATCTGGCCATTTATGTCGACGGTGCCGATGAAATTAACCCACAAATGCAGATGATCAAAGGGGGCGGTGCTGCCTTAACTCGCGAGAAAATCGTCGCGGCGGTCGCCAAAAAGTTTATCTGTATCGCCGACGCATCCAAAGAAGTGGACGTGCTTGGACGCTTCCCGTTGCCGGTTGAAGTTATCCCGATGGCGCGAAGCTATGTCGCGCGTGAACTGGTGAAGCTGGGCGGTTTGCCGGAATATCGTCAGAATGTGGTGACCGACAACGGTAATATCATTCTTGATGTGCACAACCTGCGTATTCTCGATCCCATCGAGCTGGAAAAAACGATTAATGCCCTGCCTGGCGTTGTCACCGTGGGGCTGTTCGCCACGCGTGGCGCAGATGTCGCATTGATTGGCGGACCTGACGGTGTCAAAACCCTCAAAAAATAAAGCACCGGGCGCACAACAGGGCGCCCGCTTTTTTTGATTTAAAAAAACTTTTCTCACCAGGCTGAAATTTGGTGACTTATGTCACATAACCGTCATCGGCAGCGGGTTCGTTCTTCTCGATGCGGCCAACCCACGATTTTGTCTGGCAAAGTACGTCCTCTGAGCCCTGCCATGCTGGCGGTCAGGCAATCGTTTGTATTGCCGCAGGCGATTTTTTTGATATTTTGACAGACGGCTGACTGCGTTCAGTCCTCGTTGAATTCTGAATAGGGTTGGGAAATGGCAAAGGTATCACTGGAAAAAGACAAAATTAAGTTCCTGCTGGTGGAAGGTGTCCATCAGAGCGCGCTGGAAAATCTTCGTGCTGCAGGTTACACCAATATTGAATTCCACAAAGGCGCACTGGATGCCGAGGCGTTAAAAGCTTCCGCTCGCGATGCGCATTTTATCGGTATCCGTTCCCGTTCCCAACTGACCGAAGAGATTTTTGCCGCTGCAGAAAAACTGGTAGCGGTGGGCTGTTTCTGTATCGGAACGAATCAGGTTGATTTAAATGCCGCAGCGAAACGCGGTATCCCGGTTTTTAACGCACCTTTCTCAAATACGCGCTCTGTGGCCGAGCTGGTTATTGGCGAGATGCTGCTGATGCTGCGCGGTGTTCCGGAAGCGAATGCCAAAGCGCACCGTGGTATCTGGAATAAAATCGCCAAAGGCTCTTTTGAAGCGCGCGGTAAAAAGCTGGGTATCATTGGCTATGGCCATATCGGTATGCAACTGGGCGTGCTGGCAGAAAGTCTGGGCATGCACGTTTACTTCTATGACATCGAAAACAAGCTGCCGTTGGGCAACGCATCACAGGTTCGTAGCCTGACGCAGCTGCTAAATATGAGTGACGTTGTCAGCCTGCATGTCCCGGAAACCGCCTCTACGCAAAATATGATTTCTGCCAATGAGCTGGCGCAGATGAAGCCTGGCGGCCTGCTGATAAACGCCTCACGCGGCACCGTGGTAGATATTCCTGCACTGTGCGAAGCGCTGGCCAGCAAGCAGGTTGGTGGCGCTGCGATTGATGTGTTCCCTGTAGAGCCGGCGACCAACAGCGATCCGTTTGTTTCCCCACTGAGCGAATTCGACAACGTTATCCTGACGCCGCACATCGGGGGATCGACGGAAGAAGCGCAGGAGAATATCGGGATTGAAGTCGCGGGCAAGCTGGCGAAATATTCGGATAACGGTTCAACGCTGTCCGCCGTCAATTTCCCGGAAGTGTCATTGCCGATGCACGGCATTAGCGCCAGTCGTCTGCTGCATATTCACGAAAACCGTCCGGGCGTTCTCACCGCGATCAACCAGATTTTCGCTGAACAAGGCATCAACATTGCCGCTCAGTACCTGCAAACCTCTCCGATGATGGGTTATGTGGTCATCGACATTGATGCTGAGCACGAACTGGCAGAGAAAGCTCTGCAGCTGATGAAGGCGATTCCGGGAACGATTCGCGCCCGCCTGCTTTACTGATCCCACGCTGTCACCTACCCGGGCACACAAGCATGCCCGGGTTTATTCATCCCATAGCCACAGTTTTGATGGCGTCAGCACGGCCGGCAAAGGAATGTCCCACGCCGCTGTAGGCAGCGCGTCAACCCGCTGACAGTCATGAGCGATACCCACCGGTAAAAACCCATGCTGTTTCCAGTTCTGTAAGGTGCGATCGTAGAAGCCGCCCCCCATTCCTAAACGCTGTCCGGCGCGATCAAACGCCACCAGCGGTACCATCATTACGTCCAGTTCATCCAGCGTGATCAGATGGCGGATATCCAGCGGGGGTTCGGGAATGCGCAGTTTATTTTGGATTAACTGTGTTTCTGGCGTATAGCGCAGAAAAAGCAGATGGCCCGCTGCGAAGGGGTGCAGAACCGGCAGGTAAACCCGTTTGTTTTGCTGCCACAGCCTGGCGATAAGCGGTCGTGTATTGATTTCGCCATCAACAGACAAAAACAGTGCCACGTTGTTGGCATCGGCCAGTGGTGCAAAGTTGATCGCATGTTGGGCGAGTTGTTCGGCTGCCGCATGTTGCTGCTCAGCGCTCAGAGCGCGACGTAGGTGGCGAACGTGCTGACGGATGTCCTGACGCAGTACTAAAGAGGGTGCTGACATGGTGTCCCCCAGACAAAGTCGCTTAAGCGACGCATTATATCATGCCTGGTGGGAGGTAATGCAGTACGACCAGAAAGGAGATCTCCGAGATGCCGCCGTAGGCTGTAACCCTTGAACCCTTGGTTCAAGGTGAACATGCCGTCGCAACCATCAGGCTTCTCGGACGGACCGAGCATGCTCACAGGTTGCGGAGCGTCACATTCTGTTGGTATGAAATATCGGCTCAGGGGACTGGCCCACTTGCAAACATCTCAGAGAAAATTGACTTCACCGTTAGTGTAGCACACTGACCATGAAGTGTTATTCGAACTTCGCATCCTGGCGGTCGGTTATGCGACCTTGCTCAACTAAAGCCTGTTCAATTGTCTGCTGTAACATACGGATTCGTTGTTCCATGTTAGCAGCATAGTCACGCGTCTTACCTTTCTCTTGTGCCAGTTCATGGCAAATGTTTAACGCGGCAATGAACACCAGTTGCTCTGTATTTGTGACTCTAGTGCGAACTTTTAAATCTTGCAACCGTTGATTGAGATCTTCTGCTGCCGCGTTCAGCGCATCTTGCTGTTCAGGCGGACAATTCACTCTCAAAGAACGACCAAAAATTTGTAAATCTACCGGTTGTGCAGACATGCCACCTTCCTGACTGATTACCTGGCTCGCCATTCCCCTTAGCCTTCAATGGCCTGGGAGGCGGGCAACTATATAGACCTGAGAAATAAGATACAACCCCTTTTCTGGAAACCTTGAGGCAGCTAGTGGTAGCATACCACGAACTCTTACAGCCAACGACGATGAAAAATGATGTCTTCACAGAACGCAACCCCCGATTACAACGCGCTGGCGGCGGCGCTCTCACAGCATGGCGTGGGCATGACGCCTGCGGAAATGCACGGCTTACTCAGCGGCATCTTATGTGGCGGTAACGCGGATAACAGCTGGAAAACGCTGGTCCACGATCTTGCGAACGAAGGCATGGCTTTTTCGCAGACGCTGTCCCTGCCACTGCAGTCTTTGCATGAAAGCATTGCGACTGCGCTAGAGGACGATGGCTTCCTTTTTCAACTGATGCTGCCCGCCGATGATGACATTACGGTGTTTGATCGCGCTGATGCACTGGCGGGCTGGGTAAACCATTTTTTACTTGGTCTGGGCGTAACCCAGCCTAAACTGGATAAGGTCACCGGTGAAACGGGCGAGGCCATTGACGATCTGCGCACGATTGCTCAGTTGGGCTACGACGAAGACGAAGATCAGGAAGAATTAGAGCAGTCGCTGGAAGAGGTGATTGAGTACGTTCGTGTTGCAGCACTACTTTGCCACGACACTTTCACTCGTCCGCAACCGACTGCGCCAGAAGTACAAAAGCCAACGCTACACTAAGCCAGCTATCTGAGTTTAACAGGGAGTGCAGACATGATTTCACTGGAAAATTTTCAGCAGCGCCGTCAGGCGCTGCTGGCGAAAATGGTTCCGGGCAGCGCAGCGTTAATTTTTGCCGCGCCTGAAGTAACGCGCAGTAATGATAGCGAATATCCGTTTCGTCAGAACAGCGACTTCTGGTACTTCACGGGGTTCAATGAGCCTCAGGCGTTACTGGTGCTGATCAAAAGTGATGAGAACCACAATCACAGTGTGCTGTTTAATCGTGTTCGCGACCTGACTGCAGAAATCTGGTTTGGCCGCCGTCTGGGACAGGATGCTGCGCCCGCTAAGCTCGGCGTGGATCGTGCCCTTCCCTGGAACGATATTGGTGAACAACTCCACCTGCTGCTGAACGGCCTGGATGAGGTTTACCACGCGCTGGGCCAATATGCTGAAGCCGATAAACTGGTGTTCGGTGCGCTGGATAAACTGCGGCAGGGTTTTCGCCAGAATCTCAGCGCGCCTGCCAGCCTGACAGACTGGCGTCCCTGGGTGCATGAGATGCGCCTGTTCAAAAGTCCGGAAGAGATTGCCATTCTGCGCCGTGCGGGTGAGATCAGTGCGCTGGCGCATACGCGCGCAATGCAGGCCTGTCGTCCGGGCCTGTACGAATATCATCTGGAAGGCGAAATTCATTACGAATTTAACCGCCACGGTGCGCGATTCCCGTCTTACAACACGATTGTGGGTTCCGGCGAAAACGGCTGCATTCTGCACTACACCGAAAACGAGTGTGAGATGCAGGACGGTGATCTGGTGCTTATCGATGCCGGATGTGAATGGCAGGGCTATGCGGGTGACATTACCCGGACGTTCCCGGTTAACGGTAAATTCACTCAGCCGCAGCGGGCGGTGTACAACATCGTACTCAAATCACTGGAAACGGCACTGTCCCGATTCCGCCCTGGCGTTAGCATCCGCGAGGTTAATGATGACGTCGTGCGCATTATGGTCACTGGACTGGTTGAGTTGGGGATAATGCAGGGCGAGGTAGATACGCTGATCGCTGAAGATGCCCATCGTAAATTCTTTATGCATGGTCTGGGCCACTGGTTGGGTCTGGATGTCCACGATGTGGGGCACTACGGCACACCAAGCCGCGATCGTATTCTGGAGCCGGGCATGGTTATCACCGTCGAACCGGGGTTGTATATCGCGCCCGATGCTGACGTCCCTGTGGAATACCGTGGTATCGGCATCCGCATCGAGGATGACATTGTGATTACCGAAACCGGTATTGAGAACCTCACCGACAGCGTCGTGAAAGATCCTGATGCAATCGAATCGCTGATGGCGGCGGCACGCGCGTTATGACCATTCTTATCGCCGGTGGAGGAATGACCGGCGCCACCCTGGCGCTGGCCATCGCGCACCTGACACAGGGTAAACTGCCCGTGACGCTGATTGAAAGCAGCGAGCCTGGCAGCCGTGCGCATCCGGGCTATGACGGCCGGGCGATTGCGCTGTCTGCCGGAACCTGCCAGCAGCTTGCTGATATCAATCTCTGGCAGCGGATTTCCCCCCGTGCCACACCGATTACCACGATTCACGTATCCGATCGCGGCCATGCCGGTTTCGTGTCACTCGCCGCCAGCGATTATGCGATTCCCGCGCTGGGGCAGGTGGTTGAATTATTCGACGTAGGGCAAAGCCTGTTCACACAGTTAAAACAGGCACCTGGCGTCACACTGCGCTGTCCCGCGCGCGTCACTCAGGTGGCCCGATCCCAGGAAAGCGTGCGGGTCACGCTTGATAATGATGAACAACTGGAAGGCGATGTGCTGGTAGCCGCTGATGGCACCCGTTCAGCCGTTGCGGCCGCCTGCGGCATGCAGTGGCACACCGAGCCTTATCAGCAGTTAGCGCTTATTGCCAACGTCACCAGTGAACTTCCCCATCAGGGCCGGGCTTTTGAACGCTTTACCGAGTTTGGCCCGTTGGCGCTGTTGCCAATGTCAGATAATCGCCTCTCGCTGGTGTGGTGCCATCCGCTGGATCAGCGCCCGCAGGTCGAAAGCTGGAGTGACGAGGCGTTTCTCAGCCAGCTTCAGCGCGCGTTTGGCTGGCGACTGGGCAAATTTATCCATACCGGTAAGCGTGACGTTTATCCGTTAGCGCTGCAGCAGGCCGATTCGGTGGTTTCCCATCGCGTCGTTACGGTTGGTAACGCGGCACAGACGCTGCATCCTATTGCCGGTCAGGGGTTCAATCTTGGCCTGCGTGACGTGATGTCGCTTTCAGAAACCCTGGCAACCGCGCACCGACAGCAGCAGGACCCTGGCAGCTATGCGGTCCTGCAACATTACCGCCAACGTCGCCAGCAGGATCGGGCCATTACCGTGGGCATCACTGACGGCCTGGTGCGTATGTTTGCCAACCGCCATGCGCCGCTGGTCGTCGGGCGCAACCTTGGCCTGCTGGCAATGGATCACCTGCCATGGCTGAGAAATCTTCTGGCCGAGCGTACGCTCGGCTGGGTTAAGCGTTAACTGAGAGGCACTGATGCAAACTTACGATGTAGTGGTCGCCGGTGGCGGTATGGTGGGTCTGGCAGTAGCCTGCGGTCTGCAAGGGAGCGGATTACGCATTGCCGTGCTGGAGCAGTCTGCCGGGCCGCAATTTGATGCAGGCGCATCGCCATCCGTACGCGTATCCGCAATTAACGCGGCCAGTGAACGTCTTTTGCAGAAGCTGGACGTCTGGTCAACGATTCTGTCGCTCCGTGCCAGCCCTTATCAGGCAATGGAGGTCTGGGATCGCGACAGCTTCGGTACGATCGCATTTGACGGTGAGCAGCAGGGCCTGACGCATCTTGGGCACATCATCGAAAACCCTGTGATCCACAGCGCCTTATGGCAGCGCGCCAGCCAGTGCAGTGATGTTACGCTGCTGCCTGCTTCCCAACTGCAGCAGGTGGCCTTTGGCGATAATGAAGCCTTTATTACGCTGCAGGATGGCAGCATGATGAGTGCACGGCTAATGGTGGCGGCGGACGGGGCCAACTCCTGGTTGCGTAACAAAGCCGATATTCCCCTGACGTTCTGGGATTACGATCATCATGCGCTGGTCGGGAATATTCGCACGGCGCTGCCACACGACGGCGTAGCGCGCCAGGTTTTTCACGGCGATGGCATTCTGGCTTTCCTGCCGATGCAGGATCCCCATCTTTGTTCTATCGTCTGGTCTCTTTCTCCTCAGGAAGCCAGCCGTCTCGAAACCATGCCGGAGGCGCTGTTTAATCAACAACTGTCGGTCGCGTTCGATATGCGCCTGGGGCTGTGCCAGTTGGAAGGCGAGCGCAAGTGTTTCCCGCTTACGGCACGCTATGCACGTAACTTTGCCGCTCACCGGCTGGCGCTGGTGGGCGATGCGGCACATACCATTCATCCGCTGGCAGGACAGGGCGTTAACTTGGGTTTCATGGATGCTGCTGAGCTGATTGGCGAAATCCGCCGCCTGCACCAGCAGGGCAAAGATATCGGCGAGCACCTTTATCTGCGCCACTACGAGCGCAGTCGCAAACACAGCGCTGCCATGATGCTTGCCGGAATGCAGGGTTTTCGTGAACTGTTTGCAGGCAATCATCCAGCCAAAAAGCTGTTTCGCGATCTGGGCCTGAAACTGGCTGACAACCTGCCGGGCGTGAAGCCGGTAATGCTGCGTCAGGCCATGGGCCTGAACGATATGCCAGCATGGCTGCGGTAACGCCGCTCACCCGTAAAAAGCCAGCATAATTGCTGGCTTTTTTTATGCTCACCCTCCGCTGTACCGTAAAAATGCAGGGCTGCACTCTGACTGCGCATCGTTTGATTTATTCTAATTTTGCGTGAAGTTTCGCATTACTTTTTTTTATCCATGGCTGTTTTCGACCCGCTATTTTTTTAACATCCTGCTGGACTGCGCGCATAAATTTGCTGTGAATAAATCACTATGGCGTATTTATTGCGTGGTTAATCACAAAATTATAGTTTTTTATCCTGATTAACCCGGGGCCTGGTTAGGCTGTGCAACGTCTTTCGACCTCGCTTTGCTTATGGTTAATCGCCTGATTCGGTGGTAACGTCAAGGCAAAGAGAACGTTTGCGTCGGCTACATGGCGCGTGGTTTCAAACTCACTCGTTTCTGCACAGGATAGTTATGACTCAGCACACACCTTTGTTTGAACAGCACCAGGCAAATGGCGCGCGGATGGTGGATTTCCACGGTTGGATGATGCCGTTGCACTATGGCTCTCAGATGGATGAGCATCATGCCGTGCGCAGCGACGCGGGCATGTTCGATGTTTCGCACATGACCATTGTGGATTTAAAAGGTGAGCGCACGCGCGAGTTTTTGCGCTTCCTGCTGGCAAACGACGTCGCCAAACTGACTCAGCCGGGCAAAGCCCTGTATACCGGCATGCTGAATGCTTCCGCTGGCGTAATTGATGATTTAATTGTTTATTTTATGGACGAGACGTTTTTTCGTCTGGTGGTCAACTCCGCGACGCGTGAAAAAGATCTGGCCTGGATCGGCGAGCATGCACAGGGTTACGGCGTCGCGTTAACAGAACGTGACGATCTCGCACTCATTGCTGTACAGGGCCCGCAGGCACAGCAAAAAGCCCAAACCTTATTCAGTGACGCACAGCGCCAGGCTGTACAGGGCATGAAGCCATTCTTCGGCGTGCAGGCCGGTGAACTGTTCATTGCCACAACCGGTTATACCGGCGAAGCGGGCTATGAAATTGCGCTGCCTGCCGCCGATGCCGTCGGATTCTGGCAGCGTTTGTTGAGTGCGGGCGTCAAACCCGCCGGGCTGGGCGCACGCGACACCTTGCGTCTGGAAGCGGGTATGAATCTTTACGGTCAGGAAATGGACGAGAGCGTATCGCCGCTGGCGGCCAATATGGGCTGGACCATTAGCTGGGAACCTGGCGACCGCCACTTTATCGGACGTGAAGCGCTGGAAAGCCAGCGAGAAAAGGGCACTGAAAAACTGGTTGGGCTGATCCTCACGGAAAAAGGCGTTCTACGTAACGGGTTGCCGGTGCGTTTTACCGATCAGCAGGGTCAGTTGCAGCAGGGGGTGATCACCAGCGGTTCCTTCTCACCGACGTTGGGTTACAGCATTGCACTGGCCCGCGTGCCGGCAGGGATTGGGGAAAACGCGATTGTTGAGATCCGTAACCGTGAAATGCCTGTGAAAGTCACTAAACCAATTTTCGTTCGCGCCGGAAAACCGGTTGCGCAGTAAAACATAATTACAGGAGAAAGGGCGATGAGCAATGTGCCAGTGGAGTTGAAGTACCGCGACAGTCACGAATGGCTGCGCAAAAACGCGGACGGTACCTATACCGTTGGTATCACCGAACATGCGCAGGAGTTGCTCGGCGATATGGTGTTTGTTGACCTGCCTGAGGTCGGTGCCACTTTCTCTGCCGGAGAAGAGTGCGCAGTTGCGGAATCGGTCAAAGCCGCTTCAGACATTTACGCGCCCATCAGCGGTGAAATCGTTGCCGTCAACGACGCCCTTAACGATTCCCCTGAACAGGTTAACAGCGAGCCTTATGAAGGCGGCTGGTTATTCCAGATTAAGGCCAGCGATGAGTCAGAAATCGACTCGCTGCTGGATGCGGATGCTTATAAAGCCTCCATTGACGAGTAATCGTCGTGCGGCCTCAAACTGAGGCCGCAGATATCTGACTTGCATTCTCTGTTCCCCAGCCCGATTCAGGATTTACAGCTCATGACTCAGACTCTCAGCCAGCTTGAATACAACGGTGCCTTCATTGAGCGCCATATTGGTCCGTCGCCAGAACAACAGGCCGTCATGCTGGAGGCGATCGGTGCCAGCTCTCTGGCGTCGTTGATTGGTTCTATCGTTCCCGCCGACATTCAGTTGCCAGGCCCGCCAGCGGTGGGCGATGCCGCAACTGAACAACAGGCGCTGGCTGAGTTGAAGGCCATTGCCGGGCAAAACCTGCTTTATAAATCCTGGATCGGCATGGGATACAGCGCGGTGATTACGCCGCCGGTGATTTTGCGAAATATGCTGGAGAACCCCGGCTGGTACACGGCGTATACGCCGTATCAGCCAGAAGTGTCGCAGGGACGGCTTGAAGCCCTGCTTAACTTCCAGCAGGTTACGATCGATTTGACCGGCATGGACATTGCCTCCGCTTCTCTGCTGGATGAAGCGACCGCCGCCGCCGAAGCGATGGCGATGTCAAAACGCATCAGCAAACTGAAAAACGCGACCCGGTTCTTTATCGCTGACGATATTCATCCGCAAACGCTGGACGTCGTGCGTACCCGTGCCGAAACCTTTGGCTTTGAACTGATTATCGACAGCCCGGCCAAAGCACTGGACCACGACAACCTGTTTGGTGTGCTGCTACAGCAGGTGGGCACCACGGGAGAAGTACACGACTACACCCACCTGATTAGCGAGCTGAAAGCGCGCAAGGTGGTTGTCAGCGTCGCTGCCGACTTTATGGCGCTGGTGCTGCTGACATCTCCGGGCAAACAAGGCGCGGATATCGTGTTCGGTTCGGCCCAACGCTTTGGTGTGCCAATGGGTTATGGTGGCCCGCATGCTGCCTTCTTCGCCAGCCGCGACGAACATAAGCGTTCAATGCCTGGCCGCATTATCGGCGTTTCCCGCGATGCCGCAGGCAACACCGCCTTGCGCATGGCGATGCAAACCCGTGAGCAGCATATCCGTCGCGAAAAAGCGAACTCCAATATCTGTACTTCTCAGGTGCTGCTGGCCAATATCGCCGGGCTGTATGCCGTGTTCCACGGGCCGGTCGGGCTGAAACGTATTGCGTCGCGTATCCACCGCTTTACCGATATTCTGGCTGCCGGACTGCAGCGTGGCGGGCTTAAACTGCGTCATAGCCATTGGTTTGACACACTAACGGTAGAGGTTGCGGATAAAGCGGGCGTACTCAACCGTGCGCTGAGCTTCGGTGTGAACCTGCGTAGCGACATTCTCAATGCCGTCGGTATCACGCTGGATGAAACCACGCGCCGTGAAGACATCGTTACACTGTTCGCTATTTTGCTGGGGGATGAGCACGGCCAGGATATCGATCGACTCGACAGCCTGGTCACGGCTGACAACCCGTCCATTCCGGCCGCGCAGCAGCGTGAAAGCGAGATTCTGACGCATCCGGTGTTTAACCGTCATCACAGCGAAACTGAGATGATGCGCTATATGCACAGCCTGGAGAAAAAAGATCTGGCGCTGAATCAGGCCATGATTCCGTTGGGTTCCTGCACCATGAAACTCAATGCCGCCGCCGAGATGATCCCGATCACCTGGCCTGAATTTGCCGAACTGCACCCGTTCTGCCCGGCTGAACAGGCTGGCGGCTACCTGCAAATGATTGGGCAGCTTTCACAGTGGCTGGTTCAACTGACTGGTTACGATGCACTCTGCATGCAGCCTAACTCGGGTGCGCAGGGTGAATATGCCGGTCTGTTAGCGATTCGTCGTTATCACGAAAGCCGCGGTGAGGGTGAACGGCATCTCTGCCTGATCCCCAGCTCGGCGCACGGTACTAATCCGGCTTCGGCTCAGATGGCGGGCATGGATGTCGTGGTGGTCGCCTGTGACAAGCAGGGCAACATCGATCTGGGCGACCTGCGTGAAAAAGCGGCTCAGGCTGGCGATAAGCTGTCATGCATTATGGTGACCTATCCGTCCACCCACGGCGTTTACGAGGAAACTATTCGCGAGGTGTGCCAGATTGTGCATCAGTTCGGTGGCCAGGTTTATCTTGATGGCGCCAACATGAACGCGCAGGTAGGCATTACCACGCCGGGCTACATCGGCGCAGACGTTTCGCACCTTAACCTGCATAAAACCTTCTGCATCCCGCACGGCGGAGGTGGGCCGGGAATGGGACCGATCGGCGTGAAAGCCCATCTGGCGCCGTTTGTGCCGGGCCACAGCGTTGTACAAATTGACGGCATGCTGACGCAGCAGGGCGCAGTTTCCGCTGCGCCATTTGGCAGCGCGTCTATTTTGCCTATCAGCTGGATGTATATCCGTATGATGGGGGCAGAAGGGCTGAAGCAGGCCAGTTCGGTCGCGATCCTTAACGCTAACTATATTGCCAGCCGGCTAAAATCGGCCTATCCCATCCTGTATGCAGGGCGCGACGGCCGCGTAGCGCATGAATGTATTCTTGATATTCGTCCGTTAAAAGAGCAAACCGGTATCAGTGAACTGGATATCGCGAAACGCCTCATCGACTACGGTTTCCATGCGCCCACCATGTCGTTCCCGGTCGCCGGAACACTCATGGTCGAACCGACAGAATCAGAAGGCAAAATTGAACTGGACCGCTTTATTGATGCCATGCTGGCGATTCGCGTGGAAATCGGCCGGGTGGAAACGGGTGAGTGGTCACTTGAGGATAACCCGCTGGTTAACGCGCCTCATACACAAATGGAAGTCATCGGAGAATGGTCTCATTCCTACAGCCGTGAACTGGCCGTGTTCCCTGCAGGCAGCCACAATAAATACTGGCCAACGGTGAAGCGCCTGGACGATGTCTTTGGCGATCGTAACCTGTTCTGTTCGTGTGTCCCGATGAGCGATTATGCGTAAGTCAGCTTAACGCGTTAAGTTATGAGGGCCGATTTTCGGCCCTTTTTTTATGGAGGTTTGTATGCAGCTCGCACTCGTTACCGGCGGCAGTCGCGGCATTGGTCGCGCGACGTCCCTCTTACTGGCATCCCGAGGCTACCGGGTGGCGGTCAATTTCCGTTCACGTGCCAGTGAAGCCCATCAGGTTGTAGATGAGATTATACGTAACGGCGGTGAGGCCTTTAGCGTTCAGGCCGATATCAGCGATGAAACACAGGTGATGTCGCTGTTTCAACGGCTGGATCAGGAAGATCTGCCGCTCACGCTGCTGGTGAATAACGCCGGCATTCTGTTCCAACAATGTCGCCTTGAGCAGCTGGATGCCTCACGTATTCAGCAGGTTTTTGCCACGAATGTGCTTGGCACATTTCTTTGCTGTCGTGAAGCCGTCCGGCGCATGGGCACGCATCATGGCGGTCAGGGCGGCAGCATCGTCAATGTCTCCTCTGCAGCTGCCCGCACGGGGTCGCCAAACGAATATGTCGACTATGCGGCATCGAAAGGCGCAATGGACACCATGACCAAAGGCCTGTCGCTGGAAGTGGCCCAGCAGGGAATTCGGGTCAATGGCGTACGTCCGGGGATGATCTACACCGAGATGCATGCTGACGGCGGAGAACCCGGCAGGGTAGACAGGCTGGCCAGCGGCATACCAATGGGGCGTGGCGGCTATGCCGAAGAAATCGCAGAAGCCGTTGTCTGGTTAGCCAGCGATGCCGCTTCTTACATTACGGGCAGCATTATCGATGCTGCCGGCGGGCGCTAGAATGATGCCGCAGCAGGGCGCTGCGGCAAACGACTTACAGCTTTTCACCATTGCTGGCGATGACCTGTTGATACCAGGCAAAACTCTTTTTCCTGGAGCGCGAGAAGTCTCCGCTGCCGTCATCGTTTTTATTCACGTGAATAAAACCGTAACGCTTGTTGTACTGACCGGTAGTGAAAGACACGCAGTCGATACAGCCCCAGGGCGTGTACCCCATGAGATCCACCCCGTCATGAATGACGGCTTTTTTCATCTCTTCAATATGCGCGGCCAGATAATCAATGCGGTAATCATCCTCTATCACGCCCTGCGCATTCGGTTTGTCGATGGCGCCAAAACCGTTTTCAACAATAAACAGGGGTTTCTGATAGCGTTCATACACATCATTAAGAACATACCGCAGACCAACAGGATCGATCTGCCAGCCCCAGTCTGAGGCTTTAACGTGCGGATTTTTCACCGTGCCTTCGAAGCCGGTAATAGGATCATCAACGCCACTGGCGCGGGTCTGAACGGCTGTACTCATGTAATAACTGAAGCCCACATAATCGGCACAGCCATTGCGCAGGGTTTCAGCGTCTTCAGGCTCCATGTCGATATGATAGCCTTTGCGCGCCCACTCTTTCAGGGCGTAAGCCGGGTAGTAACCGCGCATCTGCACGTCGCTAAAGACATAGCGTTGATGCATCGCTTCCTGAGCGAGCATGACGTCATCCGGATGGCAGGAGAAGGGGTAAACCGGCACCATGGCGATCATGCAGCCAATCTTAAACTCCGGGTTGATCTCGTGGCCCAGCTTCACGACTTTGGCGCTGGCAACAAACTGGTGATGCATGACCTGATACATCGCCTGTTCAGGTTTTTCATGTTCCGTGAAAATAACGCCTGAGCAGCAGTAACCAAACAGCGGATATTGCCAGTTACGCTGGTTGTTAATTTCGTTAAAGGTCATCCAGTATTTCACTTTATTCTTATAACGCTTCAGCACAACTTCACTAAAGCGCACAAAGAAATCGACAACCTTACGATTGTGCCAGCCACCGTATTCTTTTACCAGGTGATAGGGCATTTCAAAATGGGAGAGAGTAATAACCGGCTCAATACCGTATTTAAGCAATTCATCAAACAGGTCGTCATAGAATTGCAGGCCGGCTTCATTGGGTTGCGGTTCATCGCCGTTAGGGAAAATACGGGTCCAGGCAATTGAGGTACGGAAGCATTTAAATCCCATCTCAGCAAACAGCGCGATATCCTGTTTGTAATGAGAATAAAATTCAACAGCCTGATGATTTGGATAGAATTTTCCAGGCTGGACGCCGTCGGTGATGACGCGGTCCACGCCATGAGCGCCGCCGGTCAGTACATCAGCAATACTGATGCCCTTACCGCCCTGATCCCAGCCGCCCTCTACCTGATGAGCCGCGACCGCGCCGCCCCACAGAAACGTTTTTGGTAAGCTCATTATGCACTCTCCCCTGAGGATTAAATTGGGGTGAGTGTAGCAAAGCACTTAATAATGTCACGCTATAACACCGCCGCGAAAAAGGGATTTGTTACAGCTAAAAAACGCTTTGTTTTATTTACCCAGTTGCCGACCCAGTGACTCGATAATATACATGACAGGCACCTGGGTCGTAATATCGCTCTGGTCGGGCATACGTATCACCGGTACATGATAGGACACCGTAAAGTCGCTCATTTTTGCCAGCGAGCAGGTTTCACTATTCGTAATGGCGATGATTTTACACTGATTCAGGTTGAACTGACTGGCAATGCGCAGCACCTCTTCCGTTTCGCCGGAGACAGAAAGAATAATGGCCAGGGCATTTTCATATAAACTCGGACTGATCGGATAATAGGGATCGTCGATCGCGTGGCTGAATTTGCCTACGTTCGAAAAAAAACGTGCCCCGTATTTCCCCAGGCTGCCCGATGTGCCGACACCAATAAAAAACACCCGCTCAGCCTGATTAATCATCCCCACAGCCCGATGTATGACCTGCTCAAACTCATCATTATTGATGCTTTTAAAAAAACTCAGCATATCTGCGATGCCGGAGACAGGCAGCGCAGGCGCGGTTTGTTCCCTGGCCAGACGCAGTCGGATACGGAATTCTGACCATCCTTCACACTGCATCTTGCGACAGAAGCGTAATACCGTTGTGGTCGATACCGCAGCCTGTTCAGCCAGCTCGCGAATGGTCATGTAACTGACGCTGTCACGATGTTTGATAATGTACTGATAAACCTGCATTTCAAGATCGTTCAGGGTAGCAAGATCGTGATGCGAGAACATGGAAAAGCTCACCCGGCAATTAACTGGCCCGCATTTTAACAGAATTCGAAGGGGAGGTGACCGCAATAATTATTTTAAGCTTACACTTGTACACTGAAAGTTTTTCTGGGTAATCTGTTGGACGATAAATCTGCAGTTGCTATCACTTTCAGGCAGGAATGTTATGAGTCACAAAAGTTTGCCGACGCAGGGTTATCCATTGGCAGAGGAAATTGCCAACAGTATTAGTCATGGACTGGGTTGTCTGTTCGGCATTGTAGGGTTAATGCTGCTGCTCGATAAGGCATCGGTCATGAATGCCGGGCTGACCGCCATTGTCAGCTCCAGCCTCTATGGCGGCAGTATGATTCTGCTGTTTCTGGCCTCAACGCTTTACCACGCCGTCAGCCACCCACGTGCGAAGCGCGTACTGAAAAAAGTGGATCACTGCGCAATCTACCTGTTAATTGCTGGCACCTACACGCCGTTTCTGATGGTTGGTCTGCAGTCGCCTCTCGCCTATGGGCTGATGGCGGTAATATGGGGCCTGGCACTGTTGGGCATTATTTTTAAGCTGACGATTGCCGAACGCTTTAAGGCACTGTCGCTGGTGACCTATCTCTGCATGGGATGGCTGTCGCTGATTGTGGTCTATCAGCTGGCGATGAAACTGTCGGCGGGGGGCATCTGGCTGCTGGCGTCGGGGGGCATTATCTATTCCCTGGGCGTGATTTTTTACGTCGCGCGTCGGGTGCCGTTTAACCATGCTATATGGCACGCGTTTGTTTTAGGCGGTTGTGTTTGCAATTTCTGCGCCATCTACTTCTACGTTATGTAACGTCACAGGGCGGGACGTGGTCCCGCCCCTGAACTCAGCTTTCTTCCAGCGAGTAAGGCAAGGGCTGAATCATCAGCTTACCGCCTTCATCGCCTTCAACCCGTAATACGCTGTCCGGCTCCAGATCGTTGTTCATGACCACCTGCACCCAGATGACGCCGTCGTCCAGTTGCACCGCAGCAAGAACGGTGCCCGTGCGACGCCAGCGCTCGCCCATCTGCAGCTCCAGGGAATCGTTGGCGGCGGGCAGGTGGCTGGCTTGTCCTGACAGCCAGTAGAGCGCCCGTTTATTCGCGCCCCGGTATTTGGCTCTGGCCACCATCTCCTGGCCGGTATAGCAGCCCTTTTTAAAGCTAATCGCGTCCAGCGCCTGCATGTTTGCGGCCTGGGGAATAAACTGCGCGCTGGTGGCTGCGCCAATAACCGGAATTCCGGCTTCGATGTCCAGGGCCAGCCACTGGGTGCTGTCATTGAACTGCGCATCGTCTGCCAGCGTCTGCTTCAGGGCATCGGCCTGGGCGGGCGACGTGACCAGCAGAAAGCGTTCTGCTGGATGGGCAAACCACAGCAGCGTGGTGTCGCCCTGCTGTACCACCGGGGTGGTGCTGTCAGGCAGCGTGTCAAAAACATTGGCCAGCGCCGCGCGGGCCTGGAAACCCGCCACGCCCAGCAGTGCGACATCGTCATCCGCGGTCAGGGTAACTTTAGAAAATACGGCGTATTTTTTTAACTCCGGCAGCTGAGTGTCCCGCAACTCACGACGCACCAAATAGGCATAACCCTCAGCGCGATGAAACAGGCGCAGGTTGCTCCACATCTTGCCCTTGGCGTCACAGTGGGCGGCAGGCAGGTGATGAGAGGCATCCAGTGCCGCCACATCCAGGGTCAACTGGCCTTGTAAATAGGACGTGCTGTCAGGGCCGACCACGGCAACCAGTGCCCAGGCATCCAGAGACATTAACGTGAGCGGCAGACGTGATGAGGCCGCAGGTTGGCGTGGGGGAAGCGTAAATGTTGGCATCGATAAATCCTGAGTCTGAAGGTTCATCCGAAACAATGTCTTCAATGGTAAAAGAGCACACTGGCAATGCAACCTGTTTACTAAAGAGGGCGCACAAAACGCGTGCCGATGTGTAAAAAAAGCCTGAGTCTGCGGCGCGTTGCACAGGGTCGGTTTGTGAACCTGCAGCCAGCAGTAATCCAGGGTACACTAGCTGCCACGATGTGAAATGTGGAAACGAATGCATGGATATTCATAATAAATCGCGCGTTCAATGGGCCTGCCGTCGTGGCATGCTGGAACTGGATGTCGCTATTATGCCGTTCTTTAAGTACGAATATGACACGTTAAATGATACCGATAAGCAGGTGTTTATCGCACTGCTGAAAAGTGACGATCCCGATCTTTTCAACTGGATGATGAACCACGGTGAGCCTGCCGATCCCGAGCTGAAACGCATGGTGAATCTGATTCAGCAGCGTAATCGTGAACGCGGTCCGGTGGCAATGTAAACTTCATCCCTCTTTGCGCGCACGCCTGATCCTCGCACTGATGCTGTCAGTAACGATAGCAGGCGTTGGCATTATGGAACTGCCTGCGGCAGAGTGGATGATAAAGCCCGGGCTGGTCGTGGTGGTGCTGTGGGAAGGATGGAAACAGGATCGCCGCTTGCGTCAACGGCATGGACGGTTACGGCGCGACAGCAATCGTGAGTGGCACTGGCAGGGAGAAGACTGGCAAACGCAGCAGCCGTTGTACTGGTTGCCTGGCGCGGTGTTGCTGGTCGCACGAAACCGCAAGGGCAAGATCTTACGGCTCTGGCTGATGCAGGACAACATGCAGCCAGAGGCGTGGCGCGCCTTGCGGTCATGCTGTTTCAGCGAAACCGCAAGACGCTAAATAGCGTGCCCTGAACAGCGCATCACGAGAAAGCGTGCCGATTTCAGAACACGCTTTTCCAGGTCAGGCTTTCCAAATACAGGCGTATCGACGGCGCGTCCTTTGCCAGGATTTCAGGATTGCGTTTTAGCGCGCGGCTTAAAGCCGCTCGGCGGTTTCCGTCAGAATCTGCTCGCACCACTGCTCAACGCGCTCATCCGTGGCTTCAAACTGATTGACGTCATCCAGCGCCAGTCCGACAAATTGCTTGCCGTCGGCACTCAGCGGTTTGGGGCTGGTAAAGTCATAGCCGTCCAGCGGCCAGTAGCCCACAAACTGCACCCCCATCGGCTGGAGCAGTTCATGTAGCATGCCTAAAGCATCCAGAAACCACTCACCGTAGCCAATCTGGTCGCCCATGCCGTACAGCGCCACGATCTTGTTGCGCAAATTGAGCGTCGGCAACTGGGGCCAGATAGCCTCCCAGTCCTCCTGCAGCTCGCCAAAGTCCCAGGTGGGAATCCCCAAAATCAACAGATCATAGTCTTCCATCAGACGCGGATCGTCATCTTTCACGTTGTGCAACGTCACCAGCTCGTCGCCAATAAAATCCCGAATTTTCTCCGCTACGATTTCGGTGTAACAGGTACTTGAACCGTAAAAAAGACCTATTTTCATGCAGATAGTGCTCTGTTAATCCTGACTTTGGCGTAATTGTATCAGAAGCAGGGTTGAATCAGGCATAATGAGCACGATTTCATACTGAACGGTGGGGAAAACGTGCAAGATAGTGAACTGACAGAACAGTTTCTTGATGCGCTGTGGATCGAGCGCAATCTGGCGCAAAATACCCTGTCCTCCTATCGGCAGGATCTGCAAACTCTCACCGGCTGGCTGGCGCATCACGGCTTAACGCTGACAACTCTGAGCGCGCCCGATCTGCAACAGTTTCTCGCGGAGAGACTGGAAGGCGGCTATAAAGCCTCCAGCTCTGCACGCCTGCTCAGCGCCATGCGCCGTCTGTTTCAGTATTTGTACCGCGAAAAGATGCGCACTGACGATCCCAGCGCGATGCTGGCCGCGCCCAAGCTGCCCCAGCGGTTGCCAAAAGATCTGAGTGAGGCGCAGGTGGATCGCCTGCTGCAGGCACCCGATGTCAACGTGCCGCTTGAACTGCGCGATAAAGCCATGCTGGAATTGTTATATGCCACCGGCTTACGGGTTTCGGAACTGGTGGGACTGACCCTGAATGACGTCAGCCTGCGCCAGGGCGTGGTGCGCGTGATCGGTAAAGGCAATAAAGAGCGGCTGGTGCCATTAGGTGAAGAGGCGGTTCACTGGCTGGAATACTATATGGAGCACGGGCGGCCGTGGTTGCTCAATGGGCAGACGCTGGACGTGTTTTTCCCCAGTAACCGTGCCCAGCAGATGACGCGGCAAACCTTCTGGCATCGTATCAAGCATTACGCCATGCTGGCGGGCATTGATAGCGAAAAGCTTTCTCCCCACGTGTTACGCCATGCTTTCGCCACGCATTTGCTGAACCATGGGGCTGACCTACGTGTCGTACAGATGTTACTGGGGCACAGCGACCTCTCAACGACGCAGATTTATACGCATGTCGCCACGGAACGTCTGCGACTGTTACATCAACAGCATCATCCGCGCGCATAGCTGGCGGAGAGTAAGGAAAACAATGAACAAACATGTTGCCATGCTGGCGCTGCTGGCCAGCGCTTTTTCCGGTTTGACCCACGCTGATGACAGCGCCATTCAGCTTTCCCTGAAGAAACTGGGTTTGCACCAGGCTGAGATCCAACCTGCACCGCTGCCGGGTTTTAAAACCGTGCTCACCGAAAGCGGCGTGCTGTACGTTACCGATGATGGTAAACACATGATCCAGGGACCGCTTTACGATGTCAGCGGTGCTCAGCCGGTCAACGTGACGAACGCGCTACTGGATAAAAAAGTTGAGGCGCTGGTTCCGGAAATGATCGTGTATAAAGCGCCCAAAGAGCAGCATGTGGTGACAGTGTTTACGGATATCACCTGTGGCTACTGCCACAAACTGCACGAACAAATGGCTGACTACAACGCGCTGGGCATCACCGTTCGCTATCTGGCTTTCCCACGTGAAGGCATGAACGGCAAAGTTGCCAGCGCCATGAAGGCCGTGTGGTGCAGCGCCGATCGCAATAAAGCCTTTGATGAGGCGATGAAAGGCGATGTGCCGAAGATGGATGCGCCAGCCTCCTGCACGATTGATATCGGCAAGCAGTACCAGCTTGGCGTACTGTTTGGTATCCAGGGCACGCCGGCGATTCTGACTGATAGTGGCATGATGATCCCCGGCTATCAAAGTCCACAGGAGCTCAAGCAGGTACTGGATAATCAAAAGCGTGGTGGTTAAGGCGTGGTAAAGCACGAAGTCGAGTTACGTCGCCGTGAAGCGGTAGCCGATTTGCCGGGGCTACCGGCAGATTTACCGCCGCTCCTGCGTCGGCTTTATCTGCAACGTGGCGTCACCAACGCCGCCGAGCTCGAAAGGGGCGCGAAAAACCTGCTCCCTTTCAGTGCACTGAGCGGCATAGACAAGGCCGTTAACCTGCTTCATCAGGCGCTGCTGGATGGCCGCTGCATTATGGTCGTCGGGGATTTCGACGCTGACGGTGCCACCAGTACCGCTCTGACGGTGCTGGCGCTGCGCAGCATGGGATGCAGCAACGTACAGTACCTGGTGCCCAATCGTTTCGAAGATGGCTACGGCCTGAGTCCGGAAGTGGTTGAGCAGGCCCGCGCGCGCGGTGCAGAGATGATTCTGACCGTCGATAACGGCATTTCGTCCCATGCGGGTGTGGCGCTTGCGCATCAGCACGGCATTGCGGTGTTGGTGACCGACCACCACTTACCGGGCGAAACGCTGCCTGACGCCGATGCTATCGTTAATCCCAACCTGCCTGACTGTCATTTCCCCTCTCGTTCGCTGGCGGGCGTGGGCGTCGCTTTCTATCTGATGATGGCCCTGCGCGCCCACTTGCGCACTCAGGGCTGGTTTGGCGTCACGCGGTCGGAACCCAATCTGGCCGACCTGCTCGATCTGGTGGCGTTGGGCACGGTGGCAGATGTGGTGCCGCTGGACGCCAACAACCGCATTTTAGTGTGGCAGGGCCTGAGCCGTATTCGGGCCGGAAAGTGCCGTCCGGGCATCAAGGCCCTGCTGGAAATCGCCAACCGCGATGCCCGACAGCTGGCCGCCAGCGACCTGGGTTTTGCCCTGGGGCCCCGGCTTAACGCTGCCGGTCGGCTGGACGATATGTCTGTCGGCGTGGCGCTGTTACTGACCGACGATCTCAGCCAGTCGCGCATGTTAGCCAGCGAACTGGATGCGCTTAACCAGATGCGCAAAGAGATTGAGCAGGGGATGCAGAGCGAGGCACTGGCGTTATGCCAAAAGCTGGAGAACGAGCAAACCGATTTGCCGCTGGGGCTGGCCTTTTATCATCCTGAGTGGCATCAGGGCGTGGTCGGGATTCTGGCTTCCCGCCTGAAAGAGCGTTTTCATCGCCCGGTTATTGCCTTCGCACCGGCCGGTGATGGCATGCTGAAGGGATCGGGACGATCGATTGCCGGTCTGCATCTGCGCGATGCGCTGGAGCGTCTTGATACGTTGCATCCTGGCCTGATGCAGAAGTTTGGTGGTCACGCGATGGCCGCCGGACTGTCGCTGGAAGAAGCCCGCTACGACGAGTTTCGTCAGCGTTTTGCGGACCTGGTGGGCGAATGGCTGGCCGGCGAAGCGTTGCAGGGCGTCATCTGGTCGGATGGTGCCCTGCAGCCCGCTGAATTTTCTCTTCAGACGGCGGAAGTGCTGCGTGATGCCGGCCCATGGGGCCAGTCTTTCCCTGAGCCCGCTTTCGACGGCCGGTTCAGGCTACTGCAGCAGCGCCTCGTTGGTGAACGTCACCTGAAGGTCATGGTTGAACCTCTGGAGGGCGGACCGCTGATCGACGGTATCGCGTTCAACGTGGATACCACGTTGTGGCCTGACAGCAGCGTGCGCCAGGTCGAACTGGCCTATCGGCTTGATATCAATGAGTATCGCGGCAATCGATCCGTCCAGCTGATCATTGAACATCTCTGGCCGCTCAGTTAGCCAGCGGTGACGGCGGGGCCTCACATTCCCGCCGTTGCCAGTTTAACCTTGCCACGCCCGCGTCGGCAGAGCCAGTCCAGCTGGCTCAACGAAAGATTAACCTCTGCGCATTTTCTCAACGCTACAAACCGCCGTCGGTTTCGGGTAAACTCGCAGGTTAAATTTCTTATTCCATCGAACGTAAAAAAGACGCTAAACACATGTTTGAAATCAACCCGGTCAAATACCGTATTCAGGACCTCAGCGAACGCAGCGACGTTCTTCGGGGGTATCTTTGACTACGATGCTAAGAAAGAACGCCTTGAGGAAGTAAACGCCGAGCTGGAACAGCCCGACGTCTGGAACGAGCCTGAACGCGCTCAGGCACTGGGCAAAGAACGCTCCTCCCTGGAAGCCATCGTGGATACGTTCGATCAGATGAGCCAGGGGCTGGAAGATGTGCAGGGGCTGCTTGATCTGGCGGTAGAAGCCGATGACGAAGAAACCTTCAACGAAGCGGTCGCCGAGCTGGACGCGCTGGAAGGCAAGCTCGGCGAGCTAGAGTTCCGCCGTATGTTCTCTGGCGAGTACGACAGCGCCGACTGTTACATCGATCTGCAGGCCGGTTCTGGTGGAACAGAAGCGCAGGACTGGGCCAGCATGCTGATGCGCATGTATCTGCGTTGGGCAGAAGCCAAAGGGTTCAAAACAGAAATTATTGAAGAGTCAGAAGGTGAAGTCGCGGGCATTAAGTCGGTGACGATTCGCGTGTCTGGCGATTACGCGTTTGGCTGGCTCCGCACCGAAACCGGCGTACATCGTCTGGTACGTAAGAGTCCATTTGACTCCGGTGGTCGCCGCCATACCTCCTTCAGTTCAGCCTTTATCTATCCGGAAGTGGATGACGATATTGATATCGACATCAACCCGGCTGACCTGCGTATTGACGTGTACCGCGCCTCTGGTGCAGGTGGTCAGCACGTTAACCGTACGGAATCGGCGGTGCGTATTACCCACGTTCCAACCGGTACGGTCACCCAGTGTCAAAACGATCGCTCTCAGCACAAAAACAAAGATCAGGCGATGAAGCAGATGAAGGCGAAGCTGTACGAGCTTGAAATGCAGAAAAAAAATGCCGAGAAGCAGATGCTGGAAGACAACAAGTCTGACATTGGCTGGGGCAGCCAGATCCGTTCTTATGTTCTGGACGACTCACGTATTAAAGATCTGCGTACCGGCGTGGAAACGCGCAACACGCAGGCGGTGCTGGATGGCGATCTGGACCGTTTCATTGAAGCAAGTTTAAAAGCAGGGCTATAAGGAACCGACATGTCTGAACAACAACCGCAGAGCGCTGACGTCGCACTTGAGTTAAATAACGAACTGAAAACGCGTCGCGAGAAGCTGAGCGTGCTGCGTGAAAACGGCGTGGCGTTTCCTAACGATTTTCGTCGTGATACCACCTCCGATCGGCTGCATGCCAGCTATGACGAGAAGAGTAACGAAGAGCTGGAAGACTTAGGCATTGAGGTCAGCGTGGCTGGCCGTATGATGACGCGCCGTATCATGGGCAAGGCGTCTTTCATTACCCTGCAGGACGTGGGCGGCCGCATTCAGCTGTACGTGGCACGTGACGATCTGGCTGAAGGTATCTACAACGAGCAATTCAAAAAATGGGACCTGGGCGATATCCTCGGCGCACGCGGTAAGCTGTTCAAAACCAAAACCGGCGAATTGTCGATTCACTGCTCAGAGCTGCGCTTGTTAACGAAAGCCCTGCGCCCGCTGCCAGACAAATTTCACGGTCTGGCCGATCAGGAAACGCGCTATCGTCAGCGCTATCTTGATCTGATCGCCAACGATGAATCACGCAACACCTTCAAAATCCGTTCGCAGATCATGGCCGGCATTCGTCAGTTCATGGTTGGACGCGATTTTATGGAAGTGGAAACGCCAATGATGCAGGTGATCCCGGGCGGCGCTTCAGCGCGTCCGTTTATCACGCATCACAACGCGCTGGATATCGATATGTATCTGCGTATTGCGCCAGAGCTGTATCTGAAACGCCTGGTGGTGGGCGGTTTCGATCGCGTGTTCGAGATCAACCGTAACTTCCGCAACGAGGGGATTTCGCCTCGTCACAACCCAGAGTTCACCATGATGGAACTCTATATGGCTTATGCGGATTACAAAGACCTGATTGAACTGACCGAAAGCCTGTTCCGTACGCTGGCGCAGGATATCCTGGGCAGCACGGTTGTGCCTTACGGTGAGCAGGAATTCGATTTTGGTAAGCCGTTTGAAAAACTCACCATGCGTGAAGCGATCAAGAAGTACCGTCCGGAAACCGATCTGGCCGATCTTGACGATTTCGACAAAGCGGTGGCGATTGCTCAGACCATTGGCATCAAAGTCGAGAAAAGCTGGGGCTTAGGGCGCGTAGTGACCGAAATTTTTGAAGAAACTGCTGAAGCACACCTGATTCAGCCAACCTTCATTACCGAGTATCCGGCTGAAGTGTCGCCGCTGGCCCGTCGCAACGACGAAAATCCTGAGATCACCGATCGCTTTGAGTTCTTTATTGGCGGACGTGAAATCGGCAACGGTTTCTCTGAGCTTAACGATGCGCAGGATCAGGCTGAGCGTTTCCTGCAGCAGGTGAATGCGAAAGATGCGGGCGATGATGAAGCGATGTTCTACGACGAGGATTATGTCACCGCCCTGGAACATGGTTTACCGCCAACGGCAGGCTTAGGCATTGGTATTGACCGCATGGTCATGCTGTTTACCAACAGCCACACCATCCGCGACGTAATTCTGTTCCCGGCGTTGCGCCCAGGCTCAAAGTAATTATCAGATGCTGGTTAAAGGCCGGGTGATTCCGGCCTTTTTTATTTCTGCTCTGCAACCCGCCACGGCATGTGCGCTTGAGTAATCCCCCCTCGTCTGCCAGGCTGACAATCTCAACCTGGAGCGATCATCATGAAGCAACGTCCTGACTGCATTCTTCACTGGCAAGCGCTGGAAGGCGAAGACAACGAACATTATTCCGATAGCGATGAGCTGATGTCCATTGGTACACCACTGGCGAAACTGTCTGGATTAACCCGGCTGGGCATTCATCATGAAAGGTTGCCGCCCGGACGCCGCATGTCTTATCCCCATGCGGAAAGTGCGGAAGAGGAGTTTATCTTCGTGCTGGAAGGTTATCCACACGCGTGGATCAATGGCGAATTGTATCCGCTGTCACCGGGAGAAGCCGTGGCGTTTCCGGCCGGTACCGGCATTTGTCACACCTTTATCAATAACAGCGACGCCGACGCGCGCTTTCTGGTGATCGGCGAGGTCAGCAAAGCGGAGAACCGCATTACCTATCCGCTAAACCGCGACTACGAAGCCACGCGCGAAGACAAGTGGCTTAACCCACCGCAACAGCAGATGGGCACACATCCCGGACTGCCGGACGAAAAGCCTTAAGATTTCACAGCATTATCCAGCCAGGTCTGGAAGCGTGAGTAGGGCACATAGAGCGCCACATCTTTATACAGCGTTTTTCCGCTCTTGTTGTCGTTGATGCGCTGGCTGTAACCCACAATCACGCCTGCCAGCGTGTCGTCAGATGCATTATAAACCGCGCCCCCTGACATGCCCTTAACCACGCCCGCATTGGCGGCCACGACAACGCAGTTCGCTTTGTTCCAGTCATTTGCCAGCGTGGTGTTCACAAGGTTTTTCCCGGTAGAGCTCACGGGCATTGCAGAGATGAAGCTGTAGCCGTAAAGATTCACTTTGTCGCCAATATGGCTGTTACGGAAGGACGGTGGCAGGTTGGCTTCGCTGTTCTTGTGGTAGACGACCGCGAGATCGCACTCAGGATGCCAGGCTTTCACGCGGTAAAGCGAATATTTTGCGACGTGGGCGGCCGTGAGGCTGTAGTCAGGGGTAAGGGGAATAGTCGTGCCCAGCGTGCCCAGCCCCAGCACGGTGGGAATGCCTGTTACGGTCATATCCACGCGCTTCTCTGCTTCTCTACTGTATTCATAATGGCCGACTGAGCAGCCTGTAAGACTGATTACCATCAAAACGATAAGCCGTTGCATTTTCTCTCTCCGCGTCAGTTGGACTGCATTTCATCTGGCGATTCATAAGAGCTATATCGGCAACGCTAATACTTTATTGATAACTAAAATCGGTATTAGCAAAAAAACGGCTACTTCGCTGGCAACCTTTATCATCGTCCGGTGCGTTACGCGGCGGCATCCTCGCTAACTGTATGTTTAATAAGCCTGGTTGATGTGTGTGTCAATTATTGCCATACACGCAATAGATTGTTGTTGTTATGTGAGTATCAGATGACAGGTAGCTATGCTGTAATACGTAGTGTGATATAGATCATAAATTATAGCTCGTTTATCAGGATGCATGCGTCATCCGTCTCGTTGTAATTATCATTTTTGGGAGAGTGTTATGCCTGTTGCATTGCTTGCACTGGCGCTGAGTGCGTTCGCTATCGGAACCACTGAGTTTGTGATCATGGGCCTGTTGCCGGAGGTCGCAAACGATTTGCGCGTGTCCATTCCGTCCGCAGGTTGGTTAATTAGCGGCTATGCATTAGGCGTAGCAATCGGTGCACCGATCATGGCGCTGTTAACGGCGAAGTTGCCCCGTAAAAAAACGCTGATTCTGTTGATGGTAATTTTTATTATCGGCAATCTGCTGTGTGCTCTGGCCTACAGCTATAACCTGCTGATGCTGGCACGGGTGATTACCGCCCTCTGTCACGGAGCTTTCTTTGGGATTGGATCGGTGGTCGCGGCCAGTCTGGTTTCCGCCGATCGTCAGGCTTCTGCCGTGGCGTTGATGTTTACCGGTCTGACGCTGGCCAATGTATTAGGCGTGCCGTTGGGAACCTGGTTTGGTCAGCTGTTTGGCTGGCGTGCGACATTCTGGGGCGTTTCGGCTATCGGCGTACTGGCCTTCATTGCCTTAATCACCAGCCTGCCGGGAAATAAGAATGAGAAGCCGGTCGATCTGGCGAGCGAAATCAGCGCGCTGGCCAACGGCAAACTGTGGCTGTCATTACTGATGACGGTCTGTTTTGCTGCCGCCATGTTTGCCCTGTTTAGCTACATAGCACCGCTGCTGCTGCAGGTTACCGGCATCAGCGATCGTGGCGTGAGCTGGACGTTGTTTCTGATTGGCGCGGGCCTGACCGTGGGCAATATTCTGGGGGGCAAAATGGCCGACCGCAAAGTCTCCCTGAGCCTGATAGGCAGTTTTTCGCTGATTACGCTGTTCTCACTGCTGTTTAGCTGGACCAGCCACGCGCTCTGGCTGGCGGAGATCACCTTGTTCCTGTGGGCAATGGCAACCTTTGCCACGGTTCCCGGCCTGCAGATCAATGTGGTGCGTCACGGTAAAGCGGCACCTAATCTGGTTTCCACCCTTAATATTTCTGCCTTTAACGTTGGCAATGCGCTTGGCGCTTGGGTGGGCGGCGCGGTGATTGCGCGCGGCTATGGACTGACCGCGGTTCCTGTTGCCGCCGCCGCGCTGGCGGCGGTTGGACTGATGGTTTGCTTGATCACCTTCCGCAAATCCGGCGGTGCTGCGGCCCGCGTGCATGCCTAAGCGAGTCTGTCCGCAATCTGCTCAGGAAAACGGGCCACCTGTTGCTGCAGGTGGTTCACAAACGCCTCTACCAGCGCGGATGCCGGCCGATGCTGCGGCCTGACGAGGCTAACGGTAAAAGGCACAGCGACGCTAAAAGGGCGCATCACCACACCGCTGTCGGCGTAATCCAGCGCCGTCAGCGGATTAACCACTGAGATCCCCACTCCGGCCTGCACCATCGCGCACACGGACGCCGCGCTATGGGTTTCCATCACCATCCTGCGTGTCACACCTTGCTCATGAAACAGTGCGTCGAGCAGCTGGCGGTAGCTATCCGTGCGCGACAGGCTGACATAGTTCTCACCGGCGAAGTCCTGCGGCGTCAGCAAGGCGCGCTGCGCCAGGCGATGGTGCTGCGGTAACACGCACACTTCATCGCAGGTCAGCAGCGCCTGGCGATCGGTCCCGGCGGGGGCGTGCTGCGTTTCCGTAATGCCCAGATCGTAACGCTGAGCCGACAACCACTCTTCCAGTAACGGGGATTCCTGCGGAATAATGTTCAGACTGACATCAGGGTAGCGCTGCAAAAAGGTCTGGCAGACGGGCGGCAGCAGTGACTGGGAAAAAACCGGCAGGCAGGCGATAGAGAGCTCACCCTGGCGAAACTGGCGTAATCCCTCTGCGGCATCAATGATGCGGTCCAGCCCATACCATGAGCGTTGCACCTCTTCGAACAGCCGTAAGCCCTGTACGGTAGGCTGTAAGCGGCCGCGCACGCGCTCAAACAGCGTCAGACTCAGCTGCCGTTCCAGTCGCGCCAGCTCGCGGCTGACGGTAGGCTGGGACGTCTGCAGCAGGGTCGCAGCCTGCGTAAGGTTTCCGCTGGTCATAACAGCATGAAAAATCTCGATATGCCGCCAGTTGATTTTTGCCATGCATCATTCCATATCATTTTTGCATAGATGCTATTAAAACAGATATTTTTCGGCATGGCACGATTCTGGCTTAATGGTTTTATTGCCACAGGAGAAACCCATGCCTCGTCCACTTAATACCACCGAAACCGCCCTGAACGTCGATAATTTACTGCCGCTGGCACGTCAGTACAGCGGCCCGTTCTGGGCTTATGATGCGCAGGTTATCCAACAGCGTATTGCTCAACTCCACGCATTTGATGTGGTGCGCTTTGCGCAAAAAGCCTGTTCTAACACCCACATTCTGCGCCTGATGCATTCTGCGGGCGTTAAGGTTGATTCGGTTTCCCTGGGCGAAATTGAGCGTGCGCTGGTGGCCGGCTTTCAGCCTGACAGTGACGAAATCGTATTCACTGCCGATGTCCTGGATAACCCTACGCTTGCCAGGATTGCAGAGCTTAAGGTGCCGGTTAACGCCGGATCCGTCGATATGCTGCATCAACTGGGTGCCGTTTCGCCAGGACATGCCGTCTGGCTACGCATTAACCCGGGCTTTGGTCACGGGCACAGCCAAAAAACCAATACCGGTGGCGAAAACAGTAAGCACGGTATCTGGCCCAGCGATTTGCCCGCTGCTCAGGCGGCTATCGAACAATATGGACTGCGCCTGATCGGCATTCATATGCATATCGGTTCAGGCGTGGACTATGCGCACCTGCAGCAGGTCTGCGATGCCATGGTGGATTTGGTCGTGGAATTTGGCCAGGATCTTGAGGCTATCTCTGCCGGAGGCGGTTTATCCATTCCCTATCACTACGGGGAAGAGGCGATCGATACCGATCACTATTTTGGCCTGTGGGACGCGGCACGCCAGCGCGTGGCGGACCATCTGGGCCATGCCGTGAAGCTGGAAATCGAACCCGGCCGTTTCCTGGTCGCGGAGTCAGGCGTGCTGGTCTCTCAGGTTCGGGCAGTAAAAGAGATGGGCAGCCGCCACTTTGTGCTGGTGGATGCAGGCTTCAGTGATCTGATGCGCCCCTCCATGTACGGCAGCTACCATCATATCTCTGTGATGGCGGGCGATAACCGGGCGATCGATGAACAGGCAACGATCGACAGCGTGGTTGCAGGCCCTCTGTGCGAGTCGGGCGATGTTTTCACCCAGCTTGAAGGTGGCAAGGTGGAAACCCGGGCTATTCCGGCCGCGAAAGTCGGGGATTATCTGGTGTTTCACGACACCGGCGCTTACGGCGCATCGATGTCCTCAAACTACAACAGCCGCCCACTGATTCCTGAGATCCTGTTTGAAAACGGCGAGCCGAGAGAAATCCGCCGCGCGCAGCGCATTGAAGATCTGCTGGCGCTGGAATGAGGCTACTGCGCCTGTTGAAAGACGATGACGGACAGGCCAGCCTTGCCACCGCACGGCTGGTCGTCCCCGTCAGGGGGCTGGATAGGTGTAACGGCGATGGATCGCTTCGAGTTCTTCCAGAACCTCATTGCTGAGCGTCACGTTGGCGCTGTCGATATTGATCTTTAACTGATCCAGCGTGGTTGCGCCCAGCAGGGTGCTGGACACAAAAGGTTGCTGACGAACAAACGCCAGTGCCATTTGTGAAGGATCAAGCTGATGTTTTTGGGCCAGCGCCACATATTCCGCCACCGCCAGTTGAGACTGCTCACCGCTGTAGCGGGTAAAGCGGCTAAACAGGGTATTACGTGCACCCGCGGGCTGCGCGCCATTCAGGTATTTACCGCTCAACGTGCCAAACGCCAGGCAGGAATAGGCCAGCAGCTCCACGCCTTCATGCTGGCTGATTTCCGCCAGGCCCACTTCAAAACTGCGATTTAGCAGGCTGTAGGGGTTTTGAATAGAGACGATACGCGGCAGTTCATGCTTTTCTGCCAGCTGCAGATAACGCATGACGCCCCACGGCGTTTCATTCGACACGCCGATATAGCGGATCTTACCTGCCCGCACCTGCTCAGCCAGAGCCTCCAGCGTTTCTAACAGCGTGACAGGGACGCTGTTCTCACTGTACTGATAGCCCAGCTTGCCAAAAAAGTTGGTTTGACGCTGCGGCCAGTGAAGCTGATACAGATCGATGTAGTCGGTGTTTAAACGTTTCAGGCTGGCATCCAGCGCCTCGCGGATATTTTTGCGATCCAGCGCCATATTAGGGCGAATCGACGCATCGTTGCCGCGCGTTGGGCCGGCAACTTTACTGGCAAGAACGATTTTATCCCGGCTACCGGTCTTTTTTAACCAGCTGCCAATATATTTTTCGGTCAGCCCCTGAGTTTCGGGACGCGGGGGAACAGGATACATCTCGGCAGTATCAATCAGGTTGATGCCCGAACTGAGGGCTAAATCCAGTTGAGCGTGGGCGTCGGCTTCGCTGTTTTGCTCACCAAACGTCATGGTGCCCAATCCAAGCTGGCTCACTTCCAGCGAGCTATGGGGGATACGGTGATAGTGCATTGCCGGCTTCCTTTTCTGTAGGGATAAGTAATATGACTTCAGGGACTATAGCGCGAGGCGTAGCGGCTAAGAAAGGGGGATAACAGAGAGAAATAGCCTGCCGACGCGGGGGAGGGGCGACAGGCCGATACTTTTCGCATCTAGCGTTCAATAATGGTAGAAACGTCGTCACTGTTGATCTGCACCGTATGGCCTGACTGATCGGTGTATTGCACCAGCCCCGTTTCTTTATCAATGCTCGGTTTCCCTTCGGTCATAATCATCCGGCCATCTTTTGTTGCCATAACATAATTGGAACTGCATCCACCCAATGTCACCGCAGCAACGGCCAATAATACAATTTTACTCAGCCCTTTCATTATGCTCATCCTCACGAATCGTCCACTGCAAAAAGTGTAGTAATAAATCCTTTTACCGATTGGGTTAATCGTATCAATCTGAAAATAACCGGGCGGCGCGGAGCCGCCCTTGACAACATTAGTGCGTTTTTTTCTTACTGCGCATCAGGTTAAGGCACTCAACGGCCATCGAGAAGAACATAGCAAAATAAATGTAACCTTTTGGTACATGCACCGCGAAACTTTCCAGGATCAGGGTAAAACCCACCAAAATCAGGAACGAGAGAGCCAGCATTTTGACCGACGGATGACGATCAACGAACTCACCAATACTGCGGGCAGCGACCATCATCATTAATACCGCAATCACCACTGCCGCCATCATAATAAACAAATGGTCGGAGAGGCCCACGGCCGTAATAACGGAGTCGAGACTAAAAATGATGTCGAGCAACATGATTTGAACAATGGCACCCATGAACGAGTGAACGTTGGTTTTGTGCTCGGCTTCTTCGCCTTCTATCGTTTCATGAATCTCCATGCTGGACTTCCACAGCAAGAATAATCCACCAAACAACAGAATGAGATCGCGTGCTGAAAAAGCATGATCCATGAGGGTAAACAATGGGTTGGTCAGTCTTGCGACCCAGGCAATAGAGGCCAGTAACCCCAGACGCATCAGCATTGCGCCCATCAAACCGATGCGGCGTGCGCGGGCTTGCTGATGTTTGGGGAGTTTTGCCACCACTAACGACAGAAAGATAATGTTATCAATGCCCAGAACCACTTCCAGAATGGTCAGGGTGCCCAGCGCCAGCCAGGCGTTGGGATCGGTAATCCACTCGAACATACCTGCACTCATATCCTAAACGAAAATTAAACAAAGATTATACGCACCAAATTTGTCTAACTCACATTTAAATACCGCCAGGGACGCGAGAATAAGGCTGTCAGACCAAAAAATGGCGTGCCAGAAGCGGGCCTGTAAAACTTTTCTTGAGATAAAACCCGCGTGGCAGCGTCATGATGGGCTGTCCGCGATCGCCGATCCCTTCCGTTAAGGCTTTGCTGTTTGCTGCTTTGGGGCGAATCTGCAGCCAGGCACCGTGACGGGCGGTGATGCGTTCTACCTGACCCAGTACGATCATATCCATCAACTCCTCCCAGTCCTGGCGCAGCATCTCATCTTCCTGCGCGTCGGGGCTCCACAGCAGCGGCGCGCCAACCCGACGTTCGCCTAACGGGATGTCACGCTCGCCCTCTACCGGCATCCACAGGACGCGCGCCAGCTTATGGCGGACATGGCTGTTTTGCCAGGTGACGCCGCTGTTTCCGGTGAGGGGCGCAACGCAAACAAATGTTGTTTCCAGCGGCTTGCCATAGCGATCGACAGGGATCGTTTTTAGTTCAATTCCCAGGTGTGCGAAATCCTGTTCTGCTTTACTGCCCGCACTGGCGCCCAGATGCCATTCCAGCAGCATCCCGACCCAGCCTTTATCCCGTTTCAGGTTGGCCGGTATCGGAATGCCTGCCTGGTCGGCCAGGGTTTGCAGCGTTAAACCTGCCAGTGACTGGGCGCGCGATAGCAGTGTTGACTCGTCTTCAGGTGGCCCGGGAAGGAATGTCATGTGAATAACTCATAATGATTAATAATTAAGCAGCCTGCGGCAGCCTCAGGTTTTCCACAGGAAAGAACGCGGTATAAAACACATAATAACATGAAACATAGTACTTTTTTTTACAGCGAAATTGGCAGGCTCCAACTCATGTCGCAGGTTATCCCAACTTGCTATCAACAATGAACAGGATCTCAAGCCCAGTTATCCACAGAAAAATGGGATAACCCCGTCTCAGGTTGCCTACTGGTTCCATTTACAGCCTTGACTTTGCTGTTTTTCAACAAAAATTAAGCCGTTTGATGCAAGCTTGAGCCGATCGCTGTGGATAAAAAGCATTGTGGTGGATCTTTAGCCAATTGTCAGCGCGAAGGAATTATCCGCCCCCTTTCCGGCAGGGTAAAAGGCAGCAGAGTAAAAAAATAGGCTTATATTTCAAGAGTAAATCGTGGTCTGGTTTTTGGCACCTTCAGATTCATCCTGGTACGTTATTCAGTTAACTCCCGTGTTCTGCACAAAGCTATCCACAGAAAACGTGAATAAGATCTCTCTTTTTACGGACTTTTGTTTATAACTTCGCATGAGTCTGTGAGTTATCCCGACATTACGCCCCTAAGCGCCCGCAAATCCAGTGGTTTACCGCCTGTAAGGAGTGTGAAACAATCAGACCATTCAATTTTAGCTTTTGAGGTAGTCCGGTGATCGATGATGATGGCTACCGCCCGAATGTTGGTATCGTAATTTGTAACAGGCAGGGGCAAGTGTTATGGGCCAGGCGCTTTGGACAGCACTCCTGGCAATTTCCTCAGGGAGGCATCAATCCCGGTGAAACCGCGGAACAGGCGATGTATCGCGAACTGTTCGAAGAAGTCGGGTTACACCGCAAAGATGTTCGAATACTTGCATCTACCCGTAACTGGTTGCGCTACAAGTTGCCAAAACGTTTGGTGCGTTGGGACACAAAACCGGTTTGTATTGGTCAGAAACAAAAGTGGTTTCTTCTGCAGTTGATGTGTAATGACGCAGACATTAATGTGCAGCACAGCAGCACGCCGGAATTCGACGGCTGGCGGTGGGTAAGCTTTTGGTATCCGGTCCGTCAGGTTGTCTCTTTTAAGCGCGATGTTTATCGTCGGGTGATGAAAGAATTCGCTGGCGTAGTGATGTCCATGCAGGAGAGTGCGGTGCAGCGAAATCATCCTGCCCATCGACGTAAAAGAGGATAGGCCACGCCCTTTATGCTCACTCAGTTGCGAGAAATTGTTGAAAAAGTGGCGAGTGCGCCACGTCTGAATGAAGCACTCGACATTCTGGTTAATGAGATCTGCCTGGCGATGGAAACGGAAGTCTGTTCCGTCTACCTCGCCGATCACGAACGTCGCTGTTATTACCTGATGGCGACACGCGGTTTGAAAAAACCGCGTGGGCTAACGGTCAAGCTGGCGTTTGATGAAGGTATTGTCGGTCTGGTGGGGCGACTCGCTGAGCCGATTAACCTTGCCGATGCGCAGAGCCATCCCAGCTTTAAGTACATTCCTTCAGTAAAGGAAGAGCGCTATCGCTCTTTCCTTGGCGTGCCTATTATCAGCCGCCGCCAGCTTATGGGCGTGCTGGTGGTTCAGCAGCGTGAACATCGGCAGTTTGACGAAAGTGAAGAGTCGTTTCTCGTTACCCTGGCCACGCAGCTGGCTGCCTTACTGTCACAATCGCAACTGAGTCAGTTGTTTGGTCAGTATCGTCTGGCACGCATTCGGGCCATTGCTGCCGCCCCAGGCGTTGCCGTCGCGCCGGGCTGGGTAGACGAAACCCAGCCCTTACTCGATCAGGTTTCTGCCGCCTCAACGCTGGATCCGCAGCGTGAACGCGAGCGTTTGTCACTGGCCATGACCGAAGCCGCCAGTGAATTCCGTCGCTTCAGTAAACGCTTCACCGCCAGCGCGCAAAAAGAGAGCGCGGCGATCTTCGATCTCTACTCGCACCTGTTAACGGACGCCCGCCTGAAAAAGGATCTTTTCGCGGAGATCGAGCGGGGATCCGTTGCCGAGTGGGCGGTCAAAACCGTCATTGAAAAGTTTGCCGCCCAGTTTGCCAGCCTGACGGACAGCTATCTGAAAGAGCGCGCCGGCGATCTGCGGGTGTTGGGTCAACGTTTGCTGTTCCATCTCGATGATTCTCTGGTGGGCGTGAACGCCTGGCCTGAGCGTTTCGTGCTGGTGGCAGACGAACTCACCGCCACAACGCTGGCGGAAATTCCGCACGAGCGGCTGGCAGGGATTGTGGTACGCGACGGCGCGGCGAACTCCCATGCGGCCATTTTGACCCGGGCGATGGGCATTCCGACCGTCATGGGCGCGGACATTCAACCCAGTCAGTTAAATAAACGTTTGCTGATTGTCGATGGCTATCGCGGTGAACTGCTGATCGATCCTGAACCGGTTCTGGTTCAGGAGTACCAGCGGCTAATTAGTGAAGAAAATGCCCTCAGCAAAATGGCTGAAGGCGGCGTGGACAGGCCGGGCGAGCTGCGTAGCGGTCAACGTATACAGGTTATGCTGAACGCGGGGCTGAGCCCGGAGCATGAGCAAACGCTGGGCAGCTGGGTTGACGGCATTGGCCTTTACCGCACTGAAATTCCCTTTATGCTGCAAAGTGGTTTTCCATCGGAAGAAGAGCAGGTTGCTCAGTATCAGGGCATGCTGCAGCTGTTCCACGAAAAGCCGGTAACGCTGCGCACGCTGGATATCGGGGCAGATAAGCAGCTGCCTTACATGCCAATCAGTGAAGAGAATCCTTGCCTGGGCTGGCGGGGCATCCGTCTCACGCTCGACCAACCCGAGATTTTTATGGTGCAGGTGCGCGCCATGCTGCGTGCTAACGCCGCGTCAGGCAATTTGAGCATTTTGTTGCCGATGATCAGCCATATCGATGAGATCGACGAAGCCAGGCGGCTCATTCAGCGTGCCGGGACAGAAGTGGAAGAGATGCTCGGCTATACCATTCCGACGCCGCGCATCGGGATTATGATTGAAGTGCCTTCTATGCTGTTTATGATCCCGCACCTTGCGTCGCGCGTCGATTTCGTGTCTGTCGGAACCAATGACCTGACGCAGTATTTACTGGCGGTGGATCGTAATAATACTCGCGTGGCGAACCTGTATGATTCGCTGCATCCGGCTATGCTGCGTGCGCTACAGGCAATTTCCATTGAAGCCCATTTGGCGAATCTGGAATTATGCTTATGTGGTGAAATGGCGGGCGATCCGATGTGTGTGGCGCTATTGATAGGGATGGGGTATCACCATCTCAGCATGAACGGCAAGAATGTCTCACGCGTGAAATATCTGCTGCGTCATCTGGATTACGAAGAAGTCCAGAAACTCAGCACCCAGGCGCTCAAAGCCTATTCAGCGTCAGATGTGCGTCAGCTGGTCTCGGCGTTTATGGAAGAGCGCGGCCTGGGCGGCCTGATTCGCGGCGGTCGTTAACCCAGGTTACATTTCTGCGGCTACTCAGAAAACTGGCTGTGCTATCATGCGCAGCCCTAATTTATGTGCATCACGTCCCCTTTTCAGGGCTGAAAATAAACGGTGAATGATGAATAACGGCTATATCGCATTTCCGCAGTTCGATCCGGTAATCTTCTCGATCGGACCGCTTTCGCTTCACTGGTACGGATTGATGTATCTGGTGGGTTTTGTTTTCGCCATGTGGCTGGCGGTGCGTCGGGCCAACAAGCCAGGCAGCGGCTGGAAAAAAGAGGAAGTAGAGAACCTGCTTTACGCGGGCTTCCTGGGCGTTTTCCTGGGTGGTCGTATTGGTTATGTGCTGTTTTATAACCTGCCGCTGTTTCTCGATAATCCGCTTTACCTGTTCAAAGTCTGGGATGGCGGTATGTCATTCCACGGCGGGCTGATTGGCGTGATCCTGGTGATGCTGATATTTGCGCGTCGCACCAAACGTAATTTCTTTCAGGTCTCTGATTTTATTGCGCCGCTTATTCCGTTTGGCCTGGGCGCTGGTCGCCTGGGTAATTTTATCAATGGTGAACTCTGGGGCCGTGTCGATCCCAATTTCCGTTTCGCCATGCTGTTCCCCGGCTCGCGCAGCGAAGATATCGCGCTGGCGGCCAACAACCCACAATATCAGGCCTTACTGAACACCTATGGCGTGCTGCCGCGTCATCCTTCACAGCTGTACGAGCTGTTTCTTGAAGGCATCGTGCTGTTCATTATCCTGAACCTGTTTATTCGTAAACCTCGCCCGATGGGCAGCGTCTCTGGCCTGTTCCTGATTGGCTACGGCACATTCCGCATTATTGTTGAATTCTTCCGTCAGCCAGACGCACAGCTTGGTTTGCTCACCGGTGGACTGAGCATGGGGCAACTCCTGTCGATCCCAATGATTATTGCCGGTGTGATTATGATGATTTGGGCGTACCGCCGTCGCCCGCAGCAACAACTTCACGAGGAAAAATGAAACAGTATCTGGACTTAATGCGCTACGTGCTGAACGAAGGCACACCAAAATCTGACCGTACCGGTACAGGCACGCTTTCAATTTTTGGTCACCAGATGCGTTTTAATCTGCAGGATGGTTTTCCGCTGGTCACCACAAAAAAGTGCCACCTGCGCTCCATCATTCATGAACTGCTGTGGTTTCTGCAAGGCGATACCAATATCGGTTACCTGAAAGAAAACAACGTCTCAATCTGGGATGAGTGGGCGGACGAGCAGGGTAATCTTGGGCCAGTCTACGGCAAGCAGTGGCGCAGTTGGGGCACGGCAAGCGGTCAGGAAATTGATCAAATCACCAAGGTGATTGAACAACTGAAACGCGATCCGGATTCCCGCCGCATTATTGTGTCAGCCTGGAACGTCGGCGAGCTGGATGAAATGGCGCTGGCGCCGTGCCATGCGTTTTTCCAGTTCTATGTTGCGGACGGTAAACTCTCCTGTCAGCTTTATCAGCGCTCTTGCGATATCTTCCTGGGGCTGCCGTTTAATATCGCCAGCTATGCGTTGCTGGTGCATATGGTGGCACAGCAGTGCGATCTGGACGTGGGTGATTTTGTCTGGACCGGGGGCGATACGCACCTTTACAGCAACCATCTGGAGCAGGCCCGTCTGCAGTTGACACGTGAGCCGCGACCGCTGCCGACGCTTGTCATCAAGCGCAAACCTGCTTCGTTGTTCGATTATCGCTTCGACGATTTCGAGATTGAAGGTTACGATCCGCATCCGGCGATTAAAGCCCCGGTTGCCGTCTGACGGTTTCCTGATACTAAGCCTCGGTATGACTTTGCATACCGGGGCTTTTTTTATCTTTCCGCCCGGCGCTTTGCGGCGATGATCTCAAACGATGCTTCAAACACGGCATGCAGCTGAAATAGTCTGCAGCGCCGCTTCCCGTTCCCGCTTTTACACATTGCCATCCCGCCCGCCAGATCGCACGCTGTTGCCATGAAAAGACCAACATCAAAAGGGTTTACGCTGGCAGAGCTACTGTTTGTCATGGTGATTGTCGGCATTCTCAGCGCGTTTGCCACGCAGGGCTGGCAGCGCTGGCAGCAGCGTCAGCAACTGCGTGACAGCGCTCGCCAGCTGCAATTTTTTTTGCTCAGCGTACGGGCGCAGGCCAACTGGCAAAACCGCGACTTTGTGTTATGGGCGCGAACCATGCAGCCCTGGTGCTTAGGTGTTGGCGATGCGCCGGTAAACGGCTGTGATCCCGCCCGACGCCTGCATTTTATTGCGCCGCACACGGGCGTGACCTTGCAGCCGCTACGCGGTGAGCCAGGCTTTTACGGACGGCGCAACGTGGCCAGAGCGGGCAGCATTGAGCTGGTCAATCCAGCGGGACGAATCCGGCTGATCATCTCGTCACGGGCGCGGATTCGCCTGTGCTCCTCAGAGGAAGCAGGCTGCGAATGAAAGTGGCCGGATTTAGCCTGCTGGAAATGCTGATTGCGATGGCCATCAGTGCGGTACTGATGGTGGGCGCAGGGCGCTTTATGCCGCTGCTGTTGGGGGAAAATCTCCGTCTGCAACAGCGGGTGCAATTGCAAACGGAGCTGCAGCAGATGTTGTCTACACTGGAAAAAGCCGTGCGACGGGCAGGCTATTGCCAGGGAGAATGTGGCCGTGAAGGATTAACAATAACCGGGAGCTGCCTGCTTATCCGCTTTGATGAGAACAGCAACGGTCGCTGGGAAGATATCAGTCATGGTGAAAGCGACTATTACGGCTACCGGCTGCGGCAAAAGCAGCTGGAGATGCAGCGCGGTGTGGATAACTGCAATGGCAGTGGCTGGGAGCGCTTGTCCGACCCCGCGTTTCTCTCTGTGGAAGCCCTTGAACTGCAGCGGGAAGGCCAGCGGGTCAGGATAATGCTGCAGGGGCGAACGGGTCAGCAGGAGGAAACAGTGGTGCGCTGGGTGGAGGGCATGAATTTGTGAAGGCGCAGGGCAACAGCGCGCTGGGGATGGTGTTAATCATCATGCTGACAGGCGGCATAACGCTGCACGCCAGCCGCGACATGCTGACGCAGGGGATGCGCGGGGTTGCCGATGAGCAGCGTTTCATTCAGGGATTCTGGCAGGCGCAGTCGGCGCTGCAGTGGGGGCTGACCTTACAGTGGACCGAGCAGCCGCCGTTATTCTGCCAACAGGAGAACCGGTATGGCTGGCAGAGCTGTCTGCAAAGAACCGCAGATGACAAAGGATTACTTAAAGGTGAAGACCGCACTGGCGAGATGGCCCTGTGGCGCTGGGTACGGGTGCAGGGCAGCACCATTCATCCTTTGCCGCAGGGCTGGATTGACTACTGCCCGCTGGCCGCGTCAGAGCAATGTTTCTGACGCGCGTGGGTTCAGCCTGCCGGAAGCCCTGTTTGCCCTGCTACTGATGGCTGTGAGCACCAGCGCTCTGCTTCAGTATCACCGCGTGTTGACGCTGGGTTTCAGTCAGCAGTGGCAGCAACGAGAAGCCTGGCGCGTTGCAGAGCAGCGACTGCTTGGCCACGAGGTGCCAGGCTGGCAATCCCGTTTCGAGAAAACACAAGGTCCGGGAGGCTGTGCGCTGGAAAAAGCCGAGGTGAGCGGGCCGCATCAACGTCACGCCAGCCTGATGCGTTTAACCTGTTAAGCGGTTAGGGCATTATGCTTACCCGCCTTTTGGTAGGCTTGAAATGCGATACGCGGTAGAGTGAGTATCCTCTGAGGTCGCTATGCCGTTTTGATTTTCCACAGGAGTTTTCATGTTTCACGTTTATCACTCTAATCAGCTTGATCTGCTCAAAAGCCTGGCAGCCAGAGTGATTAAACTGGATCCGCTTGACGATCCTTTTGCCTCAGAAATGGTGCTGGTACAAAGTCCGGGCATGGCGCAATGGTTACAGATGGAGCTGGCGCACACCTTTGGCATTGCGGCGAATATTGAATTTCCGCTACCGGCCAGTTTTATCTGGGAAATGTTTGTTCGCGTACTGCCGGACATTCCGGTCGAAAGCGCTTTTAGCAAAGCCAGCATGAGCTGGAAGCTGATGCACCGTTTACCCTCGCTGCTGCTACAGGATGAGTTTGCCTCACTGCGCCATTACCTGAGCGATGATGGTGACAAGCGCAAACTGTTTCAGCTCAGTGCCCGCGTCGCTGACCTGTTTGACCAGTATCTGGTTTATCGCGCCGACTGGCTGAACAGTTGGGAGCGGGGTCAGCACATCGACGGCCTGGGCGATGCCCAGATTTGGCAGGCGGCGCTATGGCGTGACTTAGTGAATTACACCGAGGAACTGGGCCAGCCTAAATGGCACCGTGCCAACCTCTATGCGCGCTTTATCCATACGCTGGAGCAGACGCAGACCCCACCAGCCAACCTGCCCGAACGGGTTTTTATTTGCGGCATATCAGCGCTTCCGCCGGTCTATCTTCAGGCGTTACAGGCGCTGGGGCGACATATCGATATCTATCTGCTGTTCACGAATCCCTGCCGCGACTACTGGGGCGACATTCAGGATTATGCTTTTCTGGCGAAGTTACAAAGCCGTCAGCGTCGCCGCCACGATCGGGAGGAGTATCGTGGATTGTTTAGCGATGTGGCGCGTGCGCCTGCGCTGTTCAGTGACGAAGGCGAGCAGCAGCTCACGAACCCGCTCCTGGCCTCCTGGGGCAAGCTGGGGCGCGATAACCTTTACCTGCTCAGCCAGATGGATCTTAACAGCGAAATTGACGCCTTTGTCGATGTAGAGGAAGACAACCTGCTGCACAGCATGCAGCACGATCTTCTCAATCTGCAGGACAAGGCCGTGATCGGTCTAACGGCCGACGAACTGGCCTACAGTGGGCAAAAGCGTTGTCTGGATCCAGCGGATCGATCCATCGCCATACAGGTTTGTCACAGTGCCCAACGCGAAGTGGAAGTGTTGCAGGATCATTTACTGGCGCGGATGGAGGCGGATCCCGGGCTAAAAGCACGCGATATCATTGTCATGGTCGCCGACATTGACGCCTATGCGCCCTTTATTCAGGCCGTGTTTGCTAATGCTCCGGCCGAACGTTATCTGCCGTTTGCCATCTCTGACCGCCGTGCCAGTCAGGCGCATCCAGCGATTGTGGCTTTTCTGCATTTACTGGCGCTGCCCGACAGCCGTTTCGTCTCCGAAGATGTGCTGGCGCTGCTGGACGTGCCCGCCTTAGCGAACCACTTCTCGATTGACGAAAGCGGGCTGCGTTTACTGCGGCGCTGGGTGAGCGAATCGGGCGTACGCTGGGGGCTGGATGATGCCAGCGTTGAGGCACTGGCCCTGCCGGTTACCGGTCAGCATACCTGGCGCTTTGGGCTGCAACGCATGCTGCTTGGCTATGCGATGGAAAGCCAGCATGGCGACTGGCAGGGCATCCTGCCCTACGATGAGTCAAGTGGACTGGTGGCCGAACTGGCAGGTCATCTGGCTGAGCTGCTGTCGCGGCTCAACCACTGGCGTCAGGTGCTGTCCGAACCGCGCCCGCTGGAAGCGTGGCTGCCTTTGTGCCGCGAGCTGCTCAATGCATTCTTTACGGCCGATCCCGAAACTGAAGCTGCACTGCTGCTGGTGGAAGAGCAGTGGAAGGCGTTGATTGAATACGGCATGGACGCACGCTTCGATGAGCCCATTCCGGTGGTGTTGCTGCGCGACGATCTGCGCGGCCGACTGGACCAGCAGCGTATCAGTCAGCGTTTTCTCGCCGGACAAATCAACTTTTGTACCCTGATGCCAATGCGTTCCATCCCGTTTAGCGTCGTGTGTTTACTGGGGATGAACGATGGCGTTTATCCGCGTACCCTGGCGCCGCTGGGATTTGACCTGATGCAACAGCAGTCGCGTAAAGGGGACCGTAGCCGCCGTGATGACGACCGTTACCTGTTTCTGGAGGCCCTGATCTCCGCGCAGCAACAGCTCTATATCAGCTATATCGGACGCGCGATACAGGACAATACCGAACGTTATCCGTCCGTGCTGGTCACAGAATTACTGGAATATATTGGGCAAAGTTTTTATCTGCCAGGCGATGAAGACCAGGATCTGGACGAGAGCGCGCGCCGGGTCAGGTCGCATCTGGAACACTTACACAGCCGGATGCCGTTCGCGCCCGAGAACTTTCAGCCCGCGTCGGCAGCCCACAGTTTTGCCCGCGAATGGCTTCCCGCCGCGCGGGGTACGGGTCAGCCCCAGCCCGATTTCGTTCAGCCCCTGCTCACGCCGCCCGTAGAGACATTAGCCCTTGAACAGTTCCTGCGATTCTGGCGTCATCCCGTGCGGGCCTGGTTTCAGCAACGCTTGGGCGTGAGTTTCTGGCTTGAAGAAAATGAACTCCCCGACAGCGAACCCTTTGCGCTGGATAGCCTGGAGCGTTACCAGATTAATGCCCAACTGCTGAATGCACTGGTAACAGGCGAGGACACCGATCGTCTTTATGCCCATCACCGCGCTGCCGGAAACTTACCTTATGGCGCGTTTGGTGAACTGTTCTGGCAGGCTCAGCGTGAAGAGATGCAGGAGGTGGCGGCAGACGTCACCTCTCAACGTAGCGAAGGGGAAAGCTGGGAAATCAATCTGGATCTGGACGGCGTCAGCCTGTCCGGCTGGCTGACTCAGGTGCAGAGTGACGGGCTACTGCGCTGGCGGCCAGGCGTGCTGAATATCAATGATGGTTTATTACTGTGGCTCGAACATTTAGTTTATTGTGCACTGGGCGGTAACGGCAGAAGCCGCATGTTTGGCCGCCAGCAGAGCTACTGGTGCTTCCACGCCGTTGCGCCGGATGACGCCACGGCCCAGTTAGCGCGCTACATGCAAGGTTATCTGCAAGGAATGCGCGAACCCTTGATGCTCCTGACTAAAAGCGGGGGCGCCTGGATCAGCACCTGTTTTGATAAGAAAAGCCATCAGTTCCTCAGTGATGAGGCCACGCAGCTCAAAGCCCGCAACAATTTGCTGGCGGCCTGGGTGGGGGGGTATCAGCAGGAGGGCGAGGGAAGCGATCCCTATTTGCAGCGGCTGTACAGAGTACTGGACGAATCCCAGCTACAGCGCATAACCGAGGCGGCGGCGTGCTGGTACTCACCGGTGCTGCAGGCCCATCAGGACGATCGGTAAGTCACACCTTTGCAGGTGATGAGAACACCAACGAACGTTTGTTGTATTTTCAGCCGCCAATGCGCTGGCAAGGCGGCTTTTGGGTAACGTAAGAGGTTTACATGCGCACACATGCACGCTTGATCCTGGCCATTCTGTTCAGCCTGGTGGCGTTTACGGTTCAGGCCGAAACGGGCCAGGGCTGGCAGCCCGTTAACAGTACCATCGGTAAAAGCGAACAGGATCCGCGTCAGTATCAGGCTATTACGCTGGATAATGGCATGACCGTGCTGCTGGTGTCAGACAAGGATGCTCCTAAATCGCTGGCGGCTTTAACCCTGCCGATTGGTTCACTGGACGATCCTGCGCAACAGGCTGGCCTGGCACATTATCTTGAGCACATGGTGCTGATGGGCTCAACGCGTTATCCGGAACCTGACAGCCTGGCGGACTTCCTCAAAAAGCATGGTGGCAGCCACAATGCCAGCACGGCGTCCTACCGCACCGCTTTTTACCTTGAAGTGGAAAACGATGCCCTTGCGCCTGCCGTCGATCGCCTGGCCGACGCCATTGCGGCACCGTTACTGGATCCGGTCAATGCCGATCGGGAACGTCATGCGGTCAATGCTGAGCTGACAATGGCGCGCGCCCGCGACGCTTTGCGCATGGGCCAAGTGGGGGCCGAGACGATCAATCCGGCCCATCCGGCTGCGCACTTCTATGGGGGCAATCTTGAAACCCTGCGAGATAAACCCGGCAGTAACCTGCATCAGGCGCTGCTGGACTTTTACCACAGCCACTATTCTGCCAACCTGATGAAGGCCGTTATCTACAGCAACCAGTCCCTGGCGCAGATGGCCGCCATTGCGGCAGACACCTTTGGTCGGGTGGCTAACCACAATGCCAGCGTTCCGATGATTAATGAGCCTGTTGTCACCGAGGCGCAGCAGGGTATTCTTATTCATTATGTGCCTGCACAACCCCGTAAACAGCTCAAAATTGAGTTCCGCATTCCGAATAACAGCGATCGCTTCCGTAGTAAAACGGACACGCTCATCGGCTATTTAATTGGCAACCGTAGCCCCAATACGCTGGCTGACTGGCTGCAAAAACAGGGGCTGGCCGATGGCGTCAGCGCCGGAGCCGATCCGGTTACCGAGCGCAACAGCGGCATCTTTACGATCAGCGTCTCACTCACCGATAAAGGCCTCGCCCAACGCGACGACGTCGTGGCGGCCGTCTTTAGCTACATTGCCATGCTGCGCGAAAAAGGCATCGATCGTCGCTACTTCGACGAAGTTTCACATGTTCTGGCGCTGGATTTCCTTTATCCCTCCATTACCCGCAACATGGACTACATCGAGTGGCTGGCCGATACGATGCTGCGGGTACCGGTAGAGCATACGCTGGATGCCCCTTATCTTGCCGACCGCTACGATGCCGGGGCGATTCAGGCCCGTCTGGAAGAGATGACGCCGCAGAAGGCGCGCATCTGGTATATCAGCCCGCAGGAGCCGCACAACAGGCTGGCCTATTTCGTCAATGCGCCCTATCAGGTAGATAAAATTAGCGCTCAGACTTTTGCGCAGTGGCAGCAGCGCGGGCGCGGGATTCAGCTCGCGATGCCGGTGCTGAATCCCTATATTCCCGATGATTTTACGCTGGTTTCTGCCGCAGAGAAGGCCTATCGCCATCCGGTAAAGCTAGATAACGATTTCGGGATGCGTATTTACTGGATGCCAAGCCAGTTCTATGCGAATGAGCCCAAAGCCAGCATTACCGTGGCGTTGCGAAACCAGCAGGCCATCAGCGATGCGCGCCAGCAGGTGCTGTTTGGTCTGAATGACTATCTGGCCAGCCTGGCGCTGGATGAGTTGAGCTCACAGGCCTCCATTGGCGGTATCAGCTTTTCGACCAGTGAGAACGATGGTCTGGTCTTTAACGCCAGTGGCTTTACGCAGCGTCTGCCCGCCTTGCTTAAACAGCTGGTGGATCGTTACCGCACCTTCCAGCCCAGTGAGTCGCAGCTGGAGCAGGCTAAATCCTGGTACCTGGAGCGACTGGACGCGGCCGAAAAAGGCAAAGCCTTTGAGCAGGCTATTCAGCCAATGCAGCTCCTGTCGCAACTGCCTTATACTCAGCGAGAAACCCGCCGCAAACTGGTGAGCGGCATTACGCTGGATGAGGTGGTGGCTTACCGCGATGCGTTAATAAAAAATGCCACGCCGGAGATGATGGCGGTTGGCAACCTGAGCGCCGACAGCGTCACGCAGTTGGGGCGCGATCTGAAACAGCAGATGCAGTGCAAAGGGACTCACTACTGGCACAGCAACTACCTCAGCGTTGAAAAGCCGTTAAAGGCGAATCTGGAGCAGCACGGCAGCAGTACCGACTCTGCGCTGGCCGCGCTCTATATTCCTTTAGGCTATGACGAATACCAGAGCATGGCCAACAGCGCGATGCTCAGCCAGATCGTGCAGCCATGGTTTTACAATCAGCTACGGACGGAAGAGCAACTGGGCTATGCCGTCTTTGCCTTCCGGATGCCGGTGGGACGTCAGTGGGGAATTGGTTTTCTGTTGCAGAGTAACAGCAAGCAGCCCGCCTATCTGATGCAGCGCTATCAGGCATTTTATCCCCAGGCTGAGCAGCGTCTGCGTACGATGAGCCAGGCCGATTTTACGCAGTATCAGCAGGCGATGCTCAACGATCTCAGACAGCGTCCACAAACGCTGAACGAAGAAGCCGATCGTTTCAGCCGCGATTTCGATCGCCAGAACAACGATTTCGATACCCGGCAAAAGCTGATGGAGCAGGTCCAGCTGCTTACGCCTGCCGGCCTGGCCGATTTCTTTCATCAGGCCGTGATGCAGAAAAAAGGCATGGCCATGACGTCGCAGATCGCCGGAAGCGGCGAGCGTAAAATCGAATTTGCCCCGCTGCCTGGCTGGAGAACCTGGCAGGAAATCGCCAAACTGCAGCAGTCGCTGCCGGTAAAGAGTGAAACCCAATGATGCAGTCAAGACCCGAGTCGCTTAACCCGTTAACGCTGCCGCTGAACGGTGAACGGTTAATTGAGGCGTCAGCGGGGACCGGTAAAACCTTTACGATCGGCCTGCTCTATTTACGTCTGCTATTAGGGCTGGGCGGTGAGAACGCCTGGCGCAGGCCGCTGTCCGTCGAAGAGATTCTGGTGGTGACCTTTACCGAAGCCGCTACGGCTGAACTGCGCGGTCGTATCCGTGACAATATCCATCAGCTACGTCTGGCCTGCGTGCGTGGTAAAAGCCATAACCCCATGCACCAACAGCTGATGGAGCAGATCCCAGACCTGCCCCAGGCCGCGTCACAACTGCTGGCGGCCGAGCGACAAATGGATGAGGCGGCAATTTTTACCATCCACGGCTTTTGTCAGCGCATGCTTAACCTGAACGCTTTTGAATCGGGCATGCTGTTCGAGCAGGAGCTGATTGAAAACGAACAAACGCTGCTCCGACAGGCCACGGCCGATTTCTGGCGTCGCCAGTGTTATCCCCTGTCGCTGGATGTGGCCAGAGTCATTGCGGCGGAGTGGAGCGGGCCGGACAGTTTACTGACCACGCTGCGGCCCTGGCTGCAGGGGGAGTCACCGACGCTCAGGCGCCCACCTCGCCCAGAGGAAACGCTGGCCTCCCGCCATGCGGCCAATCTTGAGCGAATTAACGCCCTTAAGCAGCAGTGGCAGGCTGCCAGCGCCGATGTGGAAGGGCTCATTAGCGCGTCTGGTGTTGATAAGCGCAGTTATAGCAGTAAGCACTTACCTAACTGGGTGGCTAAAGTCACCCAGTGGGCACTCGATGACACGCTTGATTACCAGTTGCCCAAAGAGCTGGAGCGCTTTGGGCAGCAGGTGCTGCACGAGAAGACCAAAAAGGGCGAGGCACCGCAACATGCATTGTTTGATGCGGTAGATCGCTTTCTGGCCGAACCGCTGACGTTGCGAGACGTCATTATCTGGCAGGCCCTGACCGAGGTCCGCGAGGCGGTCCAGCGCGAAAAGCGTCAGCGCGCACTACTGGGCTTTGATGACCTGTTGAGCCGTCTGGATGAGGCGCTTCAACAGCCGGGCGGGGCACTGCTGGCGGAAACGATTCGCGGGCGCTTCCCGGTCGCGCTGATTGATGAATTCCAGGATACCGATCCGCAGCAGTATCGTATCTTTCGTACGCTGTATCTCCATCAGCCAGAGTTAGCCCTGCTGCTTATTGGCGATCCCAAACAGGCGATTTATGCCTTCCGTGGTGCGGATATCTTTACCTATCTGCGCGCCCGTAGTGAAGTTAGTGCTCACTACACATTAGATACTAACTGGCGCTCCTCGCCTGACATGGTGGACAGCGTTAACCGGCTGTTTTCACAGGTTGATTCGCCGTTTCTGTTCTCTTCCATTCCTTTTCTCCCGGTCAGTCCGGCTGCGCCTAATCAGGCCCTGAAGCTGATTTATCAGCAGCAACCGCAGCCCGCGCTGCGCTTCTGGCTTCAGCCGGGTGAAGGTGTGGGAGTAAGTGATTACCAACAATTTATGGCGCAGCAGTGTGCCGCGGATATCAGCCGCTGGCTGGTAGCCGGACAGCAGGGGCAGGCGCTGATTGGTAAAGGCGATGCCCTGCAGCCGGTTAAGGCATCGGACATTACCGTGCTGGTGCGCAGCCGTAACGAGGCCAGCCTGATCCGCGATGCGCTAAACAGCCTGTCGATTCCCTCCGTTTATCTTTCCAGCCGCGACAGCGTTTACACCACGCCGGAAGCGCGTGAACTGTTATGGCTCCTGCAGGCGGTTCAGTCACCTGAACAGGAGCGATTGCTGCGCAGCGCGCTGGCGACGTCCATCTTTGCTATTGATGCCGCCGAACTGGACGCGCTGGCGCAGAACGAACGCCACTGGGATGCGCTGGTGGAGCAGTTTGTCAGCTGGCAGCAAATCTGGCATCAGCGCGGCGTTTTACCCATGCTGCGCGACGTGATGATCACGCGGCAACTGGCCGAAAATATGCTGGCATCAGACAATGGCGAACGGCGCTTAACCGATCTGATGCACCTGGGTGAACTCCTGCAGGAAGCGGCGGTTCAGCTCGACAGCACCCATGCGCTGGTGCGTTTTCTGGCGCAGCAAATTGCCCGTCCCGATAGCCAGGCCGCCAGTCAGCAACTGCGTCTTGAAAGCGATCGTCATCTGGTGCAAATCGTCACCATTCATAAGTCGAAAGGATTGCAGTATCCCCTGGTCTGGCTGCCCTTTGCCGCCGGATTCCGCGAGGCCGCCAGTGCGCTGTATCACGATCGTGAAAGCTTTGCTGCGATGCTGGACGTGCAGGGGGATGAGTACAGCCTGACGCTGGCAGAAGAGGAGCGCCTGGCAGAGGATTTACGCCTGCTCTACGTGGCACTGACCCGTTCGGTTCACCACTGCAGCGTAGGCATTGCACCGCTGATTAAGGGCGCGCGTAAAAAAGCGGGTGAAAGCGACTTGCACAAAAGCGCGCTCGGTTATCTGGTGCAGCGCGGCGAAATCGCCGATGCCACGCAGCTCAGTCAGCATCTGCAGGCGCTTGAGGGCGCGGGAATTGAGGTTATCAGCAGCGCGCTCCAGCCCGGGGCGATCTGGCATGAAGGCCTGGGCAGCAACGATGCGCTGAGCAGTCGGGAAATGACGCGAGCGCTGGCCGACAGCTGGCGCGTCACCAGTTATTCGGGTTTGCAGCAGCACGGTAGCTCACCGCTGCTGGACGCCTTGCCTAAATTTGATATCGACGCCGCAGGCGAAACGGCAGACGAAGAGGATACCCTGTTGACGCCGCACCATTTTCCGCGCGGTGCGGCACCCGGGACGTTCCTCCACGGATTGTTTGAATCAATCGATTTCACCGAACCGCCAGAGGCGCTGTGGCTGGAAGATCAGCTCCAGCAAAACGGGTATTCACTCAGTTGGCTCCCGGTCATTCAGCAGTGGATTGCGCGCGTCCTGACAACGCCGCTTAACAAGGAAGGCGTAACGCTGGCCAGTATTAACAGCCGCGACCGGCTGATTGAAATGGAATTTTATCTCCCGATCAATAACCTGCTGACCGCGACCGATCTGGATGCGCTGGTACGCCGGTACGATCCTCTGTCGCAGCGCGGTCCGGCACTGGATTTCCGCCAGGTGAAAGGCATGTTGAAAGGGTTCATTGATTTGGTGTTCCGCTGGCAGGGAAAATACTATCTGCTGGATTATAAATCGAACTGGCTGGGGGAAAGTCATGCCGCATACACGCCCGAGGCGATGGAGCAGGCGATGATCGACCACCGCTACGATCTGCAATACCAGCTGTATACCCTGGCGCTGCACCGTTATCTCCAGCACCGTCTGGCAGGCTATGACTACCAACAGCATTTCGGCGGCGTCTTTTACCTGTTTCTGCGTGGCGTCGATGGCAGCCCGGCCGACAACGGCATTTTCACCACCCGGCCCGACCCGGCGTTTATTGATGAAATGGACAGGCTGTTTGGCAATACAGAGGAAATGTTATGAGTGATATAAACGCCTTACTGCTCCAGGCAGTCGAAAAGCGTTTACTGCGTCCTCTGGATATACAGTTTGCCCGCTTGATTGCGGATGACGCCCAGCCTTTTCTGCTGCTGGCAGCGGCCTGCGTCAGTGCCGATGCCGGAGAAGGTCACGTCTGTCTGCCGCTGGCTAATCTGAGCGAGGCCGGACTCTTTGCGGGGCGTCAGCCGGCGCTGGCCCAGGCACTGTGGCAGGCCGCAGGCGCGCCGGACGATGTGCATGCTGCACTGGCGGGCTGGTCAGCAATCAGTGATGGCAGTGCCGTCACCCCGCTGGTGCTGAGCCATGAGCGTTTGTATCTGCATCGCTTGTGGCAGAGCGAAGGGCAGGTTGCGCGCTTTTTTTCGTTGCAGCCCGACGAAGGAACATTTGATGCGCACCGGGCCAGCGAGGTACTGACCAGCCTGTTTGGCAGCCGTCCAGACGACTGGCAAAAGATTGCCGCAGCCGTGGCGCTGACGCGAAAAACCGCCGTGATTTCAGGTGGGCCGGGAACCGGTAAAACCACCACGGTGGCAAAGCTGCTGGCTGCGCTAATCCGATTGAATACGGTGCCGCTGCGCATACAGCTGGCGGCACCCACGGGCAAAGCCGCGGCCCGTTTAACGGAGTCGCTGGGTAAAGCTCTACAGGGACTGGCCGTGAGCGAGGAAGAGCGCGCCCGGTTCCCTGCGGAAGCGACGACGCTGCACCGCCTGCTGGGTGCACAACCGGACACGCAGCGTCTGCGCTATCACGCGGGCAACCTGTTGCATCTGGATGTGCTGGTGGTCGATGAGGCCTCAATGGTCGACCTGAGCATGATGGCAAAACTGATCTCTGCCTTGCCACAGCATGCGCGCGTGGTCTTTCTGGGCGATCGCGATCAGCTGGCTTCGGTGGAGGCGGGCGCCGTGCTGGGGGATATTTGCCGCTGCAGCGAAACAGGATTTAGCCCGTCACGGGCTGCACAGCTGACGGCCCTGACCGGCTGCACGCTCACAGGCGACGATGTTGAGGCCGCGCCAGCCGTTCGCGACAGCATTTGCCTGCTGCGACAGAGCTATCGTTTTGATGAAAAGTCTGGAATAGGTCAGCTGGCACGGGCGGTGAACCAGGGCGATGCGCGCCAGATGAGCGCGATTTTTGCCGCCGGACACCAGGATGTTTCTTTTCAGCCGCTGAACGACGGCGACGCTTATCAGGCCATGCTGGACGAGGTAGCGCGGGGTTATAGCGACTATCTGCATGCCGTTCAGCATCAGGCTACGCCAGAGCAGGTCGTTGACGCATTCAGCCGTTATCAGCTGTTGTGTGCCCTGCGTGAAGGGCCCTTTGGCGTGCACGGGCTGAATCAGCGCATTGAGCAACGCCTGATGCAGCTGCAGCGCATCAGACGTCCTGCGTTGGGCAGCCGCTGGTATGCGGGAAGGCCGGTAATGATCACCCGTAATGACAGCGCACTGGGGCTGTTTAACGGCGATATCGGTATTACTCTGCGCGATGAGGAAGGCCAGCTCAGAGTCTTTTTTCCGTTGCCAGACGGCAGCGTGAAAGCGATTCAGCCCAGCCGTTTGCCGTCTCATGAAACCGCCTGGGTTATGACGGTACATAAGTCGCAGGGATCGGAGTTTGACCATACCGCGCTGGTCATGCCGACCCAGTTTCTGCCGGTGCTGACCCGCGAGCTGGTTTATACCGCAATTACGCGTGCGCGCAGTCAACTGACGCTTTACAGCGATCGTGCAATATTTGACCGCGCCGTACAGCTGCAAACGCAGCGGCGAAGCGGGCTGGTGGAAAGGTTAGGGGCGGCCGGGCAGGCGTAACAGCAAGGGCGGCATGGCTGCCGCCCGGTAACTGTCAGGTTAAATCCGCCATCAGCACCTTTGAGCGGCGCTGATAGTTGTACATCTCTTTCTTACTTTCTGGCAGCGACTCAATATCCACCGGCGTAAAACCGCGCTCCTGAAACCAGTGAATACTGCGCGTAGTCAGCACGAACAGTTTTTCCAGCCCCATTTGCCGAGCCTGTAGCGCGACGCGCTGCAGCAGCAACTCGCCACGCGATGAACTGCGATAGTCCGGATGCACTGCGACGCAGGCCATTTCCCCAATCTTTTCATCCATAAACGGATAAAGCGCGGCACAGGCGATGGTCAGGTTATCGCGCTGGATGATGGTGAATTTATCGATCTCCATTTCCAGTTGCTCACGTGAGCGACGTACCAGAATGCCTTGCTGCTCCAGCGGGCGAATCAGCTCCAGAATACCGCCGATGTCGTTGATGGTGGCACGGCGGATCTGCTCGGCCGACTCCATCACAATCTGCGTCCCGATGCCGTCGCGCGAGAACAACTCCTGCAGCAGCGCACCGTCTTCCTGATAGCTGATGAGATGGCTGCGGCGTACGCCACTGCGACAGGCTTTTACCGCGCCCCGTAAAAAACGCACGGTACCTGAAAGAAAATCACCGTCGCTTTCCATTTCATCGATACGTGCCTGCGCATCGTTAGGAAAGAGCTCCGAGACAATATTGCCTTCACGATCGATCACGCCTTGTTCAGAACAGAAGCCAATCATCTTTTCGGCCTTGAGCTTAATGGCGAGCTGGGTGGCAACCTCTTCAGACGTCAGGTTAAAGCTTTCACCCGTCACCGACACCGCCACCGGGCCAAGCAGCACAATGGCATCGTTATCCAACTGACGATGAATGGCCTCTTCATCAATACGACGAATGCGTCCACTGTGGCAGTAATCCACCCCGTCATCCACGCCGAGCGGTTGAGCAATAATGAAGTTACCGCTCACCACGTTAATGTGTGCGCCCTGCAAAGGTGTGTTGTTCAGGCTCATTGAGAGCCGGGCCGTGATATCCAGCTGCAGACGGCCTGCGGCCTGTTTGACGAGTTCCAGCGACTGAGCATCGGTCACACGGGTGTATTTGTGGTAAGCCGGTTCCAACTGATGTGCCGCCAGGCTGGCATCAATCTGTGGGCGCGCGCCATACACCACGACCAGACGGATACCGAGGCTATGCAGCAAGCCGATATCATTGACAATACTGGAGAAATTCTCATGCTCAATGGCTTCACCGCCGAGCATGATGACGAATGTCTTATCCCGATGCGCATTGATATAGGGAACGGTGTGGCGAAAACCCTGAACCAGTTCGGTACTACGTTCCTTCACGGCTAACCCTCAGTGAATGTTTATTCGTATTTTGTGTATTTTTATGCCTTTAGCCATCGTTTTGCAAGCGCTAATCCTGACGATAATTTACGTTTTTTTTGGTGCCAAAGCCGCTAACAGCCTGCATTATTTGGGGTTTCCGGGGTGACATTGCCTGCAGGATTGGATAAAGTTTTCGCCGCCATTTTATTTGGCTGCCGTTTTTTTAAACACTATATAACAGCTGGAGTGGCATGTCGGAAGGTAATCCCCTGGTTTCACGTAGACGATTATTAAAAGGTACAGGGGCGCTGTTACTGCTCAGCGTCAGCGGTGTGAGTATGGCCGCGACCAGCCATATTTTAGCGGTCCGCATCTGGCCCTCTTCCACTTACTCGCGTATGACGCTGGAGTCTAACGTCGCGCTTAAGTACAAGCAGTTTGCCCTGACGAACCCTGACCGCCTGGTCATTGATATCGATGGCTTGCATCTCAACTCAGTCCTTAAGGGCGTGAATCAGCACGTGCGTGTTGACGATCCTTTTATTAAAAGCGCCAGAGTGGGGCAGTTTGATGCCAATACCGTGCGCGTCGTACTGGAACTGAAGCGCAACGTGTCCCCTAAAATCTTCAGCCTTGACCCGGTGTCCACGATCAAACACCGACTGGTGGTCGATCTCTATCCCAGCCAGGATAGCGTTGAAGATGATCCGCTTCTGGCATTACTTAAAGATTACAATCAGGGCGATCTGGAAAAAAATGAGGCCGTTCAGGCGCCTCTGCCCGGTAAAGCGGGGCGTGATCGCCCGATCATCATCATGATCGATCCCGGGCATGGCGGTGAAGATCCCGGTGCCCACGGTAAACATAAAACACGTGAAAAGGATATCGTGCTGAAGATTGGCCGTCGGCTGAAAACCTTGATCGAAAAAGAGCACAACATGAAGGCTTACATGACCCGCAACGAGGATGTGTTTATTCCTCTGCGGGTGCGGGTTGCTAAAGCACGCAAGCAACGTGCCGACCTGTTTGTCTCAATTCATGCCGATGCGTTCACCAGCCGGGCCGCGCGCGGTTCTTCCGTGTTTGCGCTGTCCACCAGCGGCGCGACCTCTGCGGCGGCGCGTTTCCTGGCGCAAACCCAGAACGAAGCCGATCAGATTGGCGGCGTCAGCATGAGTGGAGATCGCTATCTGGATCACACCATGTTTGATATGGTGCAGCGCCAGACGATCCATGACAGCCTGAAGTTTGGTAAAGAAGTCTTGCACCGCATGGGGCGCATCAATCACCTGCACAAACGCACCGTGGATCAGGCCGGTTTTGCCGTGCTTAAGGCACCAGATATTCCCTCTATACTGGTGGAAACGGCCTTTATCAGTAATGTTGAAGAAGAGCGTAAGTTGCGCACCACGCGCTATCAGCATCAGGTGGCAGAGGCGATACTGGAAGGAATCAAAGCCTATTTTAAAAGCGGTGTCGCACTGGCTCATCGCTGAGTAACCCTCAGGAAAACGGCCGCTGGCGCATTTTCCTGGCCTGCTGAGACACCAGGACCGGAAAGCGATCCCACGCGGCTTCAGGATCAGGCCGCGCAGGTTGGCCTGCTGTTCAGAGGCCGCCGGGTGCTCAGCGCCCCTTTGCCAGATAGCGGGCCATTTCGTCTTCCGGCACCATTCCGCCGCCCGTTGCCCAGACCAGATGTGTCGCCTGACCTAACTGCGCCGCGGTAAAACCGTGCATTTGCAGGTAAGCTGTGGCACTGCAGACGCGCTGGGGGCCAGCCATACCGGCAAGGGCCGAGGGCTCCAGCCGCAGGTCTTCTTCCTGCGCCAGCCAACTCAGCATGTCGTACAGGCTTTGATCGTCAAGCGTATAGAGCCCGTCCAGCAGGCGCTGCATGGATCGGCCAACGAAGCCGGAAGCGCGTCCGACCGCCAGTCCATCGGCTGCCGTGATATTGTCGATGCCGATGTCCTGTACCGAAATACCCTCGTGCAAACCCGTGCAGATGCCCAGCAACATGCAGGGAGAGTGGGTGGGTTCGGCGAACAGGCAGTGAACGTGTTCACCAAAAGCCAGCTTCAGACCAAAGGCGACGCCGCCGGGGCCACCGCCCACGCCGCAGGGTAAATACACAAATAACGGATGATGGCGGTCAACCACGCGGCCCTGCTGTTCAAACTGAGCCTTCAGGCGCTGCCCGGCAACGGCATAACCTAAAAACAGGGTGCGGGAGTTTTCATCGTCGATAAAGAAACAGTCCGGGTCGGACTCTGCCGCTTTACGTCCTTGCTCTACCGCTACGCCATAATCCTGTTGATACTCAATTACCGTGACGCCGTGACTGCGTAGTTTGGCTTTCTTCCATTCGCGGGCGTCCGCCGACATATGCACGGTAACTTTAAAGCCGAGGCGGGCGCTGATGATGCCAATCGACAGGCCAAGATTGCCGGTTGAGCCCACGGCAATACTGTACCGGTTAAAAAATTGCCTGAACGAAGGCGAGAGTAGCCTGCTGTAATCCTCTTCCCTGGTCAGTAAACCTGCATCCAGTGCCAGTTTCTCGGCATGGGTCAGCACTTCATAAATCCCACCACGCGCTTTGATTGAGCCAGAAATTGGCAGGTGGCTGTCTTTCTTCAACAGCAGCGTACCCGCAATGTGTTGTCCGTATTCCCTTTGTAGCCGCGCCTGCATCGCCGGTATGGCTACGAGCTCCGACTCAATAATTCCTCCCGTGGCGGCCGTTTCAGGAAAGGCCTGTGCCAGAAAAGGTGCAAACCGGTTCAGGCGTGCATGCGCCTCTTCAACATCCTGGGTCGTCAGGCCAACATGGGGTAAGGCTTCTGCGACGGTGGTCGTGGCGGGATTAAACCAGGTGGTTTCATTGAGCGCAATTAAATCCGCGACCTGCGGAAACTGAGTGGTCAGTGCAGCAATATTGTGGTTATTCATAGCAGACCTTGTGATGTCCGAATGAATCATCAAAACAGAAATATAGCGGCAAGAGCAATAGCTGCGGCTTGAACAGGGTTCTGTCTGAGTGGCAAACGCGATAACAGCTTAAAAAGAGGGAGAGAAGGAGAGGTGACTACACTGGCGGTTTAGCGAATTTCAGAAACAAAAAAACACCCTTTCAGGTGTTTAAAGTGGTTGCGGGGGCCGGATTTGAACCGACGACCTTCGGGTTATGAGCCCGACGAGCTACCAGGCTGCTCCACCCCGCGTCCGTGGATGCGCACTATACTCCGCACGATGATTGTTGCAACCCCTTTTTGCCCTAAAAGGCTAAATTTGCTGTTAATTGATGAAGGATTCCTCCATTTGGTGATTTATTGCGCCGATATCCGTTATGACGAAACAGGATGGATTTCATTCTGATGACGGCTTTGCTATCGTCGCGTGGCGAACAGTTATAAAAAGAGATGAAGATGAAAGGACGTTGGGCGAAGTACGCACTTACTGGCGCATTTTTAGCGCTGCTGGCTGGCTGTAGCGGTAAGCCAACCGATCGGGGTCAGCAATATAAAGACGGCAAACTGGATCAGCCCCTTGCGCTGGTCAATCAACCTAACGCTAAAGGCCGCCCGGTTAACGGCCGGGACTTTGGTGAACAGGTCCGGCAGATTCAGTCTGCCTCCTCTGGCCTGTTTCTCCGTAACAACAGTACTTACAGTGCGGTAGAAAACTGGCTGATAGCCGGCGGCGATACGCGCCAGCTGCGCCAGTTTGGTCTGGACGCGTTTCAGATGGAAGGCACAGACAATTACGGCAACGTGCAGTTCACCGGGTACTACACGCCAGTCGTTGAGGCACGTTACACCCGTCAGGGTGAGTTCCAGTATCCCATTTACCGGATGCCGCCACGTAAGCGCGGACAAAAGCTGCCAAGCCGTGCTTCTATATATAGTGGTGGGTTGGACGATCGCTATGTGATTGCCTGGAGTAATTCACTCATCGATAACTTTATTATGGACGTACAGGGGAGCGGCTACGTTGATTTTGGCGACGGGCGTCCAATGCGCTTTTTTGGTTATGGCGGAAAAAACGGCTGGGGCTATCATAGCATCGGTAAAGAGCTGATCGATCGTGGCGAAGTGAAGCGAGAAGACATGTCCATGCAGGCGATTCGCCAGTGGGCTGAGGAGCATTCTCCGCAGGAAGTGCGTGCGCTGTTAGAAACCAACCCTTCATTTGTGTTTTTCAAACCTGAAGACTATGTGCCGGTGCGCGGTGCCAGCGCTGTACCTTTGGTGGCGAAAGCTTCTGTGGCATCAGACCGCTCACTGATTCCTGCCGGAACGGTGTTGCTGGCAGAAGTGCCGCAGTTAAATGAAAAAGGGAAATTTAACGGTAAATATGAGATGCGAATGATGGTGGCGCTGGATGTTGGCGGTGCCATCAAAGGCCAGCACTTCGACATTTATCAGGGCGTGGGCCCGGATGCCGCTCATCTTGCCGGTTTCTATAACCATTATGGACGCGTATGGGTGCTTAAATCTGCCCCTGGCGCCGGTCAGCCGCTGTTCAGCAATGCGCAGGGCGGCAACAACGGCACCCTGTTGTTGGGTGCTAACTAATTTTTGATGTGGCGGGCGTTCTGGCCCGCACTCTGTAACAGGTTTGACTATGAAAGTGTTAAACGATGCCTGGCACCAGCGCTTTGGTGGCACGGCACGTCTTTATGGCCAGCAGGCTCTGCAGCGGTTTGCGGATGCGCATTTCTGCGTTATTGGGATTGGTGGCGTAGGTTCCTGGGCTGCAGAGGCATTGGTACGCACCGGTATTGGCAGGATTACCCTGATCGATATGGACGATGTCTGCATCACCAATACCAATCGTCAGATACATGCGATCCATGGCAACGTGGGTAAAGCCAAGACGGAAGTCATGGCGGATCGCCTGCGCGCCATTAATCCTGATTGTGAAGTGGTGTGCATTGATGATTTTATTACGCCGGAAAACACGGCGACCCTGCTGACGGGCGATATCGATTACGTGATTGATGCCATTGATAGCGTGCGGCCCAAAGCCGCGCTGATTGCCTGGTGTCGGCGCAACAAGATCCCGCTGGTCACTACCGGTGGCGCAGGCGGCCAGATCGATCCGACACAAATTCAGGTCACCGATTTAGCCAAAACGATCCAGGATCCGCTTGCGGCCAAACTGCGCGAGCGCCTTAAACAGTTTGGTGTCGTGAAGAACAGCAAAGGCAAGCTGGGCATTGACTGCGTATTTTCTACTGAGGCGCTGGTTTATCCGCAGGCGGATGGCACGGTTTGCGCCTCACGCAGTACGGCAGAAGGGCCGAAAAGAATGGACTGCGAATCCGGGTTTGGCGCGGCAACGATGGTGACGGCCACCTTCGGCTTTGTTGCGGTATCCCATGCCCTGAAGAAGTTTCTGGCGCGCGCGGCGCGCCAGGCTTAACCCTGATACCGTTGGGCACTCTGCCGCACGGCGTCAGCCAGCGCTTTCAGGCCACTGCTGCGTGATGCGCTAAGCTGAGCGCGCAGGCCCAGCGCCTCAAACAGATCGAGCGGATCGGACGCCAGCAACTGAGCTGGCGTCTTGCCTTCAACGGCGGTTAGCAACACGGCCAGCAGACCGCGCACGATACGACCTTCGCTGTCTCCATAGAAGTGCAGGGTACCCTTCTCTCCCAGTTGACTGCCGAACCAGACGCGGTTTTCGCAGCCGCTCAGTTCGATATCCGCTGTTTTTAACGCGTCAGGCAACCCGGGTAACTGCCGTCCCAGTAAAATCAGCTGCCGGTAGCGATCTTCCCACTGATGAAAGCGGGAGAAGGTAGCCTGTAAATCAGCCGTGGTGATTTCAGCGCCGAACGGGTGAGGCGCTAACAGCGGTGCGTTCATTATTAAAACTCCGATAACAGATCGATGGCGCTGCGCATGGCGCGCAGCAGGGCATCGACATCCTGAAGATTATTATAAGGTGCAAACGAAACGCGCAGCGTGCCGTCAACGCCCAATGCCGCCATCAATGGCTGAGCGCAATGCTGACCCGCCCGCAGGGCGATACCGTGCTCGGCCAGAAGCGTCACGATGTCGCTGTGATGAATGCCCTGAATGTCGAAGGCCAGCAGGCTGGCACTGCCACAGCGGAAGCTACGAAAGCCGGGCAGTTCAGCCAGTTGCTCCTCGGCCAGGCTGGCAAGCTGCTGGCTCCACATCTCGGCTTTGCGCATATCCAACTGCTTCAGCCAGCCGAGCGCGGCGCTTAACCCGGTAACGCCAGCAACGTTGGGTGTGCCCGCCTCGAAACGCCAGGGAACGGGCTGCGGCGTAAAGCCGGTAAAATCGACCTGTGTCAGCATCTTTCCGCCGCCCTGTAAGGGAACCATCTCTTCCAGCTGTTCCGCTTTTCCGTACAGCACGCCAATGCCCATTGGCCCATAGAGCTTGTGGCCGGAAAAAGCATAAAAATCAATATCCAGCGCCTGCACATCCGGTGGGCAATGCACCACGCCCTGAGCGCCATCCACCATGACTTTTGCGCCTGCTGCGTGGGCCAGCGCAATGGCCTGCGCTAAATCGGGACAGCCGCCGGTCACGTTAGACATCTGCCCGACCGCCAGCAGCCGGGTCCGGTTGTTAATCAGCGCAGGCAGCAGTGAGATATCCGGCAGGCGATCGGCACCAATCGGCCATTTCACCACCCGCGCGCCGCTGGCCTGCGCAACCATCAGCCAGGGCACCAGATTCGCATGATGTTCTGCCTCACTGACAATTATCTCATCGCCAGGTTGTAAACGCGGCGCTAACCAGCCATGCGCCACCAGGTTTATCGCATCAGTGGTGCCGCGCGTCCATACGATCTGGCGATCGCTGGCGGCATTCAGCCAGTGTGCCACCATGCTACGCGCCTGTTCGTACTGCTCCGTTAACTGGCGGGCAGCAGCAAACTGGCTCCGGTGAACGGTGCCAGCGCTCAGGCTGTAGAATTGCTGCGTCGCGTCTATCACCGTCTGCGGTTTCAGCATGGTGGCGGCACTGTCAAGATAGACACCGGCATCGTTTAGCGCAGGAAACTGCTGACGAAATGAAGAAGGGTTGAAGGCGCTCATACGTGGCTCACAGGTTGTTAATTTTCAGGTCCAGGCTGAAAGATGGCTGTCTGTCTGGCAAAGCTGGAAAAGCGGGTTATGCTGAGTATTGCAAGGTATAAACTTAACCCGCATGGCGAGACGACCTACTTACAGTCGATCGCACTTGACCGTTTCTTTGGTCAGCGTAACGCGGGGGGTTTGGTGCAATCAATCTGCAAGGAGATAGAAGATGAAAAAACTCGCCGCAATGCTGGCCATTTGTACAATGGCCTTTACCCTGGCTGCCTGTTCAAGCAACTACGTGATGCATACCAATGATGGACGCACTATCGTCGCTGAAGGCAAACCAAAGGTCGATACTGACACCGGTATGATCAGCTATAAAGATGCGAATGGCAATGAGCAGCAGATTAACCGTTCAGATGTGAAAGAAATGGTTGAAATGAAGTAATCAGCCCATAAAAAAAGCACCGCAATTTGCGGTGCTACTCAATATCACAATGGACAGACAGGGTAAATCTACAGGAATTAAAAAAGCTTGATCTGTAAAGGTCAGACCAAAATTGCAAACACAACATCACGACCACAAGCCAAAAGCTTTCAGAAAATCTGCGAACTCACTCACAAATCTAAAAACTTTTCGTTCCGGCTCAGGAAGTAGCGCAACTATAGGTATTTGCTGGAGCTTCATCAACGGACAATTTATAATGTCTCGGATTATAAATTCTAATACGTAAAGCCTTTGTATTAGTTCGCGTATTTTTTGCCAGGCTGGCTATGGATAACCATGTCAAAACGTCTTCCTCCCCTTAATGCACTGCGGGTTTTCGATGCCGCAGCACGCCATTTAAGCTTTACCAAAGCGGCTGAAGAGCTGTTTGTCACCCAGGCTGCCGTCAGCCATCAGATCAAATCACTGGAAGATTTTCTGGGATTAAAGCTGTTCAGGCGGAGGAATCGTTCGCTTTTGCTCACGGAAGAGGGGCAAAGCTACTATCTGGACATTAAAGAAATCTTCTCTGCCCTGAATGAAGCCACGCGCAAGCTGCAGGCACGCAGTGCCAAAGGCGCGCTCACGGTCAGTTTACTGCCGAGTTTTGCCATTCAATGGCTCGTGCCGCGCCTCTCCAGCTTTAATCTGGCTTATCCGGGAATCGATGTCCGTATCCAGGCCGTTGACCGCGATGAGGAGAAACTGGCCGACGATGTGGACGTGGCGATTTTCTATGGTCGGGGCAACTGGCCTGGCTTACGGGTGGAAAAACTCTACGCAGAATACCTGCTGCCGGTCTGTTCTCCGGCGTTGATGACCGGGGAAAATCCGCTTAAAACCCCTATGGATCTTGCTCGCTTTACTCTGCTGCATGATGCGTCGCGTCGTGACTGGCAATCCTATATTCGTCAGCTCGGCGTTCAGCATATCAACGTTCAACAGGGCCCCATCTTCAGTCACAGCGCCATGGTGTTGCAGGCGGCGATTCATGGTCAGGGCGTGGCATTGGCCAATAACGTTATGGCGCAGAGCGAAATCGAAGCGGGGCGGTTGATTTGTCCGTTTAATGACGTTTTAGTGAGCAAAAATGCTTTTTATCTGGTTTGTCATGACAGCCAGGCAGAACTGGGTAAAATAGCCGCCTTTCGACAGTGGATCCTCGCTAAAGCGGCAACCGAACAAGAAAAATTCCGCTTTCGTTATGATCAGTAACTTTTTGATTTTTTTGCAGGGACCTGCAAACGCACCTTGAGGATAGATTGATGTCCAGACGTGCCATGTTTATTTTTGCGGCCATCAGCGGCTTTTTCCTGGTGGCATTTGGTGCTTTTGGTGCTCACGTGTTGAACAAAACGCTGGGAGCCACTGAAATGGCCTGGATTCACACCGGGCTGGAATATCAGGCTTACCATACGCTGGCTGTACTGGGGCTGGGTGCGGCAATGCTGTATCGCTGTAACATCTGGTTTTACTGGAGCAGTGCGTCTATGGCGCTGGGAACCGTATTATTTAGCGGCAGCCTCTATTCACTGGCGCTGTCGCATTTAACGTTTTTTGTATTTATCACGCCAGTCGGAGGCCTGTTCTTCCTCGTCGGCTGGCTATTGATGTTGATTGGCGCACTGCGTCTTAAAACCAAGGCAGAACGCCATGAATAAAGTTTTACTGTATTGCCGCTCCGGCTTTGAAAAAGAGTGTGCGGCAGAGATTAGTGCGAAAGCCGCAGAGCGTAACGTCTACGGCTTTCCACGGGTAAAAGAAGATGCCGGTTATGTGCTGTTTGAATGCTATCAGCAGCCCGATGCGGAAAGGCTGATTCGGGAACTGCCATTTGAAACCCTGATTTTCGCCCGCCAGATGCTGGTTGTCGGCGAGCTGCTGCGTGACTTGCCTCAGGACGATCGTATTTCGCCGATCGTTGGCATGTTGAGCGGTGTGGTCGAGAAAGGCGGCGAGCTGCGTGTTGAGGTGCCTGACACCAATGAAGCAAAAGAGCTCACCAAATTCTGCCGCAAGTTTACCGTTCCCCTACGTGCCAGCCTGCGTGAGAGCAAAATTCTGCTTAATTACGAGAGCCCAAAACGCCCGGTCGTGCACGTGTTCTTTATTGCTCCCGGTACCTGTTACGTGGGCTATTCGCTGCCAGAAAACAATTCCCCCTTTTATATGGGCATTCCGCGTCTTAAGTTTCCCTCTGATGCGCCAAGCCGTTCAACGCTTAAGCTGGAAGAGGCTTTCCACGTTTTTGTGCCCGCCGACGAGTGGGATGAGCGGTTAGCCAGCGGCATGTATGCGGTGGATCTGGGCGCCTGCCCTGGCGGCTGGACGTATCAGCTGGTACAGCGCAGCATGATGGTCTACGCCGTGGATAACGGCCCCATGGCACCGAGTCTGATGGATACCGGACAGGTCTTTCACGAACGCGAAGACGGTTTCCGCTTCCGCCCACCGCGCACCAATATCAGCTGGCTGGTCTGCGACATGGTGGAAAAACCGGCTCGCGTGGCCAATCTGATGGCGGACTGGCTGGTGAATGGCTGGTGTCGTGAGGCCATTTTCAACCTGAAGCTGCCCATGAAGAAGCGGTATGAAGAAGTCACGCAGAATCTGGCCATGATCGAGCAGCGCCTCACGGAAAAGGGCATTAATGCGCAAATTCGCGCACGCCAGCTCTACCACGATCGTGAAGAAGTAACGGTGCATATTCGTCGTATCTGGGCCGCGGTCGGTGGCCGTCGCGACGAGCGCTAATCGAACCGATCGGGCGCGATGGCGCCCGATCGGTTGACGATGCTAGTCACCGCTGTAACGCAGTAAATTCAGATTTCCTTCCAGCACCAAATCCTGTTTCAGCCGGGCGACGTCGCGGCTGATGAACGCCATCTCTTGCCCTGTCTGCAGTTTATTGCGCCATTTGGTGGGGACCTGATCCAACTGTTGGTAAAGCGATTCCAGTGAGCCAAACTGCTGCAGCAGTTCCCGGGCGCTTTTGGGGCCGATGCCCGCGATACCCGGGATTTTACTGCTGCTGATGCCGCATAATCCCCAGTAGTCGGGCAGCACAGTGGGCGCAACGCCAAACTCCGTTTCAATAAACGGCAAATCCAGCCAGCGCTTCTGAAAATAATCGCGGATGCGAATGTCCGGTGCCAGTAGCTGACAGTAGCCTTTGTCGGTGGAAACGATAGTGGCCTGATGGCCCGCCCGCGCCATTTTTACCGCCAGCGTGGCCGCCAGATCGTCGGCTTCATCCTGTTCGGCAATCCAGCAGCTCACGCCCACGGCCCGAAACGCCGCCTGCAAAGCGGGCATTTCAGCCTGCAAATCTTCCGGCATGGGCGGGCGACCGCTTTTATAGTCGGGCAGCAGCTGATGCCGCCATCCCTGATGGCGCGCTTCCCCGTCAAACACGGCCACAACGTGAGAAGGACGCGTGTGGCCGAGAAGCTGGCGCAATGCCGCCACGCAGCCGTCCACACAGGGAGAGCCTTGAACGGCGTGAAGGCGGCGAATGAGATTGAGTGCATCAACAATAAGTAAGTGATGTGACATAAGGTACGGGCAGCCCGGCGGCTGCCTCCTGATTTACTTAATGATTTCGTAGCACGGGATATAGGCAGTACCTGGCAGTTTCATACGCTGCTGCGCCACAAAGCCCTGTAGCAGTTCATCCATGCGGTGCATGATGTCGGCATCACCGTGCAGTTTATAAGGGCCTTTTTCCCGGATCTCACGGATGCCCATCTCTTTAACGTTACCTGCCACAATGCCCGAGAACGCCCGGCGCAGGTCGGCTGCCAGTTTTTCCGGCGGCTGGTTAGTGTAGAGATTGAGATTGGCCATATTTTCATGCGTTGGCATAAAGGGCACCTGCAAATCCTGCGCGATGCGGATAGACCAGTTAAAGCTGTAGGCATCACCCGTTTCGCGGCGGTGTTCTTTCACCTGCGGCATCGCTTTTCTCATCAGGCGGGCCACCTCGGCGGCATCATCAATAATGATCTGATAATGCTTACGTGCCTGCTCCCCGAGCGTGCTGACAATAAAGTCATCCAGCACACGGAAATAGTCGGCGCTTTCTTTCGGCCCGGTTAGAATGAGCGGCAGAACCTGATGCTCATTTTGCGGATTCATCAGAATGCCCAGCAGGTAAAGAAACTCCTCTGCCGTCCCCACGCCGCCAGGGAAAATAATGATGCCATGTGCAATGCGTACAAAGGCTTCCAGACGTTTTTCGATGTCCGGCATGATGATCAGTTCGTTCACCAGCGGGTTAGGCGGTTCAGCCGCGATAATCGACGGCTCGGTTAAACCGATAAAGCGGCTGTCGCGGTAGCGTTGCTGTGCATGGCCTACCGCCGCCCCCTTCATGGGCGCTTCCATCACGCCCGGGCCACAGCCGGTACAAATATTCAGTTCACGCAGGCCCAACTGCGTACCGACGTTACGACAGTACTGGTATTCCACCGCGTTAATCGAGTGGCCGCCCCAACAGACAACGGTATTGGGATATTCGCCCACGTGTAATGCCCGGGCATTACGCAGAATAGAAAACACGGTGTTGGTAATCATGACCGAGTCGTTGTCTTCTGCGCAGGGTAACCGGCCGGAACTGGCTAACTGGCCGTTAACAAACAGGATATCGCGCAGCACGGCAAACAGGTTAGCCTGCAGTGAACGAATAATATGGCCGTCAACAAAGGCCTCTTCGGGGGGATTGATCAGTTCAAGCTTGATACCGCGCTCGCGGCGCAGCACGTTAATATCGAAGTTCTCAAAGCGGGACAGGAGCTCGTGGCTGCTGTCAGTCTGGCTGCCAGAATTGAGCACGGCGAGCGAGCAGTTACGGAAAAGTTGATATAAATCGCTGCTGGCTGTGCGCTTCAGCATATCTACTTCCAGTTGGGAGAGCAGATCCATAGAGCCAAGAGGGCTGACATGTGTAATCAAATGAACTCCTTTGCACCCGCTGGGGTGATGGCTGACACTGCAAATGCAGTGACGAAAATCCCTGGTTGGCAATCCACTGTATGCCGCCTTGCCCAGAGTAGCCTTGTCGGCAGGGCTGACTCAAGTGGAACGCTATAGTTGACCGGCAGCCTGAGAAATACCTCGCAAACTACTGACGAACCAGACGAGAATGACCCGGCGTAAAGGGCACATTACTGCGCCATGGATTAATATCCAGTCCGCCCCGACGCGTATAGCGCGCGTAAACGGTGAGCTGTTCGGGCTGACAAAAACGCATCAGGTCATTGAAGATACGCTCAACGCACTGTTCATGAAACTCATTATGTTGACGAAATGAAATGATGTAGCGCAGCAGCGCTTCGCGATCGAGCCGTGGGCCCTTATAGCGAATCATCACCGAGCCCCAGTCAGGCTGATTCGTGATCAGACAGTTGGACTTCAGCAGGTGACTGACCAGCGTTTCTTCCACCTGTTCCTCACCGGCTGCGTCAATCAGATAATCGGCATTAAAGGCATAATCTTCAATTTCGATATCCTGCTCATCTATGCAGTAGCCTGCAAAGTGTCCCACAGGTTGACCTTCAATTTCATTCAACCGAAACAGCGCGACGCGCACCTCGCCTTCGGCACAGACACGCAGATCCTGCTCCAGCGTCTGGCGCACCTCGCCCCAGTCTGCGAACCGCGTCTGGTTAAAGCTGTTAAGATAGAGTTTGAAACTCTTGGACTCGATAAGATTACGACTGTGGGCGTCCAGCACCACTTCGCCAACCGCCACCTGCGGAACGCCTTTGCTGTTGAGCCAGGAGAGTTCATATAGCGTCCAGATATCGCCTCCGGTAAAAGGCAGGTTATCAGGATAAAGGCCGAGTGGTTCGCGGTTCATGCTGCGCGGAACGGCCTGTAATAAGCTGTTGTCATAGCGATCGTGATAAGCTGTGGGCTTGCCAAGCGTCAGGTTGCTGAGCGCCGGATCCGGCTGATAAGAAGACATAACGGTTACCACTGAGGTCATCAAAGTGAGTAAGTGTAACCTATCAGAAGTGAGAATTTGAATGATGCAGCAAACGGCTGAAGCGTTAACTGATTTTACCACCCGATACTGTCTGCACTGGCAGCAGAATAATGGCCATGCACCGGCCAGTAGCGATCTTTATGGCGTTCCTTCACCCTGCCTGATTGAAAATCGTGGCGAGCGGGCGCTGTGGCAACCGCAGCCCTTTAGCCTGCCGCCGTCTCTGGATGCCGTTGAACGCGCGCTGGATATCCAGCTCCAGCCGCAGATTACCGCATTTTATACCCACCAGTTCGCGGGAGACATGCGCGCCACTCACGACCAAATCAGGTTAACGCTTCTGCAGGTCTGGAGCGAAGAGGATTTTGTCCGACTGCAGGAAAATCTGATTGGTCATTTAGTGATGCAGCGCCGGCTGAAGCAGGCGCCGACGCTGTTTATCGCGACAACGGATTCCGAAGAAAACATTATCTCGCTCTGTAACCTGAGCGGACATGTCATTCTCGAAACCCCAGGGCGCAAACATCGCCAGACGCTGGCACCTGATATCCCATCATTTCTTAATGATTTACAACCGCTTAGTGACTAGTTGCAGATATCCGCTATCGGCGGTGTGAGAGATCTCTTACAAGCTCTGTGAGAGATCGCTCTATCCTTCACGCAGTGATCATTTCGGAAAGATGTAAAAATATTGTAAATCATTAACTTATTAGCTGCGCTGATGAGCGCTTTTCATAAGATATCGTTATAAGGCGTTTTACCACCTTGTGCTCTGAGTAATTTCTGACGAGAATATCACTCGCGGACAGGATGTCCTGGACAACAGGAGCCGTCAGGATGACGGTAGCCAGGAGGCCGGAACGTAACGGAGTTTACGTCACAAGGAAGGCTTCAGGATGAAGCAGGACACTCTGGATTGAGTTAAAGGACACCTCCAGGACGGAGAATGAGAGCCCCTCAGAAGAGGTGGCGGGCCTGGATGCTAAGGATTTGTCAGGATGATGCGCGAATGGAATTCGCACGGGAAAAGTTGTCACGGATGAGCAGGGAGCACTAACGTAGCGGGAAAGCTGCAAACGAACCGGGAGCACTGTTTAATACAGTGCTCCCTTTTTTTATGCCTGCGGGTTATGCTTGCCGCCCATTTTTATCCGGTCAGAGGTGAAGCATGACGCTGGAACACTTAATTTTGCAACGACTCGAACAGGTCGAAGCGATAATGCGCGAGCACGATCTCTGGCAGTCTGTTGCGCCAGACGATCACGCGTTCACCAGCCAGCAACCTTTCTTCCTTGATACGCTTCAGCCGCTGGAATGGTTACAGTGGGTGCTGATACCGCGCGTTCAGGCCATCATTGGTGCCGGGCAGCCGTTGCCGAAGAACGTCGCGATCGCCCCCTATTTTGAAGTGGCGTTAACGCCCGGGCAGCCCGGTCGTGCCCTGCTGGTGTTGACGTTAAAGCAGCTGGATGCCCTTCTGGAGGATGAGTCTGCCTGATGTTAGAGATCATTTATCAGGATGCGTGGCTGGTGGCGGTGAACAAACCCGCCGGTTGGCTGGTCCACCGTAGCTGGCTTGATCGCCATGAAACGCAGTTTGTCATGCAGACGGTACGCGACCAGATAGGCCAGCATGTTTTCACGGCGCACCGGCTTGATCGCCCCACATCGGGCGTTCTGCTAATGGGCCTGTCCAGTGAGGTGGGCCGCCTGCTTTCCCAGCAGTTTGAGCATCATCAGATGGAGAAGACCTATCATGCCGTGGTGCGCGGCTGGCTGGAAGGCCGCGATCGGCTGGATTATCCGCTTGTCGAAGAACTGGATAAAATTGCCGACAAATTTGTCAGCGACCCCCGCGCGCCTCAGCCTGCGGTGACCGATTACGCCTCACTGGCAACCGTAGAAATGCCGGTCGCAGTGAGTCGTTATCCCACTGCGCGTTACAGCCTGATTGAGCTCAAACCCAAAACCGGACGAAAGCATCAGCTGCGTCGGCATATGTCTCATCTTCGCCATCCCATTATCGGCGATTCGGCCCATGGCGATTTGCGTCAGAATCGGGGGGCGGCTGCACACTTTGGCGCAAATCGTTTAATGTTGCATGCCAGCAGCTTGTCGCTCAGCCACCCGGTGACGGGAGAACCCCTGGTTATTCGCGCCGGACTTGATCTTGTCTGGCAACGGGTAATGGATCAGTTTGGCTGGCAGGCCTGTATGCCGGATGTGCCACGGGTTGAGTTTATAGCTGGCTCAGGTCAGGATAGCGGGACGGAATAAAGGGGAAAAGAAATGGCGAAAATTGGTATTTTTGTAGGCACCGTTTATGGCAATGCATTACTGGTTGCAGAAGAAGCAGAACCGGCATTGCAGCAGCAAGGCCATGACGTAAGGATTTTTGAAGATCCTACGTTAGCCGAATGGCAAAACTATGCGAATGATGTCGCCTTAGTGATTACATCAACCACCGGTCAGGGCGATTTCCCGGATACTATTTCTGGCCTGTTCCATGACGTGCAGGACAAACTGGGCCACCAGCCAGGGCTGCGCTACGGCGTTATTGCCTTGGGCGACAGCAGCTACGAGAATTTCTGCGGTGCGGGTAAGCGCTTTGATGCCCTGTTACAGGAGCATCAGGCTAAACGGGTGGGCGAGGTTCTGCTGGTTGATGCCACGGAACATCCAGAACCTGAATCCGTCACCACGCCGTGGGTTGAGCAGTGGGGCAAGCAGCTCTGATAAGATCAAGGCTGCTATGCTGTTCCGCTGCCGTCCGGATTACACCGGCGGCAGCGGTGTTACGACAACAGGATTCTGCGTACAGCGCGTTCCGTCATTGCCCTGCGCGCCCCCGTTTCTCAGGTTATCGGCGCGGGATTAAATACGGCCAGCTGATTACGAATTCCCCAGCGATCTGACCAGGTTTGCTTTCTGCCACTGGCAATGTCCAGTATCAATTCAAACAACCGCCAGCCAACCTGCTCAATGGTTTCCTCGCCTGTTGCAATCGTGCCAGCATTGATGTCCATCAGGTCATGCCAGCGCTCGGCCAGCGCGTTACGGGTAGCCATTTTTATCACCGGGATTGCCGCCAGGCCATACGGGGTTCCTCTGCCGGTGGTAAAGACCTGCAGGGTGATACCTGAGGCGAGCTGCTGCGTGCCGCACACAAAATCGCTGGCTGGCGTCGCGGCAAAAATCAGTCCACGTCGTGTCGGACGCTGTCCGGGCGACAGAACCTCCACAATCGGGCTTCGGCCTGATTTGGCAATGGAACCCAGGGCTTTTTCCACCACGTTTGCCAGCCCACCTTTCTTGTTGCCCGGTGAGGGATTGGCGCTGCGATCGGTTTTGCCTTGATCAAGGTAGCGGTCATACCATGCCATCTCTTCAATCAGCCGCTGACCCACTTCCTGATTGATCACGCGCGGTGTCAGTAAGTGAATGGCATCGCGCACCTCGGTGACCTCAGAGAACATAACGGTCGCGCCGCTGCGCACCAGCAGGTCGGAAGCAAAGCCCACTGCGGGATTCGCCGTCACGCCAGAAAAAGCATCACTGCCGCCGCACTGCATGCCCACGACCAGTTCCGAGGCAGGGCAGGTTTCACGCTGGCGCTGGTTAAGCCGTTTCAGATGGCGCTCTGCGACCTGGAGGATCTCATCCACCATGGCGCCAAAGCCCACCAGCTTCTCATCCTGCAAACGCACAATATCCTCCTCACCCAGCGAGATGGGTTGCACGTCGGGCGTACCGGTCAACAAGCGCTCAGGTTGTAATTTTTCACAACCCAGACTGACTACCATGATCTCCCCGCCAAAATTCGCGTTAAGGGCCAGGTTGTGGACGGAACGGATAGGAATAACCGCCGCAGGCGCGTTGATTGCCACGCCGCAGCCGTAGAGATGATTTAGCGCAACCACGCCGTCCACATTGGGATAACGGGGCAGCAAATCACGCTCTATCATTTGCACCACATAATCCACCACGCCCGCCACGCAGTGAACGCTGGTGGTAATGCCCAACAGGTTACGGGTGCCCACGCTGCCGTCAGCGTTGCGATAGCCCTCGAAGGTATAACCTTCAAGCGGCGGTAAGTCAGGCGGCACGTTATTCGCCAGGGGCAAACTCTGCAAATCCGGTGCGTCCGGAAGCGCAATGAGTGACTCATCGATCCAACTGCCTTGGGCAATATCACGAACGGCAAGGCCAATAATTTCACCATAGCGCAACACAGGCTGACCCTGAGGAATGGCAACCAACGCCACCTTATGCCCCTGCGGTACATGTTCGGTTAGTGTCAATCCATCTTTAAACGTGGTGCCCGCAGTCAGCCCCTGGCTGTTTACCACAATCGCAACGTTATCGTTTTCGTGAACTTTAATGTAAAGCGGCTGCTCTTTTGAAATGGGGTTCATCGCTCACCTTCCAGTGCGTAGCGCCTTGCTGGTACGGCGCATTCATTATGAGACGTCAGGTGTCACAGGTTCGGTATTTGCCACCGTCAGTATAAGAAGGTGTTACCGCCTGCACATTGTGCAATTGACCTATATTCGGCTGAGAGATGACGCGGTTTTATTATCTTTTTACTAAATCAAGTGAAGATTCTCACAAAGCCGCTTATCAACGCCTGTTTGGGCGTGCTTATTGTGACTTTTTACAAATAACGTGAAACGTCCCGCAGCAGTTTATGCATTAGCCCAAAAAATCATCGTTCATTCACCTTATTCCAGGGTGATGTTCCAATGCCTCACCCAAACCCGCTTCCTATACTGATTTCCGTTTTCCCGATCAGGTTATTCGTCACGACGCATTATCGGTTTGCCATTAAAAAAAATCGCCGTGTTTAACCTACATCTCTCTGATACCCAACGCGATGTGTATGCAGTCAGAGCGAATGTAGCTTTCGCTATATTTCAGGAGTGCATCATGAGTAGTTATCACCAGACAACGGAGGCGGTACAAAAACGGACGAACGCGCGTTACTGGATAGTGGTCATGCTGTTTATTGTGACCTCATTCAACTACGGTGACCGCGCCACGTTGTCTATCGCGGGTTCGGCCATGGCAAAAGAAATTGGCCTCGATCCCGTGGGGATGGGGTTTATCTTCTCTGCTTTTTCATGGGCCTATGTCATTGGGCAAATCCCCGGTGGCTGGCTGTTGGATCGCTTTGGTTCTAAGCGCGTCTATTTCTGGAGTATCTTTCTTTGGTCGTTGTTTACCCTGCTGCAGGGGTTCGTGGACGTGTTCAGCGGCTACACCATCGTCATGGCGCTGTTTATGCTGCGCTTTATGGTCGGGCTGGCGGAAGCCCCTTCATTCCCGGGTAACAGCCGTATTGTGGCAGCCTGGTTTCCGGCTCAGGAGCGCGGCACTGCCGTGGCGATTTTCAACTCCGCACAATACTTCGCGACGGTAATTTTCGCGCCCATCATGGGCTGGTTGACCTCCGCGGTGGGCTGGGCGCACGTGTTCTGGTTTATGGGAGGGCTGGGCATTATTTTGAGCTTTATCTGGCTCAAAGTGATTTACGATCCCTGCGATCATCCCGGCGTGAACAAAGCGGAGCTGGACTATATGGCGGAGGGCGGCGCGCTGATCAATATGGATCAGAAAAGCGAAAAGCAAAAAGTCAGCTTCAGTGATAAGTGGTTCCAGATCAAGCAACTGCTGCAGTCGCGCATGATGATCGGTGTCTACATTGGCCAGTACTGCATCAACGCTCTGACCTACTTCTTTATCACCTGGTTTCCGGTTTATCTGGTGCAGGCAAGGGGCATGTCGATCCTTAAAGCGGGCTTTGTCGCCTCGGTGCCTGCGCTGTGCGGCTTTATCGGTGGCGTGCTCGGCGGGGTGATCTCTGACTGGCTGATGCGCAAAACCGGCTCACTCAATATCGCCCGTAAAACCCCGATTGTGCTTGGCATGTTGCTCTCGACGTCCATGGTGGTCTGTAACTATGTCGAGACGGACTGGGTCGTGGTGCTGTTCATGGCAACCGCCTTCTTTGGTAAAGGGATTGGCGCGCTGGGATGGGCAGTGATGGCGGACACCGCACCGAAAGAGATTAGCGGCCTGAGCGGCGGCCTGTTCAATATGTTCGGTAATGCATCCGGCATTATTACCCCCATCGCGATCGGCTACATCATTGCCTCTACCGGTTCTTATAACGGCGCGCTGGTTTATGTCGGTATCCACGCGTTCGTTGCCGTACTCAGCTACCTGGTGCTGGTGGATAACATCAAGCGCATTGAGCTGAAAACACGCTAAGGAGCCTGCATGAATACGCAATCGACGCCCGTTATTACGACTATGCAGGTGGTCCCTGTGGCTGGCTACGACAGTATGCTGCTCAACATTGGCGGGGCACACAATGCCCGCTTCACGCGCAATATCGTGATCCTGACCGACAGTGCAGGACACACCGGGCTGGGTGAAGCACCGGGGGGCGAAACCCTCTATCAGACCTTGGTCGAGGCCGCGCCGCAGGTGATCGGTCAGCAGGTCGCCCGTATGAACCGGCTGGTGCAGAAGATTCATCAGGGGAATCAGTCCGCCGATTTCGAGACTTTTGGCAAAGGGGCCTGGACTTTTGAGCTGCGCGTCAACGCGGTCGCGGCACTGGAAGCCGCACTGCTGGACCTTCTGGGACAATGCCTGGGCGTGCCGGTCGCCGAACTGCTTGGACCGGGTAAGCAGCGCGATGAGGTGACGGTTTTAGGCTACCTGTTCTACTTAGGCGATCGCCGTAAAACCGATTTGCCTTATCTGACGGGTGAGAAGGCGCAGCATGACTGGTATCACCTGCGCCATCAGGAAGCGCTGAATAGCGAGTCGGTTGTCCGGCTGGCCGAGGCGGCGCAGGATAAATACGGTTTCAAAGATTTCAAACTCAAGGGCGGAGTGCTGCCAGGCGAACAGGAGATCGCCACCGCGCAGGCGCTGAAAAAGCGCTTCCCCGAGGCGCGCATCACCGTCGATCCTAACGGCGCGTGGTGGCTGGACGAGGCGATCGGATTCTGTAAGGGCATGCAGGATGTTCTGACCTATGCAGAAGATCCCTGTGGCGCCGAGCAGGGTTATTCAGGGCGCGAGGTGATGGCCGAGTTTCGTCGTGCGACCGGATTACCGGTCGCCACCAACATGATCGCCACCAACTGGCGTGAAATGAACCATGCGCTGATGCTCAATGCTGTCGATATCCCACTGGCCGATCCACACTTCTGGACGATGAGCGGCGCCGTTCGGGTCGCGCAACTGTGCGATGAATGGGGCTTAACCTGGGGCTGCCATTCGAATAACCACTTTGATATTTCTCTCGCGATGTTCACCCACGTCGGTGCCGCCGCGCCCGGTAATCCCACCGCCATAGATACGCACTGGATCTGGCAGGAGGGCGATCAACGCCTGACAAAAGAGCCGCTGCAGATCCGTCAGGGCAAAATCACGGTGCCAGATGCGCCTGGCCTGGGCATTGAACTGGATTGGGAACGACTCCGCCTGGCAAACGAACACTACAAATCACTGCCGGCGGGCGGACGTAATGACGCCACAGCCATGCAGTACTTGCTACCAGGATGGACATTTGACCGTAAACGGCCGGCCTTTGGCCGGGCCTCTGCTTAAGGGATAACAGATGAATACCACACCAAAAATTACCGCCATGCAGGTCATCCCGGTTGCCGGCTATGACAGCATGTTACTGAACCTGAGCGGCGCACATTCGCCTTTTTTCACCCGCAATATCGTTATCATTGAAGACAACGCAGGCCATACTGGCGTAGGTGAAATCCCCGGTGGCGAAAAGATTCGTCAAACCCTGGAAGAGGCTGCCGCGCTGGTGGTGGGCAAAACGATTGGCGAATATAAAAACATCCTGAGCCAGGTTCGCGCCACTTTTGCCGATCGCGATGCCGCTGGGCGAGGTAATCAGACCTTTGATCTTCGCACCACCATTCACGTGGTCACCGGCATCGAAGCCTCACTGCTGGATCTGCTGGGGCAGCATCTGGGCGTCAATGTCGCCTCGCTATTGGGCGACGGACAGCAGCGCGACAAAGTCGAAATGCTGGGTTATCTGTTCTACGTTGGCGATCGCAACAAGACCTCGCTGGCCTACCAGCATCAGGACAACGATACCTGCGACTGGTATCGCCTGCGCCATCAGGAAGCGCTCACGCCGGATGCCGTGGTGCGGCTGGCCGAAGCGGCCTATGAAAAATACGGGTTCAACGATTTTAAACTTAAAGGCGGCGTGCTGAGCGGCAGTGATGAGGCAGAAGCGATTACTGCACTCGCGAAGCGCTTCCCCCAGGCGCGCGTCACTATCGATCCCAACGGTGCCTGGTCGCTTGACGAAGCCATTACGCTGGGTAAGCAGCTTAAAAACGTCCTCGCCTATGCAGAAGATCCCTGTGGCGCAGAGCAGGGCTATTCGGGGCGTGAAGTGATGGCCGAGTTCCGGCGCGCTACCGGTCTGCCGACGGCGACGAATATGATCGCCACTGACTGGCGTCAAATGGGCCACACGTTGTCATTACAGTCGGTGGATATCCCACTGGCCGATCCGCACTTCTGGACGATGCAGGGTTCCGTGCGCGTGGCGCAAATGTGCCACGCGTTTGGCCTGACGTGGGGTTCGCACTCCAACAACCATTTCGATATTTCACTGGCGATGTTCACCCATGTTGCCGCTGCCGCACCGGGCAAGATCACCGCTATTGATACCCACTGGATCTGGCAGGAAGGCAATCAACGACTGACGAAAACGCCTTTCCAGATTGAAGGCGGCATGGTCGCAGTGCCGCAGGCACCGGGCCTGGGCATTGAACTGGATATGGACCAGGTCATGCAGGCTAACGCGCTGTATCAAAAGCATGGCCTTGGCGCACGTGATGATGCTCAGGCCATGCAGTTCCTGATCCCACAGTGGACGTTTGATAACAAGCGTCCGTGCCTGGTGCGTTAACTTTTTTGGGCTTCCTTCAGGAAGCCCGTTCCACAGGAGTCAAATCATGAGTAATACAGCCTGGCCAAATGAATTCCGTCGCCGCCTGCTGGCAGGTGAAACCCTGATCGGCAGTTGGTGCGCCCTGGCAAGTCCTGTTTCGACCGAGGTGTTAGGGCTGGCCGGATTTGACTGGTTAGTTCTGGATGGCGAGCACGCACCGAACGATATCACCACGTTTGTTCCCCAGCTAATGGCGCTGAAGGGCAGCCGCAGCGCGCCGGTGGTGCGTCCACCCTGTAATGAACCGGTCATCATTAAGCGCCTGCTGGATATTGGTTTTAATAACATCCTTGTTCCCTTCGTCGAGAACGAAGACGAAGCCAGACGTGCAGTTGCCTCCACGCGCTATCCGCCTGCCGGAATTCGCGGCGTGTCGGTTTCCCATCGCAGCAACATGTACGGCACGGTGCCGAATTATAACGCCACCATCAACGACAACATTTCGGTGCTGGTCCAAATAGAAACCCAGCAGGCTGTCGACAACATTGACGCCATCGCCGCCGTTGACGGCGTGGACGGCATTTTTGTCGGGCCGGGCGATCTCTCTGCCGCACTCGGCTATCTCGGGCAGCCGGCCCATCCGGAGGTGTTAACGGTCATCAAACACATCTTTGAGCGGGCAAAAGCCGCCAACAAGCCCAGCGGCATTCTGGCACCGGTGGAAGCCGATGCCCGTCGCTATCTCGAATGGGGCGCAACCTTTGTTGCCGTTGGCAGCGATCTCGGTGTTTTCCGCAGTGCCACGCAGGCGTTGTGCGACAAATTTAAAAAGTAATCATCCAGGAGAAACGACATGAAAATTGGCTTTATTGGCCTGGGCATCATGGGCAAACCAATGAGTAAAAACCTGCTGAAAGCCGGTTATTCACTGGTGGTACGCGATCATAATGCAGAAAACGAAGCCGAGCTGGTGCAGCTGGGGGCGGCCACAGCGGCGAATGCCAAAGAACTGGCGCAACAGTGCGATGTGGTGATCACCATGGTGCCAAATTCCCCACAGGTGAAAGAGGTTTGCCTGGGCGAAAACGGCATTATCGATGGCGCGAAACCGGGCCTGATTGTGATCGATATGAGCTCCATTGCGCCGCTGGCGAGCCGTGAAGTCCACGATGCGCTGGCAGCAAAGCAGATTCACATGCTGGATGCGCCGGTGAGCGGCGGCGAGCCCAAAGCGATTGAGGGGACGTTATCCGTGATGGTGGGCGGCGATAAAGCCGTGTTTGACCAGTGCTACGACATCATGAAAGCCATGGCGGGATCGGTGGTTCATACCGGCGATATCGGCGCAGGTAACGTGACGAAGCTGGCAAATCAGGTCATTGTAGCGCTGAATATTGCCGCCATGTCTGAAGCCTTGTCGCTGGCGACCAAAGCGGGCGTCAGTCCGGAACTGGTGTATCAGGCGATTCGTGGCGGTCTGGCGGGCAGCACCGTGCTGGATGCCAAAGCGCCCATGGTGATGGACCGCAACTTTAAGCCGGGTTTCCGCATTGATTTACATATCAAGGATCTGGCTAACGCGCTGGATACCTCGCACAGCCTTGGTGCGCACCTGCCGCTGACGGCGGCCGTGATGGAAATGATGCAGGCGTTGCGTAATGACGGACAGGGGAGTGCCGACCACAGCGCGCTGGCCTGCTATTATGAAAAATTAGCAAAGGTTGAGATCTCTCGCTAATGCCTTGCCCGGCTTCTGTGGAGGCCGGGCCGATTTCACGCTCTGATCGTTAATTAATACCGCCTGGATTGCCTATGAAAATCGTAATCGCACCGGATTCATATAAAGAAAGTCTTTCGGCCCTGGAAGTGGCATCGGCAATCGAAGCGGGGTTCCGTGAGGTTTTTCCCGATGCCCATTATGTGAAAATACCGGTTGCTGATGGTGGTGAAGGCACGGTGGAAGCCATGGTGGCTGCGACCCAGGGAAAGCGGGTCAGGTTAAAGGTCACCGGTCCGCTGGGTGAACCTGTCGAGGCGTTTTACGGCCTGTCGGGTAATGAAGATACCGCCTATATCGAGATGGCGGCGGCCAGCGGCCTGGAGCTGGTACCGGCAGCGCAGCGGGATCCCCTGATCACCACCTCGTTTGGGACTGGGGAGCTAATTAAAAACGCGCTGGATAAAGGCGTCCGACACATCATTATCGGTATCGGTGGCAGCGCCACCAATGACGGTGGTGCTGGCATGATGCAGGCGCTGGGCGCTCGCTTGCTGGATAAACAAGGCGAGCAAATTGGTCGGGGAGGTGGCGCATTGCCTGACCTGGCAAGCATTGACGTTACCGGACTGGACCCGCGCATTCGGCAGTGCCGCGTTGAAGTGGCCTGCGATGTAACCAATACGCTGACGGGCGATCACGGTGCCTCTGCGGTGTTTGGCCCCCAGAAAGGCGCGACGCCAGAACGGGTTGAGCAACTGGATCGAGCCCTGACACATTACGCTGCGCTTATTCAGCGCGATTTGGGTATTGATGTGCTGCAGATCAGCGGTGGCGGCGCTGCCGGTGGCATGGGGGCTGCGCTGCACGCGTTTTGTCAGGCGGAATTACGCCGTGGGATTGAGATTGTGACGGAAGCGCTGGGCCTGGAGGAGCAGGTAAAAGATGCCGATCTGGTCATTACCGGCGAGGGGCGAATCGACAGCCAGAGCATCAAGGGCAAGGTGCCGATTGGTGTGGCAAAGGTCGCTAAGCGTTTTAATATTCCCGTGATAGGCATTGCCGGTAGCCTGACTGACGATGTCGGTGTGGTGCATCAGCATGGCCTGGATGCCGTATTTAGCGTGCTTTACCGTATTTGCTCGCTGGATGAGGCGCTAAAAGGGGCAGAAAACAATGTCCGTCTCACCGCGCGCAATGTGGCTGCCACAATGAAAATCGCCGGGTTTCACTAAGCGTATTCACGGCCCTTCACCTGACAGGGCCGTTCGTTCTTCCGCAGTATGCCCGGCTAAGGCATGGAGAGGATGCGCCGTGCCTGTCTGGCGACGTTCTCCATTTCATCCTGAAGCTCCAGCAGTTCCGGCTCCAGCGCTTCGATATCGCTTGCCTGATGAAGCTCTTTCTCAAGCTTACGGCACAGTTGTTTCATCCGCGGGACGCCGCTGTAGCTGGCGCTGCCGTGAAGTTTATGAATGATCTCACGCAGGGAGGTCGCGTCGTTGTCGGCGATAAACTGCGCCATTTTACCGTGCACTTCCGGCAGGAATGCCAACAGCATTCGGAGTAAATCCCGCGCCAGATCCGGCTTATTCGCTGCCTGGCGTAATGCCAGCTTCCAGTCCAGCGTGGGTAATATTGGGGGGATCTCGGGCGCCGTGGTGCTCGGGCTGGGCATATAGCGGGCCAGGACCTGAGCGAGCTTGTTTTCATCAATAGGCTTGGCCAGGTAGTCGTTCATGCCGGCCCGGATAAGATGTTCGCGTTCACCGTCAATAGCGTGGGCGGTGACGGCGACTATCGGGGTGGTTGCGTGGTTGGGCAGCGTGCGGATGATCTCGCTGGCCCGAATGCCATCAATATCGGGCATTTGTATATCCATTAAGATCACGTCCAGCACTTGCCTGTGGGCCACACGGATGGCCTGCTCCGCATTATTGCACAGTACGATGTGTTGAACCTGCTCTTCCAGCAGCGCCCCAATCAGCTTGAGGTTCGCGGGATTGTCGTCCACGGCCATCACGGTCAGCGGCAGACGCGGTGAGGCCGATAGTTCGCTGCTGTGACGGGCATGCAGCTCCAGCAGCATCGGCAACAGGCGCGTCTGCGAGACGGGTTTTGCGATGCAGCCATCAATGCCACGCACTTTCAGCTCATCGGCCAGTAACATCATCGGACTCGGCAGCGCCATAATGACCTGGTCGGCGCGCTCCAAAAGCGTATGGATCAGCCTGTCCTCAAGCACCTGCGGCTGGCTGGCGTTGACCGGCATGGCCATTAACACAATGGGATAGCGCGACTGGCTCAGACCCTCCAGGGTTAAACTGTGCTCAACCTGCAACGGCGTGGCACCTAAAATCTCTACCACCGCGCTGGCGACGTCGGGGTTCGCCTCCACATAGGCCATGCGCGTGTTCGACAGTGCATCCAGCACTCGAGGCATACTCGGTGCATTGGGATTGAGGTCTAGTTTAACGCGCACCCAAAAGGTAGAGCCGTGGTTCTGACGGCTGACGAAGGTGATCTCCCCGTTCATTTCCCTTACCAGTTTTTGGGTAATGACCAGCCCCAGCCCCGATCCTCCGTGGCGGCGGGAAATGCTGGCATCCGCCTGGCGAAAGGCCTGAAACAGCTGGGCCTGCTGCTCTTCAGAAATGCCAATGCCTGTGTCGCGAACCTGAATCTCCAGTTCAACATGCGTCGCCGTAATCGTGTGCTGTTCTACCCGTAAATTGATGGTCCCTTTTTCGGTAAATTTAATCGCGTTGCCCATCAGGTTGATCAGGATCTGCTGCAGGCGGAGCGCATCGCCAATCACGTTGTCCGGCACGCTGTTATCGCAGACCACGGTCAACTCCAGCCCCTTCTCATGGGCGGATGGGGCCAGTAAAACCAGGGTTTCATCCAGGGTGGCGCGCAACGGAAAGGGAATGGACTCCAGCATCAGCTTGCCGGCTTCCAGTCTGGAAAAATCAAGCACGTCATTAATGATGGACAGGAGATTGTTGGCCGAGCGCTCAATGGTCAGCATGTAGTCGCGCTGCGTGGTGCGCAGCGGCGTTTTCAACATCTGACGGGTAAAGCCCAGCACGCCGTTAAGCGGCGTACGCAACTCATGCGACATATTTGCCAGAAATTCGGATTTGATACGGGCGGCTTCCTGCGCGCGCTTTTTGGCCAGATCCAGCTCGACGTTCTGAATCTCCAACTGCTCCAGCGTTTCCCGCAGGTCCCATGTGGCCTGATCGATATTGTGCTGCATCTCTTCGTGATAGGCGGTGAGCGACATCGCCATCGCGTTGATACCGTTTTTCAGGATACTCAATTCACCCAGCATATGGCCTTCAACCCGGCTGTCCAGTTGTCCACGGCGAATTCGGTCAACGGTGCTGACCATATTACGAATAGGGCCGGTGACGTCCCGCATCAGGCGATAGGCAAACAGCATGGCAATACACAGGCAGAACAGCAGCATCAGGGTAGCAATAAAAACTTCCCGATATTGCTGTAAGCGCACGGATTGCAGATCCAGCTCTATCGCCACATAGCCCAACGGGTTACCTGCGGGTTTGGCATCCTGACCCGGCAGCTCATCCACGGCGTAACGTTCAGAGATAATCGGCTTGCGTAAGATCAGCAGGTTGCCACTGCCTTCAACGGACACATCCTCAGGCAGCGCGCGAATAGCCTGCTTGCTTTCCAGACTCAGGTTTTGGTGATTATTAGAGGTGACATAAAGCTGATTATTATCGTCGAAAACGGAGATGGCGCGCACGATCCCGGAATGGCGGCGATGCAGTAAACTGACCAGTTCACGCAGCGCGTCACGATTGTGCCATGTCATGCTGTATTCGGTAGAAACCGCCAGCGGTTCGATGATATTGGCCCCGGCATCGATGACCTGGCGCTGCAGCTCATTATAACGATGCACGACAAAAAATGAGCTGAGCAGTAACCCAACCATCAACGTTGGGGCCAAAATTAAAATCATCATTCGCGCCCGCAGGCTGTATTTGGTCATAATAGTCGCCTGCTGTCCGGCATGAACGTCCCTGTGCATCTGCTGAACCTTGTGCACATCGAATCTTAAAGAGAAAGAACCACACTATGGCGCAATTTTACTCCGCAAAACAGCGCGTGACGACCCAACAACGGATCACCGTCACCATTGAAGACCTCGACCCGTTTGGTCAGGGCGTTGCCCGCTACAAGGGCAAAACCCTGTTTGTCTCGGGCGCGCTGCCCGGAGAGCAGGCCGAGGTCACCCTGCTGGAGGATAAACGCCAGTATGCCAGAGCGAAAGCCGTGCGCCTGCTTAACCACAGTCCTTCACGGGTTGCGCCGCGCTGTCCCCATTTTAGCCGCTGTGGCGGTTGTCAGCAGCAGCATGTCGACGAGGCGTTACAACAGCAAAGTAAATCACGTGCGCTGGCACGGATGTTGACCCAGGCAGCGAACCAGCCGGTGGCGGTTGATGAGATCATTGCCGGACCGGCCTGGGGCTACCGTCGCCGCGTCAGGCTTGGCCTGCAGTGGCAGAACAAAACACAGCAGTTGCTGATGGGGTTTCGCCAGGCGGCCACCAACGATCTCGTCGATATCCAGCAGTGCCCCATCATGGTGCCCCAGCTTGAAGCGCTGATTATTCCGCTGCGCAATTGTCTCACTATGCTTAATGCTGTCAAACGCTTAGGTCATGTTGAGCTGGTGCTGGCTGACAACGGCCCGGTGCTGTTATTGCGCCATCTCGATGCATTAAGTACCGATGATATTGCAAAACTGGAACGTTTTTCGCATCAGCACCAACTGATGCTGTTTCTGGATGATGGAAGCGAGACGCTGCGCGCATCTGGCGATCGGCAGCCGTTTTATCATTCTCACCAGCTTGAGCTAATCTTCAGTCCAAAGGATTTTATTCAGGTCAACGATACGGTGAATCAGCAGATGGTGGCGAAGGCCATTGCGTGGCTGGATTTGCAACCTGAAGATCGGGTGCTGGATCTGTTTTGCGGCATGGGAAACTTTACGCTTCCTGTAGGAAAATCGGTACAAAGTGCCGTGGGTGTGGAGGGCGTTGCAGCATTAGTGCAGCAGGCAGAGTATAATGCTGACGTGAATGCGCTAAAAAACGTCAAATTCTTCCAGCATAATCTGGAAGAAGATGTTTCGCGCCAGCCCTGGGCTATGCAGGGATTTAACAAGGTATTACTCGATCCGGCTCGCGCTGGGGCGGCAGGTGTCATGGCACATGTCGTCAAATTATCGCCAGAATGCGTGGTCTATGTTTCGTGTAATCCTGTGACACTCGCACGTGACAGTGAAACATTGCTGTCAGCGGGTTACCAATTGGAAAGGGTCGCGATGCTGGATATGTTTCCTCATACCCGTCATCTCGAATCCATGGTGCTGTTCAGAAAAAAAATATAAGTGTCCGGCAGGGGCGCTGTGCAGGAGAGGATATGGTTGCGGTCAGAAGTGCGCATTTAAATACGGAAGGGGAGTTTGCCCTTGACCAGTGGATCGCCAGTCTTGGCGTTGCTAACCCGCATTCCTGTGATCGCCTTGCTGAAACCTGGCGCTATTGTGAAGCGCAGACTCAGGGGCATCCTCACCAGTCGCTGCTGCTGTGGCGCGGCATCGAGATGGTGGAAATTCTCTCGATGCTCAGCATGGATATCGAAAGCCTGTGCGCCGCATTGATTTTCCCGCTTGCGAATGACGAAGTTGTCAGCGAAGAAGAGCTGGAAAAAACCGTCGGTCCGGGCATCGTTTCGCTGGTGCACGGGGTCCGCGATATGGACGCCATTCGTCAGCTGAAAGCCATTCATAACGATTCAATGGCTTCTGAGCAGGTGGATAATGTCCGCCGTATGTTGCTCGCCATGGTGGAAGATTTCCGCTGCGTGGTGCTGAAGTTGGCTGAGCGCATCATGAACCTGCGCGAAGTTAAAGACGCGCCGGAAGATGAACGCGTACTGGCGGCGAAAGAGAGCACCAATATTTATGCCCCGCTGGCGAACCGCCTGGGCATTGGTCAGCTTAAGTGGGAGCTGGAAGATTACTGCTTCCGCTACCTGCATCCCGACGAGTACAAGCGCATCGCTAAGCTGCTGCACGAGCGCCGCATCGACCGTGAGCAGTACATCGATAACTTTGTCGATAATCTGCGCAAAGAGATGGCAAAAGAGGGCGTGCGGGCCGAAGTGTACGGCCGTCCTAAACATATCTACAGCATCTGGCGCAAGATGCAGAAGAAGTCGCTGGCGTTTGATGAGCTATTTGATGTTCGCGCGGTGCGTATTGTCGCCGAGCGACTGCAGGACTGCTACGGCGCGCTGGGCACGGTGCACACGCTGTATCGCCACCTGCCCAACGAGTTCGACGACTATGTCGCCAACCCCAAACCTAACGGCTATCAGTCCATTCATACCGTGGTTCTGGGGCCCGAGGGCAAAACCGTCGAGATCCAGATCCGTACCCGCCAGATGCATGAGGACGCTGAGCTGGGCGTCGCCGCGCACTGGAAATACAAAGAAGGGCCGTCGTCCAGCCATGCGCGCGGCGCGGCAGGTCACGAAGAGCGCATTGCCTGGCTACGTAAGCTGATCTCATGGCAGGAAGAGATGGCGGATTCCGGCGAGCTGCTGGAAGAGGTGCGCAGCCAGGTATTTGACGACCGCGTCTATGTCTTTACGCCAAAAGGGGACGTGGTCGATTTGCCGGCAGGTTCTACCCCGCTGGATTTCGCTTACCACATTCACAGCGATATCGGTCACCGCTGCATCGGTGCCAAGATTGGTGGCCGCATCGTGCCCTTCACCTATCAGTTGCAGATGGGCGATCAGGTGGAAGTCATCACCCAAAAACAGCCGAATCCGAGTCGTGACTGGCTGAACCCTAACCTGGGGTTCATCACCACCAGCCGAGGCCGCGCCAAGATTCATAACTGGTTCCGCAAGCAGGATCGCGATAAAAACATTCTTGCCGGCCGTCAGATTCTGGATAACGAGCTGAATCAGATGGATATCAGCCTGCGTGAAGCCGAGAAACTGCTGCTGCCGCGCTATAACGTTACCTCGCTGGACGAGTTGCTGGCTGCCATCGGCGGGGGGGACATTCGCCTTCATCAGATGGTGAATTTCCTGCAGGCGAAGCTCAATAAGCCGACGGCGGAAGAGCAGGATCGTGAAGCCCTGCGCCAGCTCACACAAAAATCGCATGCGCCAACGTCACGCAAAGAGAGCGGCCGTGTGGTCGTGGAAGGCGTGGGCAACCTGATGCACCATATTGCACGCTGCTGTCAGCCGATTCCGGGTGACGACATCGTGGGTTTTATCACGCACGGACGGGGCATTTCGATTCACCGCGCCGATTGCGACCAACTGTCTGAGCTGATTTCCACCGCGCCCGAGCGCATTGTGGATGCCGTATGGGGCGAAAGCTACTCCAGCGGCTATTCGCTGGTCGTAAGGGTGACGGCCAACGATCGTAGCGGGCTGTTACGCGATATCACCACCATCCTCGCGAATGAGAAGGTTAACGTCCTGGGCGTTTCAAGCCGCAGCGATACCAAAAAACAGCTCGCCACCATTGATATGGACATCGAGATTTATAACCATCAGGTCCTGGGGCGCGTGCTGTCTCGCCTGAATCAGGTGCCTGACATTATCGATGCCCGCCGCCTGCACTAATCGTCCGTTATCAGGCGCATGTCTTGACCGACGTGCGCCTGGCTGCTTTTATCACCGCTGTTATGCCAACTGAACACCTGAAGGATTTCCCTATGACGTCAATTGATCGCCTGCTGGGCATTATGAAAACCCTGCGCGATCCGCAGCAGGGTTGCCCGTGGGATCGCGAGCAGACCTTTGCCACTATCGCGCCTTACACGCTGGAAGAAACCTATGAAGTGCTGGACGCCATCCAGCGCGAGGACTTCGACGATCTGCGGGGGGAGCTGGGCGATTTGCTGTTTCAGGTGGTGTTTTATGCCCAGATGGCCCAGGAGCAGGGGCGTTTTAATTTTGATGATATCTGCCATGCCATCAGTGACAAGCTGGAACGCCGCCATCCACACATTTTTGCGGACGGCACGGCAGAGAACAGCGCAGACGTGTTAAAAAACTGGGAAGCGATTAAAAGCGCCGAACGGGCAGAAAAAGCCCAGCACTCGGCGCTGGACGATATTCCCAAAGCCCTGCCAGCCCTGATGCGCGCCCATAAAATTCAGAAACGATGCCACAACGTGGGCTTTGACTGGAGCACACTGGGGCCGGTGGTCGATAAGGTGCATGAAGAGATTGACGAAGTCATGCATGAAGCGCAGCAAAGCGTTATCGATCCCCAAAAACTGGAAGAAGAGATTGGCGATCTCCTGTTTGCGACCGTTAACCTCTCTCGTCATTTGGGCAGCAAGGCCGAAACGGCGCTGCAGAAAGCCAACGACAAGTTTGAGCGACGTTTCCGCGCGGTAGAAGCTATTATCAGCGCGCAGGGCCTGACAATGCCGGGGGCGACGCTGGAACAGATGGAGGCCGCCTGGCAGCAGGTGAAGGCAACGGAAAAAAGCTGATTATTCCTGTACCGCGCATAAAGTGTGCGCTCGAGCTTACTCGATTCAGCCTGACGTCAGATTTGTGACGCAGGTCAAAATTTTATTTACCGCTATCCGCTATGTTACCCGCAGCAATGCTTTGGGAGAGGGATGTGATTCATCAATTGTGGCTGATAGCGGTTTCCAGTATACTGTTTTCCCGTCCTGGTTATTCCACCGTCTTTAAACCTAAACTCTCAGGTTCAGCATGACAACGAATTATATTTTTGTGACCGGCGGGGTCGTATCCTCTCTGGGTAAAGGCATTGCCGCAGCCTCCCTCGCAGCCATTCTCGAAGCGCGTGGTCTGAATGTGACCATCATGAAACTGGATCCGTACATTAACGTCGATCCGGGTACCATGAGCCCTACTCAGCATGGTGAAGTGTTTGTCACCGATGATGGTGCCGAAACCGATCTGGATTTGGGTCACTACGAGCGCTTCATCCGCACTAAAATGTCGCGCCGCAACAACTTCACCACGGGCCGTATCTACTCAGAAGTCCTGCGCAAAGAGCGTCGCGGTGACTACCTTGGCGCCACTATTCAGGTCATCCCTCATATCACGAATGCGATCAAAGAGCGCATTCTTGAAGGCGGTGAAGGCCACGATGTGGTGCTGGTCGAAATCGGCGGTACGGTCGGTGATATCGAATCCCTGCCGTTCCTGGAAGCGATTCGTCAGATGGCGGTGGATGTGGGCCGCGAGCATACGATGTATATGCACCTGACGCTGGTGCCTTACATGGCTGCCGCAGGCGAGGTGAAAACCAAGCCGACGCAGCACTCGGTCAAAGAGCTGCTCTCCATCGGTATTCAGCCTGACGTGCTCATCTGCCGGTCCGATCGTGCGGTGCCAGCCAATGAGCGTGGCAAAATTGCCCTGTTCTGCAACGTGCCGGAAAAAGCCGTTATCTCGCTGAAAGACGTCGATTCAATTTATAAAATTCCTGGCATGTTGAAATCACAGGGCCTGGACGACTACATCTGTAAGCGTTTCAACCTGAACGCCCCGGAAGCCAATCTGGCCGAGTGGGAGCAGGTGATTTATGAAGAAGCCAATCCGGGCGGCGAAGTCACCATTGGCATGGTGGGCAAATATGTCGAGCTGCCGGACGCCTATAAATCCGTTATTGAAGCGCTGAAGCACGGCGGTCTGAAAAATCGTGTGACCGTAAACATCAAGCTGATCGACTCACAGGACGTTGAAACCCGTGGTGTCGAATTGCTGAAAGATTTGGATGCCATTCTGATCCCTGGTGGCTTTGGCTACCGTGGCGTAGAAGGCAAGCTAATGACGGCGAAATACGCGCGTGAAAACAACGTGCCTTATCTCGGCATCTGCCTCGGCATGCAGGTCGCACTGATGGAGTTCGCCCGTAACGTCGCCGGAATGGAAGGCGCTAACTCCACTGAATTTGTGCCAGACTGTAAGTATCCGGTGGTGGCACTGATCACCGAATGGCGTGACGAAGAAGGCAACGTGGAAGTGCGTACTGAACAGAGCGATCTGGGTGGCACCATGCGCCTGGGCAGCCAGCAGTGCCAGCTGAATCCGGAAAGTAAGGTTCGCCAGCTGTACGGTTCTGACACCATTGTTGAGCGCCATCGTCACCGCTATGAAGTGAACAACATGCTGCTGAAGCAAATTGAGGCAGCGGGTTTACGCGTGGCAGGTCGTTCAGGTGACGATCAGTTGGTTGAGATCATTGAGATCCCGAATCATCCATGGTTTATTGCTTGCCAGTTCCACCCTGAGTTCACATCGACGCCTCGCGATGGTCATCCGTTGTTTGCGGGTTTTGTGAAAGCAGCACATGAGCATCAGAAGCGTTTAGCGAAATAAGTTTAACGAACAACGCGCGAACTTTTCGCGCGTTGTTTGTCTTAGGATTGACTAACTTGTACTGAGGAAAATCGTAATGGCCAAAATCGTAAAAGTCATCGGTCGCGAAATTATCGACTCACGTGGCAACCCAACTGTTGAAGCAGAAGTTCACCTGGAAGGTGGTTTCGTTGGTCTGGCTGCGGCACCTTCAGGTGCATCTACCGGTTCTCGTGAAGCACTGGAACTGCGTGACGGTGACAAATCCCGTTTCCTGGGCAAAGGCGTAACCAAAGCCGTTGCTGCGGTTAACGGCCCGATTGCTGAAGCGGTAAAAGGCAAAGACGCGAAAGATCAGGCGAACATCGATAAAATCATGATCGACCTGGACGGTACTGAGAACAAATCTAACTTCGGTGCTAACGCCATTCTGGCTGTTTCCCTGGCAGCAGCGAAAGCCGCAGCGGCCTCTAAAGGTCAGGCGCTGTATGAGCACATCGCTGAGCTGAACGGCACCCCGGGCAAATACTCAATGCCACTGCCAATGATGAACATCATCAACGGCGGCGAACATGCAGACAACAACGTCGACATTCAGGAATTCATGATTCAGCCGGTTGGCGCTTCAAACGTTAAAGAAGCGATCCGTATGGGTTCTGAAGTGTTCCACAACCTGGCAAAAGTGCTGAAAAGCAAAGGCATGAGCACGGCGGTGGGTGACGAAGGTGGCTATGCGCCAAACCTGGGTTCTAACGCCGAAGCGCTGGCCGTTATCGCTGAAGCGGTAAAAGCAGCCGGTTACGAGCTGGGTAAAGACATCACCCTGGCCATGGACTGTGCGGCTTCTGAATTCTACAAAGATGGCAAATACGTTCTGGCCGGTGAAGGCGGTAAAGCGTTTACCTCAGAAGAGTTCACCCACTTCCTGGAAGATCTGACTAAACAGTATCCGATCGTTTCTATCGAAGATGGCCTGGACGAGTCTGACTGGGATGGCTTCGCCTACCAGACCAAAGTGCTGGGCGACAAAATCCAGCTGGTGGGCGACGACCTGTTCGTAACCAACACCAAAATCCTGAAAGAAGGTATCGAGAAAGGCATCGCTAACTCTATCCTGATCAAATTCAACCAGATCGGTTCACTGACCGAAACCCTGGCTGCAATTAAAATGGCGAAAGATGCAGGCTATACCGCTGTGATCTCTCACCGCTCAGGCGAAACTGAAGATGCGACCATCGCTGACCTGGCGGTCGGTACAGCTGCGGGCCAGATCAAAACCGGTTCAATGAGCCGTTCTGACCGTGTTGCTAAGTACAACCAGCTGATCCGTATCGAAGAAGCGCTGGGTTCAAAAGCCCCCTTCAACGGTCTGAAAGAAGTTAAAGGTCAGTAAGTTTACTGCCGTCTGACTTCTGATCATAACCCGCCCACGTGGCGGGTTTTTTTATGCCCGGACCTTATGCAGCTTCCGCCATCTTTTTGCGCGACGTCTATGCTGTTTACATCCGTTCTTAATAAAACCCACCGACACTGAATAACGAGCAAGGTGCGCCGGGCTGACCCCGCACCTTACCGCTGGCCTGAAGCACGCGCTTCAGGTTCATATTTCTGACAGGCAGAAGGGGGAAACGCATGAGACTGGCTTCTTATAACGTGGAAAACCTGTTCGATCGCGCCAGAGCAATGAACCAAAACGAATGGCGTGAGGGCAAACCGACGCTGGAAAAATTCGCCCAACTGAATGCACTGCTGGGGCAGGTGGAATACAGCGATGCGACTAAGAAGCAAATGGTGGAATTGATGGAGGCGCTGGGGCTGCAAAAGTCAGATACCGGCCCCTTTGTTATCCTGCGGCGTAACCGGGGAAAGCTTTTAACCCGCCCCACAGACAACAGCGGAATAAAGATTATTGCCGCAGGACGCGCCGACTGGGTCGGTTCGCTGGAACTGCGGCGTGCGCCGGTAGATGAAATAGCTATGGGATTAACAGCGCAGGTCATGATTGACCTTAAGGCAGATATTTTGACCGTTGTTGAGGCAGAAAGCCGGCCCGCTTTACTGGAATTTAATAACGCCATGCTGCCTGCGCGCCAGGGAACGCCTTTTGGCCACGTCATGGTGATTGACGGCAACGATGAGCGGGGCATAGATGTTGGCCTGATGACAGGAGCAGGCTTCGCAATCGACACCATTCGCAGCCACGTTGATGATAAGGATAAGCAGGGCGACCTGATTTTCTCGCGCGATTGTCCCGAATTTGCGATTCCGCTACCCGATGGACAAACCCTGCACGTGCTGGTTAACCATTTTAAAAGCAAAGGCTACGGTGCCAAAACGCTTTCCGACGCCCGCCGTAAACTGCAGGCCGAACGGGTGAAGGCAATTTATCAGCAGCGAATTAAAGAGGGACAAACGCTGATTGCTATCACCGGAGACTTTAACGATACGCCGGACAGCGAGGCGCTGGCACCTCTGCTGAAAGAAACCGATCTGAAAGATATCTTCACCCATGAAAAATTTGATAACGGCGGCTATCCAGGAACCTGGGGCGGCTGCAGCGCCAGTAATAAAATTGACTACATTTTACTGTCCCCCGCGCTGTGGAAAAAAGTGGAAAAGGGCGGCGTGTGGCGCAAAGGGATGTGGCCAGGCGTGCGCCCGGTAAAATGGGAAACCTATCCCGAACTGAAAAAAGAGGTGAATGCCGCCTCGGATCATGCGGCAGTCTGGGTGGACCTGAAGATCTAGTCCGAGGTATAGACGGCACAGGTCGCGGCGCTGACCGCAGCCTGTGCAGCCACAGCATTACAGCGACTGAATGATGCGTTTCAGTAAACGAATGCGCGGTTCAATGCTGTTCAGTTCCATATATTCAGACGGGCTATGAAAATTTGCGCCGATGGGGCCAAACCCATCCAGTGAGGGCGTGCCCACTGCGGCGGTATGGTTGGCATCTGAGCCCCCGCCTACAGCCTGCCAGCTAATCTCAATGTCTTCTGTTTGCCCGGCTTGCTCGACGATCTGCATTAGCGCTTCTGTTTTAGCATCTGGCGTCATGGCAGGCGTGTAAGCCTGCTGGGTAACCTGCGTCGTTACGCCGGGCTCCGTCTCAGAATGCGCAAGGGCTTTCATCGCCATGTTGACCCGCTCAAACTCAGCGTTAAGCTGAAAGCGCACGTCTACGATCATCTCTGCGTGGTCTGGCACAATATTTGCCGCGTCCCCGCCTGAGATCACGCCGGTGTTTACCGTTGTGCCCTGTGCGGGATCGGCCAGGTTCGCAACGGCAATGACGCTGTACGCCAGTGCGTTGATGGCTGAACGGCCTTTATCGGGATCGTTGCCCGAATGCGCAGCAACGCCGCTAAAATTCAGCCGATACCGCGCCATGCCTTTCCGTGCTTTGACCAGTGAGCCATCGCTTCTCGCCGCTTCGCCAACCAGCACGCAACGGCTGCGTTTTGCCAGCCCGGTCAACCAGTGATGAGAATACACCGATCCGGTTTCTTCATCGGGATTCATGGCGACGGCAATAGATAAACGATCGCGCTCAGCGTGATTCAGCCCACGTAATGCCCAGAGAATGGTCAGCAATCCCCCTTTCATGTCCGCCACGCCGGGGCCTCTGGCGCGATCGCCCTCAAGAGAGAAAGGACGTGCAGCCACCGTTCCGACAGGAAAAACGGTATCCATATGCCCCACCAGTAAAACATCATAATGCTCTGCATCAGGTTTGTTGGTAACCAGCAGGCCCGGGCCCACCTTGTCGTCCAGCTCAACACGTTGACAGTGCCAGCCATCCTGTTGATACCATTGCTGAAAGTGCTGGTATACCTGTTCCACGCCTTCCACCGAGCCCGTTCCGCAGTCAATATTGACAACCTGTTCCAGTTCCTGAAGATACTGTGTTAATTCCATAGGTTACTCCGCAATCATCAGTCGCATAACTATCATGGCGCCGAAGGCATTCAGCACCGACAGGGCAATCATCAAAGGGATACGTTTTGCTGGAGTGCCGATCACGCCAAGAATGCGTCCAGCGTACTGGACCTGTGAACCCATCAGGTAGATGGCTGGCGCCAGGATAGCCAGATGGGCACCGGTCAGAATCCCTCGCTCAAATAAACTGATGGCAACGCCCACGCCACCGCCCATGGACATCCAGCCGCCAATGAGCACCGCGGCGGCCTCGCCCGGCAGGCCGAAAAGCCGCATCAGGGGGCCGAACAGCCATGCCATGCCAGCCAGCGTGCCGGTGAGTTCCAGGGCATAAATAATAATGAAGGCCATCAGAACGTTAGGCAGTGTGCTGGTCGTCGCGATGGTCCAGCCTTTTCGCGCTCCGGCCACAAAGACATCGGTGATCATCGGTTTAGCTGAGTCAGTCATTTTTTACCTCTGTACCTTGTCTGCGTTCGCCGATCGTCAGGATCAGGCGAACCAGATTAGCGCCCACGATTTTCATGACGAACATTACCGCCACGCACAGACCAATTGAGGCTGGAACGGCATGCGAGCCATCAAGCGCTACCAGGGTAAACAGCACCGCACCGGAGGAGAAAAAGTTGGTAATCATCGCGCCAGCGGAAAACTGAAACATAGTAAAAATTGTTTTTTCTTTTTCCGTGATCTGCCCTTCATCAGCCAGTACGCGGGTTAATGATGCGCCAACATCCGTGCTTTGCAGACTCCCAATCATGGCCAGCCCGGTTGAGCCTGGGATCCCCATCAGAGGCCGCAGTAGCGGGGTAAGTAGCTTACGGGCTGCACGAAGTGCGCCGTAGTGCTCAAGCACGTTGATCATGCCTAACGCAAACATAACTGCAGGGATCAAGCCAAATGCGAACAGGAACCCATCCATTGCCCCATAACCGCCTTTTCCCCGAAAGGCGCTTTGCGCGACATCCAGGGTGTCGGTTTGAAGACTGACACCGGATACCACTTTTCCGAATGCCCCGTTTAATGTGGTGAAGTCAAACACGCCATACCACTCTTTTCCGCCAAGCAGACCGGAGAAAAACACCATGGCAAACAGCAAGGCCAGGTAAGCGCCCGTTCCGACCTTAAGCGGTTCGGATTGAGAAGAGTCAGTCATCGTTTATTTCCTTACATCTTTGGCGACAAAAGGCGATGCTAAAAGTGGGATGTAAGCGGAGGAATGATGACGATCAATTTGCAGGACAAAGAGCCAGCAACGGGCCAAATAGTGCTAATCAGCTCACAATAATCAGTGAAATTCGCCTCTGGATAAACGCAAAAATCCGGCTTGCCTTAGACAGAGTCAGCCACGCCGCATCACCTGACATGATCTCAACCCGGAGTTCTGCGATAATCGCGTTTTGCTAAAACCACAGAGACCATTATGCAGTACCCGATTAACGAAATGTTCCAGACGCTGCAAGGCGAAGGTTATTACACCGGCGTGCCGGCTATTTTCATCCGCTTACAGGGATGTCCGGTAGGATGCAGTTGGTGTGACACCAAACACACCTGGGAAAAACAGGCGGATCGGGAAACATCATTAGGCGATATTCTGGTCAAAACGGTGGAAAGCGATGCCTGGGGCAACGCCGATACGGCGACGCTGCTCAGCAGCATCGCGCAACAGGGCTGGACGGCCCGCCATGCGGTGATCACTGGCGGCGAACCGGCCATTTACGATTTACGCCCGCTGACCGCATCGCTGGAGGCGGCAGGATTTCAATGCCAGATTGAAACCAGCGGAACCCATGAAATCCACTGTTCCGAACAAACCTGGGTTACCGTTTCACCCAAGGTAAATATGCGCGGCGGATACGACGTGCTGGCTCAGGCCCTGAGCCGTGCGGATGAAATCAAACATCCGGTTGCCCGGCAACGTGATGTGGAGGCGTTAGACGACCTGCTGGCTGGCATTCAGGACAGCAAAGCTCGAATCATTGCGCTGCAGCCAATTAGCCGCAAAGATGAGGCGACAAAACTTTGTATTGAGACCTGTATTGCGCGCAACTGGCGCCTGTCGATGCAGACACATAAATATCTGAACATCGCCTGATAAGACTCAGGCGGCCTCTCGCCGCCTGACCGTTATTGCTTCGCTTTCCAGGCCTCAAAAGCCTGTTTGATCTCCGCTTTGGCCGCGCTGGCGTCTTCGAATCCCTTCAGCTCCACGTTTTTACGCCCTTCCGGCAGCGCTTTATAGACGCGAAAGAACGCTTCCAGCCGCTGCTGTTCCAGCTTTGGCAGATCGGCGACCGTCTGAATCGCATCATAGGTCGGATCGACTTTGCTGGCCGGAACCGCCACGATTTTGTCATCCACTTCGCCACCGTCGATCATTTTCAGTACGCCAATCGGGCGCAGTTTAATTAATGTCCCGGGCGCAAGTGGGGCGCGGGTGTAGAAGATCACATCCAGCGGATCGTTATCGCCGCCCAGCGATTGCGTCAGCGAACCGTAGTTTGCCGGATAAGCGACCGGCATCGACTGAAAACGATCGGCAACGATAAAACCGGTTTTCGCATCGGTTTCATATTTGATGATTCCGCCTGCGGGAATTTCCGTCACGGCATAGAATTCGTCGGGCAGTGAATCGGGTTGTGGAAAGCTGAGGATGTTTTCCGCCTGAACGGCGGCAGAGGCGGTGATAAAGAAGAGACAAGCAAAAAGCGGTTTTACCAGGTTCATTGTTGATTCTCTTGATCTTTAATGAAGGAGAGAACAGCCTGGTGGGGAAAGATGACAGAAGGATGACGTCACACAGAGGAGGAGAGTTCAGCTGATGTCGTGCAGGAGAGGCGGCAGCAGGCCGATCAACAGGTCAGTAAGCGGGTGACCGGCCCTGCGCTGCCGTACAGAGCAGATTAACCGCGATAGGTGCAGCCTGCAGTACAGGTTTCTTTGATCATCACCGCACTCAGCAGCGGCAGGCGAGGCTTCATGTGATCCCAAATCCATTTTGCCAGGACTTCGCTGGTGGGATTCTCCAGTCCGGGGATCTCATTAAGATAATAGTGATCGAGCCTGTCATAGAGGGGTTTAAACGCCGCTTTCAGCTCAGCAAAATCCATGACCCAGCCGGTATGCGCATCCACTTCACCGGTAATTTCCAGACGAACAAGGAATGAGTGACCGTGCAGACGGCCGCATTTGTGTCCTGCCGGCACATTGGGTAAATAGTGTGCGGCTTCGAACTGGAACTCTTTAAATAACGTGGTAGACATAATCGCTCTCAGGCATTAAAAACGGCTGAATTCTACCTGAAAGGGCAGTTTTTCGCATCTGCTAAGCGCCGTTAAACGACGATTAAGCCAGAATAGTAAAAGGATTCGCGCGCCTTTCCCAAAATGCGCTCAGCCATGACCCGGATCGTCAGCCGGAAGCCGCGCCACGATAGCTTCCGCTATGCCGTAATCCTCAATCAGCAGCCGTTGCTGCTCTGAACGTGACAGCGGCGTAAAGGTTTCTTTTCCGTCAGGGTCCCTGATAACCCGTTCTCCCTTCACGATTCCGGTGATGCTCCCGGCGCTGGCGCGGCGAATCAGCAAGGCACCGTCAAAGCGGCTGCTATGTCGGCTCTGTTGATGACGTGACTGAAACGCGTCAACGGGGAGGTCGGTAGTCAGAATTTTGCAGTCGATTCCTGCCCGACCCAGCGGTTTCCAGTGTATGTACCAACTGCCGTCTCGCTCATAAACGCGTGTGCCCCAGACGGGATGGGGATTCAGCCTGGCTTCCAGCGGGAGCGGATGGCCATGGAGCAGCGTGCTGTCAACCACCCGCGTGCCTGCATCCATGTTAACAAACAGCATGCCATGACCGGGGGAACCTGCGGGCGCCGGACGTGAGGACAGCATGGTGGAAAGGCCAAACTGCACGTTGAATCCCACGTATATCAGCAGGGCACGCAGCGCGCCATGGCCCGCCCAGCAGGTGCCGCCTGTGCCATAGGTTAACCAGTGAGTGAAAAAGTCGGTTGCCGTGCTGCCGGGCAAGGGGAGGGCGCTGTCGTGGTCAGTCATCAGACGGCGGCGAAGATTATCAAAGGGTACCGACTGGCACCAGGCGCGATATATCTCACTCAGTCCGACCTCATCAGGAGCGGGAGGCGCGCTAAACCCCAGTTTTTGCAGAATCTGCTCCGCCATTGCTTGCGGTAACGCGGTGATAATGCCTGGCACCTGTCGTCGCTCCTGGTCGTTTTCCTGTTGTTAACCCAGCAATTTGCCGCGATCACCCGTCGTAAAGTCCAGTGAGCGCCGTGATTACCTGAGTGTGTTAACTCTCAATATTCTTACCACTTTTAACGATTAATTTTATCTGAAAAACCATTTAGTCATTTTGGTTATTTGATATGTCGAAGGCGTATTTAATCGTTAATATAGCAGCCTGTACCCTTTCTTCTCTTCCGCTACTATTCGGTCCGGACTTCTGCTACTGGAATTTTTATCGCGATGACGACTCAGGCACCAGGCTCAATGCTTCCGCTCTCTCCGGAGCAACTTGCTCGTTTACAGGCAGCAACGACAGATTTTTCCACCACTCAGATGGCCTGGCTCTCTGGCTATTTCTGGGGCATGGTCAATCAAACGCCAGGCCAGGCGGTTGCCAGCGCGCCTGCGCAGGCTGAAACCCCGGCGATTACGCTGCTCTCTGCCTCACAAACCGGCAATGCCCGCCGGGTAGCCGAGCAGTTACGCGATGACCTGCAGGCGGCAAAACTGACCGTGAATCTGGTCAACGCGGGCGACTTTAAATTTAAGCAGATTGGCCAGGAAAAAATTCTGATTGTCGTGACCTCGACGCAGGGCGAAGGCGAACCACCGGAAGAGGCCGTTGCGCTGCATAAATTCCTGATGTCTAAGAAAGCGCCCAAAATGGACGGCGCGGCCTTTGCCGTGTTTGGTCTGGGCGATACCTCCTATGAATTCTTCAGCAAAGCGGGCAAAGATTTTGACAGCCGCCTGGCCGAGCTGGGTGCAGAACGACTGCTGGATCGGGTCGATGCGGATGTTGAATATGCCGAGCAGGCCAGCGCCTGGCGCGCGGCAATTACTGCTGCACTGAAAGAACGCGTACCGGCAGCGTCACCGGCCCAGAGTGCGGCAACCGTCGCCGGCAGCGTGAACGAAGTCTTCACCAGCCCTTACACTAAAGAGCAGCCGCTTAGTGCCAGCCTGGCGGTGAACCAGAAAATTACCGGGCGCGATTCGGACAAAGATGTGCGTCATATCGAGATCGACCTGGGCGATTCAGGGTTACGCTACCAGCCTGGTGATGCGCTGGGCGTCTGGTATGAGAATGACGCCGCGCTGGTTAACGAGCTGCTTGAACTGGTGTGGCTAAAAGGCGATGAGCCGGTTGAGGTGCAGGGCCAGACGTTACCGCTGGCAGAGGCGTTGCAGAAACATTTTGAGTTAACGGTCAATACGGCGCAAATCGTGGCGCAATATGCGAGCTTAGCGCGTAACGACGAACTGCTGTCACTGGTGGATGATAAAGCCAAACTGCAGCAGTATGCGCAACGCTATCCGATTGTTGATATGGTTCGTCTGGCACCAGCCCAACTGAGCGCAGAACAGTTATCCGGCTTGCTGCGTCCGTTAACGCCGCGTCTTTACTCTATCGCTTCGTCTCAGGCCGAAACCGATACCGAAGTACATATCACCGTGGGGGCCGTGCGCTTTGATATTGAAGGGCGCCCGCGCGGCGGCGGCGCTTCCACCTGGCTGGCGGATCGCATTGAAGAAGACGGTGAGGTGCGCGTGTTTATCGAACACAACGATAATTTTCGCCTGCCCGCCAACCCGGATGCACCGGTCATTATGATTGGGCCTGGCACCGGTATTGCGCCGTTCCGCGCCTTTATGCAGCAGCGCGAGAACGACGGCGCCAGCGGTAAAAACTGGCTATTCTTTGGCAATCCACACTTTACTGACGATTTCCTGTATCAGGTGGAATGGCAGAAATACGTGAAAGATGGCCTGTTAACGAATATCGATCTGGCCTGGTCGCGCGATCAGGCCGAGAAAATTTACGTACAAGATAAAATCCGCGCTAAGGGTGCGGAGGTGTGGAGCTGGTTACAGGAAGGCGCGCACCTTTACGTCTGCGGCGACGCCAATCGTATGGCAAAAGACGTTGAGCAGGCATTACTGGATGTGGTGGTCGAACACGGCGCTATGGATCGTGAAACGGCTGACGAATTTTTAAGTGAGCTGCGCATTGAGCGCCGTTATCAGCGAGACGTTTACTAATGACTGAAAAATACCCTGGCCCGCTGGTGGTTGAAGGCAAACTTACCGACGCTGAGCGTTTAAAAAAAGAGAGCAACTACCTGCGCGGTACCATCCTTGAGGACCTCGACGAGGGCCTGACCGGTGGTTTCAGCGGCGATAACTTCCTGCTGATCCGTTTTCACGGCATGTACCAGCAGGATGACCGCGATATTCGTGCTGAACGTGCGGAGCAAAAACTTGAGCCTCGCCATGCGATGATGCTGCGCTGTCGTCTGCCGGGCGGGATCATTACGCCGACCCAGTGGCTGGCGATTGATAAATTTGCTACCGATAAAACCCTTTACGGCAGCATCCGTTTGACCAACCGTCAGACTTTCCAGTTTCACGGCATTCTGAAGAAGAACGTGAAGCCGACGCACCAGATGCTGCACGAAGTGGGGCTGGATGCGCTGGCGACAGCGAATGACGTTAACCGTAACGTCCTCTGCACCTCAAACCCAGTGGAGTCTGAGTTGCATCAGGAAGCCTATGAGTGGGCCAAAAAGCTGTCAGAGCATCTGCTGCCGCAAACCCGCGCTTATGCCGAGATCTGGTGGGATCAGGAAAAAGTGGCGACCACCGACGAAGAGCCGATCCTGGGCCAGACCTACCTGCCGCGTAAGTTTAAAACCACGGTGGTGATTCCGCCGCATAACGATGTTGATCTGCACGCTAACGATCTGAACTTTATCGCGATTGCGGAAAACGGCAAGCTGGTGGGCTTTAACCTGCTGGTGGGCGGCGGCTTGTCTATCGAGCACGGTAATAAAGCCACCTACGCGCGCACCGCCAGCGAATTTGGCTACTTCCCGGTGGATAAGATCCTGGATGTGGCAGCGGCGGTAGTGACGACCCAGCGCGACTGGGGCAACCGTACCGATCGTAAAAACGCCAAAACCAAATACACGCTGGAACGCGTAGGCGTAGAGACGTTTAAGGCGGAAGTCGAGAAGCGCGCCGGTGTCACGTTTGCGCCGACACGTCCTTACGAATTCACCACCCGTGGCGATCGCATTGGCTGGATCAAGGGCATTGATAACAAGTGGCATCTGACGCTGTTCATCGAAAACGGTCGTCTGCTGGATTATCCGGGACGTCCGCTGAAAAGCGGCGTGGCGGAAATCGCCAAAATCCATCAGGGCGATTTCCGTCTGACCGCCAACCAGAACCTGATTGTGGCAGGCGTGCCGGAAAGCCAAAAAGCGCAGATTGAAGCGATTGCCCGCGAACACGGCCTGATGGAAAACGTGACGGCCCAGCGGGAAAACTCGATGGCCTGCGTGGCGTTTCCAACCTGTCCGCTGGCGATGGCGGAGGCTGAACGTTTTCTGCCGTCTTTCGTGACGAAAGTCGAAGAGATCATGCACAGCCATGGCGTAGGCGAAGAGCACATAGTGTTACGCGTTACCGGTTGTCCGAACGGCTGTGGCCGTGCCATGCTGGCAGAAGTGGGCCTGGTGGGGAAAGCGCCGGGCCGTTACAACCTGCATATCGGGGGTAACCGCATCGGAACGCGCATTCCACGTATGTATCGCGAAAATATTACTGAAAGTGAAATTCTCGCCACACTTGATGAGCTGGTAGGTCGCTGGGCGAAAGAGCGCGAGGCCGCAGAAGGCTTTGGTGACTTCGTGATTCGGGCTGGCATTGTTACGCCGGTGTTGGATCCTGCGCGCGACTTCTGGCAGGAGGCAAAATGAGTATCGATCTTGCAGCACTGAATGAGATGTCGAAGGTCCAGCGCGCGATGGCGTTGGCGGCAACCAACGCCCAACTGGAAAAAGCCACGGCTGAAGAGCGTGTAAGCTGGGCACTGGAAAATCTGCCGGGGGCTTACGTGCTCTCGTCCAGCTTTGGCATTCAGGCTGCGGTATCGCTGCATCTGGTGACGCGCGTACAACCGGATATTCCGGTCATCCTCACCGATACCGGTTATCTGTTTCCGGAAACCTACCGCTTTATTGATGAACTGGCTGACCAGCTTAACCTTAACCTGCAGGTGTTCCGGGCGGAAACCTCGCCAGCGTGGCAGGAAGCCCGCTACGGCAAGCTGTGGGAGAAAGGGGTAGAGGGCATTGAACAGTACAACCAGATCAACAAAGTTGAGCCGATGAATCGGGCGCTGGAAACCCTGGGCGCCCAAACCTGGTTTGCGGGCCTGCGACGCGATCAGTCAGGCAGCCGCGCCACATTGCCGGTACTGGGCGTGCAGCGCGGCGTGTTTAAAGTGCTGCCAATTATTGACTGGGATAACCGCCAGATTCATCAGTATCTGCAAACCCACAACCTGAAATACCATCCGCTGTGGGAGGAAGGCTATCTGTCTGTCGGAGATACGCACACCACGCGCAAGTGGGAGCCGGGGATGGCAGAAGAAGAAACGCGTTTCTTTGGCCTGAAACGTGAGTGCGGCCTGCACGAAGGCTAACTGACGCGCTTAGTTCTGGTAACGGGCGATCCTCTGGGGTCGCCCGTTTTGCTATGGCCTCCGTCATCGCCTCAGGGGAAGGATGTCGGCTGCGATCAAAACGCCGTCTCGACGCTGTCCACCACCCGGTATTCATCATCCACTAAGGGAAGATAACGCCATTTATCAAATGCCGTGCACGGATGAGAAATACCGCATCCGACCCAGTCTCCCGGCATCAGCGATTCATCGTCAGGCACGCGTAAATAGGCGTGCTGATCGTTAACCTCACTGATGTGCAGATGCGTGCCGTTTCGTGGCGCGGTGCCATCCGGCTGGCGAATCCACAAAGGCACGGGCAAATCCTGATCGAAGGGCACGTCCCGTCTGCCGAAATCCAGCAGCGCCAGACCAGATTCAGGGCGGGAAAGCACGCGCCCCCAGATTTCCAGGGCCGCTTCAAAATGGTGGTCAGCACCGGGCTGAGAAAAAGGCGCTATACGCGAATAGAGCCCGCTGTCGTGTGCCATGTAGGCACCCGAGCGAATCAAAGGCTGAACCGGCAGCGGCAAAACGGCCTGGGTAAAACAGGCTGTCACCACATCAAACCACGCCCCCCCGCCTGCGCTGAGCAGAATCGTCTTGCTGTGGAACAGCTGGCGTTCAGCCAGCATTCTGGCGCAGTCCAGCATAACGTTGCAGTAGTGCTGAATTAACGCCACGCCAGCCGCATCCCGCCCGGCACCCAGCGCGCCTTCGTAGCCTGCGACACCAACAAGATGAAGATGGCGACTTTGGGCGATGCGCTCAGCAATCGCCAGCACCTCCTCTTCGGTTCTGCATCCTGTTCTGCCGCCGGGAATCGACACTTCAATCAAGACCGCAATGGCCGTGTCGCCCAGGTTTTGCTCCAGCAGCGTGACGCCCGCCAGGGAGTCAACGTAACAGAGAAAGCCGTGGTCAGGATGCCGACGCTGCCATTCACCAATCCAGCGAATTCCGCCAGGATCGACACATTCGTTTGCCAGAAACACGTTGCGGATACCGAAATGGCGCAGGGCGCGCACCTGAGCAGGTGTTGCTGCGCTGATCCCCCACGCGCCGCCCTGGGTCACGGCCCGGCGTAAGACTGCCGGTGCCATTGAGGTTTTGCCATGTGCCGCCAGCATGACGCCTTTCTCCTGACAAAACGCCGCTAACTGCCGTAGGTTGTTTTCCAGAGCGGACTGTTTCATTACCATGACGGGCGAAAAGACATCTTCGCTACTCAGCACGGCGGTGCCGACCTTAAGGGGAGCATCGCCCTCACCGGCAACCGATTTAAAGCGGGGCGACGGCTGCGCAGTGTCCAGCTTCGCGTCTGCGACCAGCGGAAAATGCAAAGACATGGCGGCTCCTTAGTGCTCAAGCACGCGTGACAGAAACTGTTGCGTGCGCGGATTCTGCGGATGAACAAAAATGTCGTCCGGCTTACCCTGCTCAGCAATCACGCCCTGATCCATAAAAACAACGCGATCGGCTGTTTTCCGGGCAAACCCCATTTCGTGGGTCACCACCACCATTGTCATGCCCTCGCGCGCCAGCCCGCGCATCACTTCCATTACTTCACCGACTAATTCAGGATCGAGAGCGGACGTGGCTTCATCAAAGAACATGATTTTTGGCTGCACCGCCAGAGCGCGCGCAATGGCCACACGTTGTTGCTGTCCCCCGGAGAGCTGAGAAGGATAGTGATCGGCGCGGTCAGCCAGTCCAACGCGCTCCAGCGCTGCCATCCCGCGCGAATTCGCCTCGGCCACTGACAGCTTCTGCGCTTTTATCAGCGCCAGGGTGACATTGCCGAGGGCGGTTTTATGAGGAAACAGGTTGAACTGCTGGAACACCATCCCCACCTGACCACAAATATCACGATTGCGTTTTGGGTCGTGCAGCGGAACGTCGTTAACCCAAATTTCGCCGCCGTCGGCCTTTTCCAGACCACTCATGATCCGTAGTACGGTACTTTTACCGGAACCGGATGCGCCGATCAGCACCAGCACCTCTCCGGGCGAGACATCAAGGCTGATCTCTTTCAGAACTTGCGTAGCGCCAAATGACTTCGTAATCCGGCTCAGAGTAATGGCTGCATTTTTCATGATAACGAGTTCCTGGTTTGCTGATGCTGGACCCAGCGGGAAAGCGGAAAACAGATAACGAAATAGAGCAGGGCAACCAGACCATAAACCACTACGGGCTGTCCGATGCGATCGACGATGGCCTGGCCCTGATGCATCAGTTCCGACATGCCTATCATGCTGACGATAGAGGTATCTTTAATCAGCGACAGATACTGACCCACCAGCGGCGGCAATACGATGCCGCGAGTTTGCGGCAGAATCACGCTGGTGAAAGTCTGCCGCCTGGAGAGCCCAAGGATCCACGAAACTTCCCACTGTCCTTTCGGCACGGCTTCAATCCCGCCACGAAAAATCTCGGCAATGTAAGCGCCCTGATAAATGCTCAGGCCCAAAATGCCTGCGGCAAACAGGTTGATGTCATACCCGAAATAGGCCACGCCAAAGTAAATAAACATCAGCGTGATAAGCACGGGCGTGCCGCGAAACAGCTCGGTATAGATCACGGCAATTTGCCGGGCGACAGGGATGCGGCTGGTACGCAAAATCGCGGCCAGTAAACCCAGCAACGTGCTGCCCGCAATGGCAGCGACCGACAGCAATAACGTAATCACCAGACCGCGCCACAGGAGCGGCAGACTGCTGAGGATCAATTCACTCATTGGGCTGGCTCCCGTTTAATCGTATGGGAAAACATTCTTTTCGCCTGCGTCCAGATGGGCCGTTTGACCGAAACAACCAGCGGCGGCATAAACAGTCGGCGTCCCGCGACATTGCCTAGCCAGGAAAACAGGTTACTGAGAAACAGATAGACCAGCGCGACGACGCTGAATGTCTGAATGTAGAGCAGCGTACGCGCATTGATGACCGTTGCAGTTCCCGTCAACTCCGGTAGCGCAATGGCTGACAGCAGTGAGGTGCCCAACAGTAGCTGAATCAGGTTGTTAATAATCGCGGGCCAGACGGCGCGCGCGGCCTGTGGCATGACCACGTTTAAAAATCGCTGGCGACGACTAATGCCAAGAATCCAGGCGGCTTCCAGCTGACCTTTGGGGACGGACTGAATACCGGCGCGAAAAACCTCAGCCAGATACGCACCGACGTTAATCCCCAGCGCCAGCACGCCCGCGGTAAAGGCGCTCATGGTAATGCCCAGCGAGGGAAGCCCGAAAAAGACGATAAAAATCTGCAGCAACACGGGCGTGTTACGAATAAATTCAACGTAGCCGTGGCTCAACCAGCGCAAAGGCGCAAAAGTCGCAGATTTCGCCAGCGCGGCCAGCAGTCCCAGTACCAGCGCCAGCATAAAAGCCAGCAACGTCACCTGAAGCGTTAACCAGGTCGCGGCGAGAAAGGTATCGGCATATTGCCAGAGTGTCAGCCATTGGTAGCGCATAGAAAGCCTCCTCAGGAGGACACAGGCGTGACCTGTGTCCTCTTCTGTCAGAACTGCGGATTCAGCGGATAGCGAGGCTTACTGCCAAACCATTTTTGGTAGAGCTGAGCGTTCTCACCTGATGCGTTAATTTCAAACAGGAATTCGTTGAGATAGTTCGTCCACACCTGATCGCCTTGCTTGACGCCGAACGCGTTGTATTCCAGCGGAACCAGGGCTTCATTAGTGACTTCCAGTGTTGGGTCGAGTTTGGCCTGATAGGCGAGGAAGTTATTATCTTCAATCATGGCATCTGCCTGACCCTGCTTCACGGCCAGAATTGCTGCCTGAGAGGAATCATATTCCTGGATCTTTACATCGATCCCCATGCTGCGAACTTCGTCGCCGTTGGTCGAGCCTTTGACCGTCGCGATGGTTTTTCCTGCCATGTCGTGGGCCGATTTGATTCCGCTTACTTTGCGAACCAGCATCGCTTCACTGGCCACCACGTAAGGCTGAGTAAAACCAATCTCTTTGGCGCGCTCCAGGTTGCGGGTGAAATTACAGAACACGACATCCACTTTATTGGTTTGCAGATTAGGAATGCGGTTAGCGCTGGTGGTATTCACCATTTCGAGCTTTACCCCCATCGCTTTTGCCAGGGCTTTGGCCAGATCCACATCGTAACCGTCGGGATTACCGGCTTTATCATAAAAACCGAAGGGCGCAAAGCTCAGGCAGTCACCCACCCGCAACGTGCCACGCTGAAGCACGGTTTGCAGCGTGGATGCCGGTGCGGCACCTGCGGTTTCATTTTTATTGTCCGTTGGCGTACAACCGGCCAGTGCCACCACGGTGAACAGGGCAGGCAGGAACCGGGTGAATACATTTTGCTGGAAAGTGGTATTCATATTTCTGCTCTCAAATAAAAGAGGGATATCACCAACATTATTAAATAATGTGGAGAGACGTTTTTAATTATCACTTTTATACCGAATGCGTTTATTTCTGGCCGGGGAGATAAGAATCAGCTTTTATTTCCGTTCGGCATTAAAACACGTCATATCGACTTCGACTTTGCAATCCACAACCAGGTCCTGCACGCTGCAAATACGGGCGGGCGGGTTATCATGAAAAAGCTCACTAAACACTTTATTAAATGAGCTGAAGTAACGTGCATCCGTCAGGACCGCCGTCACATGCACCACATCCTGAATCCGATAGCCTGCTTCCTGCATAATGGTCAGACAGTTGTCGAAGGCCAGGCGCGTCTGCTCAATTATGCCGCCTTCAACGACCTCGCCGCCTTTCATTGGCGTCTGCCCGGAGATATACAGCCAGCCGTCGGCTTCTACCGCACGGGCAAAAGGCAGCTTTTGTCCTCCGGTACCGACACCGCCCTCTGTGCCATAGCGCTTGATTGTCATGCTTGTGCCCTTAGAATCATTCCTGTAGCTTGTCTGATATACCGGAATCAAATCTGCAATACCGGATAGGTCGAGATTTGCACAATGTTATTTCTTTTGCAATAGCCTGATCAGGGATTATTTTGATGCTTTACAACTGGCTTCACGAATATTTGCCATTAATGATAAGTTTTTTAAATAAATGGTGATGAAGATCTCTTTTTATCATTATTGAGTGCGCTCTTTTGGTGCCCTGATAAATAGCATGTCGCGAAAAAAAGAAAAGGCGGGATAGCGTGCGCGACCGTAGGTAAAACAAAGTGGGCTGTGTATGATGTATTACATCAACCTTAACGTGACGATCCCGGCAGGAGAATAAGGGTATGCAGGAAGATAAACCCGCCAGAGCACGTGGCGTGGACCGTGTGATCGCGATTTTTCGTCAGTTACACGTTGCCCGCCAGCCCATGGCGATGCGTGAACTGATCGAGGCGACGGGCGCGCCCCGCTCAAGCGTGTATGAACTGGTTAATCTGTTGAGTGAGGCGGGGCTGGTCGAAATTGATTCGGAAGGCAGTATCTATTTTGGCCGTGAAATGCACTATTACGGTGCAGATTATATGGCGCACAATCCCCTGATCCGTCGTGCCCATCAGTTAATGATCGAGATGGTTGCTGAGCATGGTGAAACCGTGCAGCTGTGTATGCTGGAAGGCAATAAATACACGGTGGTGCTGTCAGAGAGCAATGCCCATCCGTTCAAGATAACCTCCGATATCGGCGTTAAAATCCCGATTCCCTGGACAGCCACCGGCCGCTTGCTGCTGAGTAACTGGAGCGATGAGGCGATTTTGGCGCTGATCCCGGAAGAGGATTACCAGCTGGCGAACGGGAAGGTGCTGGATAAGCAGGACTTTCTGGCTGACATTCACCGGGCTGGGCATCTTGGCTACTCCATGACGGAAGGGCTGTCAGAGAGCTTTACCTGCTGTATGGCTGCGCCTATTCGCGCCCGCAACGATCTGGCGGTGGCGGCCATCTGTTTTATGGTCAGCCGGGATACACCAGAAGCGCGGCGTCAGATGCTGCTGAAAACCTTAATTAACGCGGGTCAGAAGCTGTCTGACTTTACCTGAGCCGACGGGCAAGTTGAAAGCAGCGCCGCGTGGGGAAACGGGGCGCCCGACGCTGTTGGCTCAGGGGCTACAGGTCTTTCAGCCCCGCAAACGCATCGGCTGTGCGCGTCACGTTGACCTTTGTGACCTCATAATGGGCCACGGCGACAAAGGGATCTTCCGCCAGAATCGTATCCAGCCGGGCGCGATCCATGTCTCTTACCATGATCATGCCGCCCGTGCGGGGATCTTTGCGGCCAGCAGCAATAAACTCACCGTTGTCAAAATAGCGATCCAGCCACGTTATATGGGGTGCCAGCAGGGCTTCCACTTCCTCGATGGGCCGAAAATAACTCAGGTAAATGACATACATCGTCTGTCCTCACACTTTGGGGTTGGTTAACTCGCTCAGCAATGGCAGCAGCACTTTAACGCTGTCATGGGTACGAAGACCAATCCGGCCGGGTAGCCAGTGATCTAAAAAATCCAGATTATCGCGATCGGTCTGATGCCAGGTCGTGCCATCCGGGAAATGCCGGGAACGGGTGCGTTGCTGTTCACCATCCTTGCTGCCCAGGTTCCAGTTTCGCGCAGTGACATCAAGCAAAGGGAATCCTGCCGCGTCGAAAGGATTGATGCCATGAAAATCAGTGCTCTTCATCTGACGACTGACGGCAGAAATGCCATAGCGGCGAGCCAGCAGTAAGGCGCGTTCGCTGGTCTGTTTACGCACGGCGCGCGGCGTGTTGATGCCGCTGTTGAAATAAAGGTGGTCGCCCGTAATCAGGCTGTTGAGATCGATCACCAGCAGCGTATTTTTTTTCTCTTTCTCACTCATGCGTGCCACATAGTCTTCCATGCCGTGCAACTGTGATTCGCTGGCGCTGAGCGCGACAAAGCGCACGCCATAATGGAGCGGTTTATGACTCATCTGCCGGGCCAGTTCCAGCATCACGCCAAGCCCGGATGCATTGTCATCAACGCCTTGCAAACGCAATCCGCCTAGGCTGCGCGCGGTTTCACTGCGGGTGAGCGGAATCCAGGTATCCAGGCTGGCGACAACCAGGATTTCCTGGGGCGCACTGCCTTCACGCGCGGCAATAACCGATGTAGCAGTAAGCTTATGCCAGCGCGAGGTGCCGTCATTTTCATGCCAGCTGTAGCCGGTATTAAACTGCCGGGTATTAGTTTCAAAACCGAGTTGGGTAAACTGCTGCTGCAAATAGTCGGCCGCCATCAGTTCAGCCGGGCTTCCGCTCATGCGGCCGGGAAAATAGGTGGCAATATGACGAACCTGTTGCTCAGCAAAGTGCCCGGTGAGGTCGGTCACGGCCTGAGCGCTGAAAATAATGCAGCCGCCAAGCAGTACGGCCAGGCGGAGAAAGGCAGACATGTCGTGTTCCTTGTGGATCATTCCGTAAAAAAGGGCCATATTTTTTTGTGCCTAGTATGAAACTGTGACGGTGATTACACAATTTGAATCGTCCGGAAAGCCTCATAAGATCATTCGCTAAGCACATTTTGTTCTGAGCTTTTGCCGGGCGTTATTCCATTCGGTAACATCTCATTCCAATTCGTAATTTCATCTCAATAAACCTGTGAACGTATAGTCGCGATAACGCTTCGTAACAACACTAGGGTTAACGTGGATTATTTGCCTCTTTTTGCCGATCTCGCAGGTCGACCCGTACTGGTCGTCGGCGGCGGAGATATCGCGGCGCGCAAGATTGAGCTGCTGCGTCGGGCCGGGGCGCGCATTCAAATCGCCTCACGCGAACTCTGCCCCGAGTTACAGGCTTTGCTGGATGAACAGCAGCTTGAATGGCTGGCCACGTCCTTTGAACCCGCTCAGCTCGACAAGGTCTTTCTGGTCATTGCCGCTACCGATGACAATGCGCTGAATGCGCAGGTCTATGACGAAGCGAATGCCCGCCACAAGCTGGTAAACGTGGTAGACGATCAGCCTAAATGCAGCTTTATTTTCCCCTCTATTGTTGATCGCTCGCCACTGGTCGTGGCGATCTCCTCCAGTGGCACCGCGCCGGTGCTGGCCCGCATGCTGCGCGAGAAACTCGAAACGCTGCTGCCATCCCATTTGGGCCAAATGGCCGAGCTGGCGGGTCAGTGGCGTGACAAAGTCAAAGCTCGCTTCAGCCGTATGTCCGATCGCCGTCGTTACTGGGAAAGAATATTTAATGGCCGTTTTGCCAGTCAGATGGCGACGGGCGACGTTACGGCCGCTAAACAGACGCTGGATAGCGAACTGGGCGATCAGCCGCCCCGACAGGGCGAAATTATTCTGGTTGGCGCGGGGCCTGGCGACAGCGGCCTGTTAACCCTGCGCGGACTGCAGGTGATGCAGCTGGCGGACGTGGTGCTCTACGATCATCTCGTCAGCGATGAGGTGCTCGATCTGGTCCGGCGCGATGCCGATCGTATCTGCGTAGGCAAGCGTGCCAGCGCCCATCTCCTGCCGCAGGACGAAATTAACCAGTTGATGGTGCAGCTGGCGCAGAAAGGCAAACGTGTGGTGCGCCTTAAAGGCGGCGATCCCTTTATTTTTGGCCGCGGCGGCGAAGAGTTACAGGCGGCGCAGCAAGCGGGCATTCCATTCCAGGTCGTGCCTGGCGTAACGGCCGCCGCAGGGGCTACCGCTTATGCTGGCATTCCGCTGACGCACCGTGATTACGCACAAAGCGTGCTGTTTATCACCGGACACTGCCGTCCGGATGGCGATGATATTGACTGGCCATCCCTCGCGCGTGCCCGTCAGACGCTGGCGATTTACATGGGCGCTGTCAAGGCGGCTCACATCAGCCAGCAGCTTATTCTTCATGGGCGCGCCGCCTCAACACCGGTTGCGGTGATTGGGCGCGGTACCCGGTCGGATCAACAGGTATTGACCGGCACACTCGAACATCTGGAGACGCTGGCAGCGTCAGCGCCTTCCCCGGCCCTGCTGGTGATTGGGGAAGTGGTTAATTTACACGGGCAACTGGCCTGGTTTCAGCATTCGGCACAGCAGGGGGCTCGCGAGTCCGCCGTTGTCAATCTGGCTTGAGAGGAAAAACGATGGACCAAAAACGACTCACTCATCTGCGCCAACTGGAGGCGGAGAGCATCCATATTATCCGCGAAGTGGCAGCCGAATTCGGCAATCCGGTCATGATGTATTCCATCGGCAAGGATTCCTCTGTCATGCTGCATCTGGCGCGTAAGGCCTTCTACCCAGGCACGTTGCCGTTTCCGTTGCTGCACGTGGACACTGGCTGGAAATTTCGCGAGATGTATGAATTCCGCGACCGCACCGTTAAAGCGATGGGCGCGGAGCTGTTGGTACATCGCAATCCCGAAGGGGTGGCGATGGGGATCAACCCCTTTGTGCACGGCAGTGCCAAGCACACCGACATTATGAAAACCGAAGGCCTGAAGCAGGCGCTGAACAAGTACGGCTTTGATGCGGCCTTCGGCGGCGCCCGTCGGGATGAAGAGAAGTCACGTGCCAAAGAGCGTATTTACTCGTTCCGTGACCGTTTTCACCGCTGGGACCCAAAAAATCAGCGCCCGGAACTGTGGCACAACTACAACGGCCAGATTAACAAAGGTGAGAGCATCCGTGTTTTCCCGCTGTCTAACTGGACCGAGCTGGATATCTGGCAATACATCTTCCTGGAAAACATTGAGATCGTGCCGCTTTATCTGGCCGCGCCGCGTCCCGTACTGGAACGTGATGGCATGTTGATGATGATCGATGACGATCGAATTAACCTCCAGCCAGGTGAAGTGATCAAACAGCGCATGGTTCGTTTCCGTACCCTTGGGTGCTGGCCGTTGACCGGTGCGGTAGAATCTGAAGCGCAAACCTTGCCTGAGATTATTGAAGAGATGCTGGTTTCCACCACCAGCGAGCGTCAGGGCCGTGTGATTGACCGCGATCAGTCCGGTTCGATGGAACTGAAAAAACGTCAGGGTTATTTCTAAGGAGACGCCAGATGAATACCGTAATTGCACAACAGATTGCCGAACAGGGCGGCGTTGAAGCCTGGCTGACCGCACAACAACATAAAAGCCTGCTGCGTTTTCTGACCTGCGGCAGCGTCGATGACGGCAAAAGTACGCTGATTGGCCGCTTGCTGCATGACACGCGTCAGATCTATGAAGATCAGCTGTCTTCATTACAAAGCGACAGCAAACGTCACGGCACCCAGGGCGAGAAACTGGATCTGGCGCTGCTGGTCGATGGCTTACAGGCCGAGCGCGAGCAGGGGATCACAATTGATGTCGCCTATCGCTATTTCTCCACCGAAAAACGTAAGTTCATCATCGCCGACACGCCAGGCCATGAGCAGTACACCCGCAATATGGCAACGGGCGCATCAACCTGTGACCTGGCGATCCTGCTGATCGACGCCCGCAAAGGCGTACTGGATCAGACGCGTCGCCACAGCTTTATTTCGACGCTGCTGGGCATCAAGCATCTGGTTGTGGCGATAAACAAAATGGATCTGGTGGATTACCAGCAGTCTGTGTTTGAGCAGATCAAGCAGGATTACCTCGATTTTGCCGGCCAGTTGCCTGAAGACCTGGATATTCGCTTTGTGCCGATGTCGGCGCTGGAAGGCGAAAACGTCGCCTCACAGAGCCAGAGCATGCCGTGGTACAGCGGCCCGACGTTACTCGACGTTCTGGAAACCGTGGAGTTAAACGCGGTGGTGGATCACCAGCCGATGCGTTTCCCGGTGCAGTATGTTAATCGTCCCAATCTCGACTTCCGCGGTTATGCCGGTACGCTGGCCTCTGGCGTGGTGAAAGTGGGACAGCGCGTTAAAGTCCTGCCTTCAGGCGTGGAGTCCACCATTGCCCGCATTGTGACCTTTGACGGCGATCTGCAGGAAGCGGGAGCGGGCGAGGCCATTACGCTGGTCCTGAACGACGAAATCGATATCAGCCGTGGCGATCTGTTAGTGGACGCCAGCGCCGAGCTGCGCGCCGTTCAGTCCGCCACCGTCGATGTGGTGTGGATGGCTGAGCAGCCGCTTCAGGCCGGACAGAGCTACGATGTAAAAATCGCCGGTAAGAAAGCCCGTGGGCGAGTGGAAAAGGTCATTCACCAGGTTGAGATTAATTCACTGGAGAAACGGCAGGTGGACAATCTGCCGCTGAACGGGATTGGCCTTGCTGAGTTTACGTTTGATGAGCCGCTGGTGCTTGACAGCTATCAGCAAAATCCCGTAACCGGCGGCATGATCATTATTGACCGTCTGAGTAACGTCACCGTAGGCGCGGGGCTGATTCATGAACCACTGAACGATCGGCCGCAGCACAACGGCGAGTTCAGCGCGTTCGAACTCGAGCTTAATGCACTGGTCCGTCGCCACTTCCCGCACTGGAATGCGCGCGATCTGCTGGGCGGTCAGTAATGGCCCAACACGATGAAAACGTAGTATGGCATGACCATCCGGTTACGCAGCAGGCACGCGAACAGCAACATGGCCATCAGGGCGTGGTACTGTGGTTTACCGGCCTTTCGGGGTCCGGTAAATCCACCGTTGCGGGGGCGCTGGAGCAGGCGCTACACCGTATCGGTGTCAGCACCTATCTGCTGGACGGCGATAATGTCCGTCACGGGTTGTGTCGCGATCTGGGCTTTAGCGATGAACATCGTAAAGAGAATATCCGCCGTGTAGGCGAGGTGGCCAAACTGATGGTGGATGCCGGTTTGGTCGTCCTTACCGCCTTTATCTCACCGCACCGTGCCGAGCGCCAGATGGTGCGCGATCTGCTGGACAGCGACCGGTTTATCGAGGTTTTTGTCGATACGCCGCTGGCAGTGTGTGAAGCGCGCGATCCTAAAGGGTTGTACAAAAAAGCCCGTGCAGGCGAGTTACAGAATTTCACTGGAATAGACAGCGTTTATGAAGCGCCGGACCAGCCAGAAATCTGGCTTAACGGGGAACAATTGGTTACAAAACTGACGGCCCAATTGTTAGATCTGCTGCGTCAGCGCGATATTATCAGTTCCTGAACAGACAGCGGCAAAGCGCCTTTCGTTTTGCCGCCTTCGCGTTGACAGGATATTTATGCAGAACATTACTCCCATGCTGGCACGCAAAGACCACCGTACACCGGATGAGCCTCGTTCCGTCCTTCCTGGAGGCGTCATTGGCTTTATCTGTTACTGGTGCGCGCTTGCCATACCTTTCCTGTTGTACGGCTCCAGCACGCTGTTTTTCTTCCTCTACACGTGGCCCTTTTTCCTGGCCCTGTTTCCCGTTTCCGTTCTCACAGGAATGGTATTGAATACCTGGCTCCGTGGGCAACTGCTCTGGACCGTTCTGATCTGCGTTGCTGCGGTGGCCTGTCAGTTCTGGTTACTGTTCCTGTTTCTGTCCCGCTGGTAAGGACACTGATGTCTAAACGCAGCAGCAGGTTACAAAAGTTTTCCTGCTTTGCGTCCGATCTTTTCCTCCCTTTTTTGTCTGCATAAACGGCATTGCACGCCATTTTTACTGCCAGTGTGGAGTCCTGGGTAAAGTTATGGGATGATTGGGCCGTTTTTAGGGGGCGGGATGGGAAAACTGACGTTACTGCTGTTGGTGCTGTTGGGTTGGCTGCAATATTCATTGTGGCTGGGTAAGAATGGCATCCATGACTTTACGCGCGTCAACGATGACGTTGCGGTACAAAAGGCGAATAACGCCAAATTGAAAATGCGCAACGATCAACTCTTTGCTGAAATTGACGATCTCAATGGCGGCTCTGAAGCGATTGAGGAACGCGCACGCAGCGAATTAGGCATGATTAAGCCTGGTGAAACCTTCTATCGTCTGGTCCCTGACCAGAACAAACGCAACGCGCAACAAGCCGCGCAAAACCAACAACGATAAAACATGAACAATCGGTCCCACTCTGCGGATGTGATTGCCGTTGTGCCCGCTGCCGGTATCGGCAGCCGCATGCAGGCAACCTGCCCTAAACAGTATCTGACGATTGGTCAGCACACCCTTCTGGAACACAGCATTGCCCGTCTGTTTTCCCATCCAGCTGTCTCGCAGGTTATCGTCGCGTTAAGCCCAGACGATCGGCACTTTGCTGCTTTGCCTCTGGCAGACGATCCGCGCGTGATTTGCGTCACCGGGGGCGATACGCGCGCGGAGTCGGTTCTGGCTGGCCTGCAGGCAGCTCAGGGTGCCAGCTGGGTGCTGGTTCACGATGCGGCACGGCCTTGCCTGCATCCTGACGACCTGGATCGTCTGCTGCAGTTGCGGGAAACCAGCAAAACGGGCGGCATTCTGGCGGCGCCCGTGTGTGACACCATGAAACGCGGCGAGCCTGGTCAGGCGGCGATTGCGCACACTGTCGATCGCGACAACCTGTGGCACGCTTTAACCCCGCAATTTTTCCCCCGGGCCTTACTGACGGCCAGCCTGATGCGAGCCTTGAACGAAGGGGCGACCATTACCGACGAAGCCTCGGCGCTGGAGTACTGCGGTTATCATCCTGAGCTGGTAACAGGCCGTAGCGACAACATCAAAGTTACCCGCCCGGAAGACTTAGCCCTGGCGGCTTTTTATCTCAGTCAGATTCAGTCAAAGGAGAGCACATAATGCGTATCGGTCACGGTTTTGACGTTCACGCCTTCGGTGGAGAAGGTCCGCTGGTGATTGGCGGTGTGCGAATCCCATTTGAGTATGGCTTTATTGCCCATTCCGATGGTGATGTGGCGCTGCATGCGCTCACCGATGCGCTGTTGGGCGCGGTGGCCATGGGCGATATTGGCAAGCTGTTCCCGGACACCGATCCGGCGTTCAAAGGCGCGGACAGCCGCGGGCTGTTGCGTGAAGCATGGCGTCGCATTGAGGCCAAAGGCTACTGCATTGGCAACGTCGATGTCACGCTGATTGCCCAGGCACCTAAAATGCTGCCGCACGTGCCGCAAATGCGCATTAATATTGCCGAAGATCTGGGCTGCCACATGGACCAGGTTAACGTTAAAGCCACCACCACCGAGAAACTCGGTTTTACCGGTCGGGGTGAAGGTATTGCGTGTGAAGCGGTGGCCTTACTGTTGAAAGTGGAACCGGCATGACGCTGCACTACCTGCAGGGTACGCCAAAGGCGACAGGCGTGATTAAAGCGACACCGGAAGATTTCGTGGTCGTGGAAGATTTGGGTTATCAGCCGGATGGCGAGGGTGAGCACGTGCTGGTGCGCATTCGCAAAAGCGGCGCCAATACCCGTTTTGTTGCCGAAGCCCTGGCGAAGTTTATGAAGGTCAGCGTACGCGACCTGAGCTATGCGGGCATGAAAGATCGCCACGCGGTCACGGAACAGACGCTTTGCTTTCGCGTCCCCGGCAATTCCATGCCCGTTCTGGCGGGGTTTGCGCTGGACGGCGTTGACATACTTGAGGTGGTGCGCCATAAGCGCAAGCTGCGCATCGGTGCCCTGGCGGGAAATGCATTCCGGCTGGTGATCCGGCAGGTCAGCCATCGTGAGGAAACAGAGGCGCGGCTGGTTAGCATCCGTGATAACGGCGTGCCCAACTATTTTGGCGAACAACGCTTTGGCCGCAACGGCAATAACCTGGTGACGGCGGCAAAGTTAGCGCGGAACGAGATTCAGATACGCGATCGCAGCAAGCGCGGACTGATGCTCTCGGCGGCGCGCAGTGCGCTGTTCAATCAGGTGACCAGCATGCGTTTAGCGCAGCAGGGCGGATTAACCCAGGTTATGAACGGGGATGCACTGCAGCTTACCGGTCGCGGCAGCTGGTTCGTTGCCCAGCCGGAAGAGCTGGCCGAGCTGCAGACGCGTGTTAATCAGCATGCGCTTCGCATTACGGCACCGTTGCCGGGGCAGGGCGAGCCCGGCCCTCAGGCGGATGCGCTGGCTTTTGAACAGCAGTGCCTGGCCGATGCCGGTGAGCTGCGCGTTCTGCTTGAGCGTGAGCGCGTGGATGCCGGGCGCCGGGCGATGCTAGTGGTTCCGCGCGACCTGCGCTGGCGCTGGCAGGATGAGGCCACGCTGGAGATGCAATTCTGGCTGCCCGCAGGCAGCTTTGCCACCAGCGTTGTCCGGGAGTTGCTCAACAGCACCGGGTTACTTGATATGCCTGACGAATAAGCCACGACGTCGCCTGTGTATCAGAACCGGCCTCGTCGTCAGGCTGCCAACGAGCCGCGTAGGCGGCCCGTTGGCATGGCAGTGTGCGTATTTCACTGTTCGAGATGCTTTAACATCGTAGCGACCTTGCTCTTTTCCTGCCCGTTCGTTTGATTTTCGCCTACCACTTCCTCTCGCTCACCGCTAGAATGCAAAAGTCGCTGTCCACTCTTAACTTGTTGCCATGCCTCAAAACAGGTCCATATAACGGCGGCCCGGTTGAACAGAAAAGGTCAGAATTAAATGCGGATATTGCTCAGCAACGATGATGGCATCCACGCGCCTGGTATTCAGACGCTGGCAAAGGCTTTGCGTCAATTTGCCGAGGTGCAGGTTGTGGCACCGGATCGTAATCGCAGTGGTGCCTCTAACTCATTGACGCTGGAAACCCCGTTGCGCACCTTTACCCATGACAATGGGGATATTGCCGTGCAAATGGGTACGCCCACCGATTGCGTTTATTTGGGCGTGAATGCGCTTATGCAGCCCCGGCCAGACATCGTGGTGTCAGGCATTAATGCCGGCCCCAATTTGGGGGATGATGTGATCTATTCCGGCACGGTAGCGGCCGCAATGGAGGGCCGCCATCTGGGATTGCCCGCCGTGGCGGTATCGCTAAATGGCCAGCTGCACTATGACACTGCCGCGGCAGTGACCTGTGCCATTCTTAAAGCGCTGACGCAACAACCGCTGCGCACCGGACGCATCTTAAATATCAACGTGCCCGATTTGCCTCTGGCTGAAATAAAGGGCATTCGCGTCACGCGCTGCGGTAGCCGTCATCCGGCCGATCGGGTGATTGCGCAAACCGACCCTCGTGGTAATCCGCTGTACTGGATTGGACCGCCCGGTGAAAAACTGGATGCGGGCCCTGAGACTGACTTTGCCGCCGTGGATGAGGGTTATGTGTCAGTGACTGCATTGCACGTCGATCTGACTGCGCATAATGCGCAGGCTGTTCTCAGCACCTGGCTGGCCAACGCTGAGGTACACCTGGCATGGTAAGTCGGCGTATTGAGACATTGCTGTCACAGCTGCGTCAACAGGGCATTAAAGATGAGCACCTGTTAAAAGCCATTGCCGATGTCCCGCGCGAACGCTTTATTGATGAAGCCTTCGAGCACAAAGCCTGGGACAACATGGCGCTGCCCATCGGGTCCGGTCAAACCATCTCGCAGCCCTATATGGTGGCACGCATGACCGCGTTGCTGGCGCTGACAGAGCACGCGCGCGTGCTGGAGATTGGCACCGGTTCCGGCTACCAGACCGCCATCCTCGCCCACCTGGTTGAACACGTTTACTCGGTCGAGCGCATTAAAGGCCTGCAGTGGCAGGCCAAACGGCGCCTGAAACAGCTTGATTTACACAATGTTTCAACCCGACACGGCGATGGCTGGCAGGGTTGGCCGTCTCGTGGCCCTTTTGATGCCATTATCGTTACCGCGGCACCGCCTGAAATTCCGATTGCGCTGATAGCGCAACTGGCGGAAGGCGGCATTATGGTGCTGCCCGTAGGTGAGGAGCAGCAGGTGTTAAAGCGTCTGCGCCGCCGCGGCAATGAGATTACAGAAGAAACCATTGAGCCGGTCCGTTTCGTTCCCTTAGTTCAGGGCGATCTGGCCTGACTGCCTTGTTAGCATTTCTTCATAACTGTTTCATGGAATCAGGTAGTTGATATTGCTACTATCCAGTTCATTCAACGAAAATCCAGCGTTTAACGTGCCGCACAGTGTATTGTGCTGGTGAGACGAGTAAGTCAGTTTTTTAAAGGTTGCCACCACGGGGGATTAATGAGCACGGGAAGCACAATTTTTCAGTTACGCCGTCTGGCGGCGCTTTCACTGGTGAGTTTTTGGCTGGCAGGCTGTAGTTCAGGCGATAATACTCAGGCGCCTATAAGCAATATCGGCGACAGCAACAGCGTTAATGACAACAGTAATATGGCTGGCTCTGGTACTGCGCCAGCCACCGGCGGCGTGCCCTCTGTGCCACCGCAGGGCGGAATGTTAAGCCGTAGTACACCTTTACCGCAGAACAATTCGGGAATCATTAGTGCCAATAATAATAATGTGCAAACTGAAAATGGCCGGATTGTGTACAACAGAAGTTATCAGAATATTCCTAAAGGTAGCTATTCTGGCCAGACCTACACCGTAAAACGTGGGGATACCTTGTTCTATATCGCCTGGATTACGGGCAATGACTTCCGCGATTTAGCGCAGCGCAACAATGTTCAGGCCCCTTACAGCCTGAATGTGGGACAGACGCTACAGGTTGACAACGGCTCGGGTCAGCCCATTACCGGTGGCAACGCCATCACCGCTGCAGATGCAACGCAAAGCGGCGTTGTGAGTGCACCACAAATAAAACAGGCCCCTGTTGCACAGCAGCCTGTTATTACGTATTCTGATGATTCGGGTGAATCGAGTGGCAGCAAATTGTTGCCTTCGAAGGGAGCAAATGTTGCAACGACAACAGCTCCAGCCGTTACCGCACCGCCTACGGTTAGCAGTACAACTAACAGTTCAACCCCTGTGGGAAGCTGGCGTTGGCCAACTGAAGGTAAGATCATCGATAACTTCTCTGCCGCCGAGGGTGGCAATAAAGGCATCGATATCGCAGGTTCGCGCGGACAGCCAATTGTAGCCACTGCTTCAGGAAGGGTGGTTTACGCAGGCAATGCGCTTCGTGGTTACGGTAATTTAATCATCATTAAACACAATGATGATTACCTGAGTGCCTACGCCCATAACGATACAATGCTGGTCCGGGAACAACAGGAAGTTAAGGCTGGGCAAAAGATCGCTACCATGGGTAGCACCGGAACCAGTTCAGTTAGATTACACTTTGAAATTCGTTACAAGGGGAAATCCGTAAACCCGTTGCGTTATTTGCCGCAGCGATAATCCGGCAGAGTCCTCAGGAATCTGCCCTGGAATCACGGGTAGGAGCCACTTATGAGCCAGAATACGCTGAAAGTAAACGAGTTACATGAGAACGCGGAATTCGAAGAGAATGGAGCAGAGATTTTTGATGAGAAGGCACTCGTTGAAAATGAATCTGGCGACAATGATGTAGCAGAAGAGGAGTTGCTGGCGCAGGGTGCGACGCAACGTGTACTTGATGCTACTCAACTCTATCTTGGGGAGATTGGCTATTCTCCATTGCTGACGGCAGAGGAAGAAGTTCTTTTTGCTCGCCGCGCATTACGAGGTGATATTCCTTCTCGTCGCCGCATGATCGAAAGTAACTTACGCCTGGTGGTAAAGATTGCCCGACGTTACAGCAATCGCGGTCTGGCTCTGCTGGACCTGATTGAAGAAGGTAACCTCGGCCTGATCCGCGCCGTTGAAAAGTTTGATCCAGAACGTGGATTCCGCTTCTCAACGTATGCCACCTGGTGGATTCGTCAGACCATTGAACGGGCAATCATGAACCAGACCCGTACAATTCGTTTGCCAATCCATATTGTTAAAGAATTGAACGTTTATCTGCGTACTGCGCGTGAACTTTCTCACAAGCTTGACCATGAGCCGAGTGCGGAAGAAATTGCAGAACAACTGGATAAGCCGGTTGATGACGTTAGTCGTATGTTGCGTCTCAACGAACGCATTACCTCAGTTGATACTCCACTGGGAGGGGATTCTGAGAAAGCGCTGCTGGATATTCTGGCCGATGAAAAAGACAACGGCCCAGAAGACACTACGCAAGATGACGATATGAAACAAAGTATCGTTAAATGGTTGTTCGAACTGAACGCTAAGCAGCGCGAAGTGTTGGCTCGTCGTTTCGGCCTGTTGGGCTATGAAGCGGCAACGCTCGAAGATGTTGGCCGTGAAATCGGTTTAACCCGCGAGCGTGTTCGCCAGATTCAGGTTGAAGGTTTGCGCCGTCTGCGTGAAATCCTGCAGGGTCAGGGCCTCAGCATTGAAGCACTGTTCCGCGAATAAGCCGTCACAGAGCACATCAACAGAAAGCGATGGTTAACCCCATCGCTTTTTTTTATCTGCGTGTTATGCCTCTGCCCGCAGGGCAAAATACTCGTCTGACAAAAAACAGGGCCGACGGGCCACATCTTTTGTCAGGCACAGTGTTACATCCTCCGGAAAACCGCGCTGTATCAGTTCTGTTGCTGACGAACAGTGAAACAGCGCCGTGAAATCCTGCAACTGATGAGCGTGCCAGGCTGCGACAGCGGTCTGTGCTTCCGGTGACAGCGAGTTTCGCTCAAGTGCGGCAATGATCCCCCCGGCAACCACATAGTCCTCAATACAGGGGCGAAGGCTCCCGTCCGGCCAACGTTCGCCGCAGGGGACAATCAAAAGACGTTTAAAGGGGCGGCAGGCCTCGGCGGTGGCAGTGAGGTTTCTCAGACAGCCTGTCAGCACGGGCACGCCCCACTCTCGTGCCCGGAAGCAGGTCGCGGAGCCATTAGGGGAGGGCAGTACCAACCTTTCACCAGGGCGAACGCTGAGCAACGTTCGGGGCGACAGGCTGTAGCCTTCGCCACCGAATCGCCTGTCGCTGTTCGCCGCGACAGCACCGACGGACTGCGCATAATGGACGACAGTCTGATCTTTCCAGGGATAGGGATACACGCGTGCCCCGTTCTCCACGGCAAGACTGACGCAGGTGGAAAAGGACATCACATCCACTATCACAATGGCATCCACATTGCCGGCAAGATGATCCAGTGCGGCGATGCCCCATTCGAGACGAATTGCAAACGCGTCCTGACTGTACCAGTGCATAAGCTGTTCCTGAAGTGTGAGGATAACAGGAAGGCGCAACCCGCTAAGTTACCCCTGCCTGCGCAATAACTTTTGCAGCCGTCTTTGCTGCCAACGGCGGATCGCTTCCTTGAAAATAAACAGGCGTAATGCTCTGACCACGAGTAAGGCTCCCCAAATAGCAGCGACCCAAAGTGACCAGCGCTCATTCGGCGAGGTAAAGTGGTTGAGGACGAACAGCAGTGTGCACATTACCACGGCGCTAAACAGAGAACGGTAAAACCGACTCTCGGCAGCAAGCTGCAGTCGGGCATCTGAAATGTAGCTGTCCAACGCTTCGCCGTTCTCCGCTGATGCCTCGCTGGTCAGGTCGGTGATTTTACACGCAAAGACGGCCGCCAGCGCACTCAACGTTTCCAGACTGGGTGGATCACCGTTTTCAATGCGTTGTACGGTTCGGGTGCTGAGTCCGGCCATTTCGGCCAGTTGCTCCTGTGACCAGGCGCGGGCAAGACGATATTCTCTGACTTTATTCAGGTTACGCATAGTGCAGTCTCCGAAAGAGTAAACAATCGGTAAGCAGCATCCCCGGTTAGCGTCGTCAGGAACACGATCGCAGCACGACAGGCACACGACAGCAGTATGACACCGCTTTAACGGCTGGTCATAGCGTAAAGCAGTAACAGAAAAATGCGCCAGCAGAATGGGAAACGCGGGCGCAAGAGAAGGTTGACGCGCAGTCAGTTGCCGCCCAGTCAAGGGCGGCAGTGATCAGACCAGCGATTTAAGTCGATAGATCCAGTCCAGCGCCTGTCGCGGTGTCAGCGTATCGGGATCCAGTGCCTCAAGTGCTTCCACGGCAGGGGAGGTTTCTTCCACCAACAGCGGCAACTGCGAGCCGTCAATGTTTGACGTCGCGGACTGACTGGAAACCGTTTCGAGCTCTTTCAGCTTATTGCGCGCCCGTTTAATGACCTCTTTGGGCACGCCCGCGAGCGCAGCTACGGCCAGTCCGTAGCTTTTACTGGCAGCCCCGTCTTGCACGCTATGCATGAACGCAATCGTATCGCCGTGTTCAACTGCGTCCAGGTGAACGTTAACCACGCCTTCCAGTTTTTCAGGCAGGGTCGTCAGTTCAAAGTAGTGCGTCGCAAACAGGGTCATCGCTTTAATACGGTTAGCCAGATTTTCCGCACAGGCCCAGGCCAGCGATAAACCGTCATACGTCGAGGTGCCGCGGCCGATTTCATCCATCAGGACCAGGCTGTTTTCTGTCGCGTTGTGCAGAATATTGGCCGTCTCGGTCATTTCAACCATAAAGGTCGAACGCCCGGAGGCCAGATCATCTGCCGCGCCCACACGGGTGAAGATACGATCCAGTGGACCAATGACCACCTCTTCGGCAGGAACGAAGCTGCCAATCCAGGCCATCAGGGCGATTAACGCCGCCTGGCGCATGTAGGTACTTTTACCGCCCATATTCGGACCGGTGATGATCAACATGCGGCGTTGTGGGGCCAGAGAGAGCGGGTTCGCGATAAAAGGTTCTTTCAGGACCTGCTCCACTACCGGATGGCGGCCCGCGGTAATTTTAATCCCGGGCTTGTCGTGCAGCGTGGGACGGCAGTAGTTAAGTGTCCAGGCACGTTCCGCGAGGTTACTCAGGACATCCAGTTCGGCCAGCGCCGCCGCACTGAGCTGCAGCGCTTCAAGATGCGGCAACAGCTGGTCAAACAGGCCTTCATACAGGCTTTTCTCCAGCGCCAGCGCTTTGCCCTTAGAGGTAAGGACTTTATCTTCGTACTCTTTCAGCTCTGGAATGATGTAGCGCTCTGCGTTCTTCAACGTCTGACGGCGAACATAGTGGATAGGCACCTGATGGCTCTGGCCACGGCTGACCTGAATGTAGTAGCCGTGAACGCCGTTAAAGCCCACTTTCAGGCTGTCCAGACCGAGCTTTTCGCGTTCGCGAACTTCCAGTCGATCCAGATAATCTGTTGCGCCATCGGCCAGCGCTCGCCACTCATCAAGCTCGGCGTTATAACCGGGCGCAATAACGCCACCATCCCTGATTAATACCGGGGGGGATTCGACAACGGCCTGCTCAAGCAGAGTGCGCAGTTCGCTAAACTCGCCCATCTGTGCACGCAGCGTTTTCAACTGGGCGGATTCGGCGTTTGCCAGCAGATCGTTGAGTTCCGGCAACTGCTGAAAGGCATGGCGCATGCGCGCCAGATCACGCGGGCGCGCCGTACGCAGCGCCAGTCGGGCCAGAATACGCTCTAAATCACCGACCTGGCGCAGAACGGGTTGCAGCGCATCGCTGAGCGGTTGCAGCTCGGCAATTGATGCCTGTCGTTTCGCGATGATACTACTGTCACGCAGCGGCATATGCAGCCAGCGCTTTAGCATCCGGCTTCCCATTGGCGTGACGGTTTTATCCAGCACGGCGGCCAGCGTGTTCTCTGTTCCGCCCGCAAGATTTTGCGTAATTTCAAGGTTACGGCGCGTGGCCGCATCCATAATGATGCTGTCCTGCTGACGCTCCATGCTAAGAGAGCGGATATGGGGCAGGCTGGTTCGTTGGGTATCTTTCACATACTGCAGCAGACAGCCGGCGGCGCGCAGACCCAGGTGCGCCTGCTCAACACCAAAACCGTTTAAGTCTCGTGTGCCAAACTGCATGTTGAGCTGCTGACGCGCCGTGTCGATTTCAAACTCCCAAAGCGGACGGCGACGTAAACCGCGACGCTGATCGATAAGCGCCATCGCAGCAAAATCTTCCGGATAAAGTAGCTCGGCAGGATTCGTTCGCTGCAGCTCTGCCGCCATCGTTTCCTGATCGGCAGGTTCACTCAGGCGAAAACGGCCTGAGCTGATATCCAGCGTGGCATAACCATAGCCGCGCGCCCCCTGAACAATTGCCGCCAGCAGGTTATCCTGCCGTTCCTGTAACAGGGCTTCATCGCTGATGGTGCCCGGGGTAACTATACGCACGACTTTGCGTTCCACCGGGCCTTTACTCAGCGCAGGGTCGCCAATTTGCTCACAGATGGCGACTGATTCACCGAGTTGCACCAGCCGGGCTAAATAGTTTTCGACGGCGTGATGGGGCACACCGGCCATGGGAATCGGCTCGCCTGCCGAGGCACCGCGTTTGGTTAAGGAAATGTCTAACAGCTGAGAGGCACGTTTGGCATCGTCATAAAACAGCTCGTAGAAATCGCCCATGCGATAAAACAGCAGGATATCCGGATGCTCAGCCTTGAGGCGTAAATATTGCTGCATCATTGGCGTGTGAGTACTCAAGTCCATGTGCGCTGTTTTGTTCATCTCATTCTTACTCAAGGTTGACTCTTCCTTTTCCCGTCACGGTTTTCGCTGGGTTAAACAAGGGTGATAGGCAGCGACCATCATGCTGCATATGCCGCGCGGAAATAGTACCATTTTACGGCTCCTGCATCATCCGGCTTACCGCAGCGGGTAATGAAGTTAGCAAAGCCGGGTCGCCAACTGAATGATTTTTTTGATGAGAGAGAAAGCAGTAGAGGCATTTCACAAAACAGCCGGTTTGATTGTTAAAAAAAGTGTTTTTTTTACGATCTCGTTTGTATGTATCCGCGTTGAACGATTAACATTAAAATCCCTGGTCTGGCCTGTTATATGGATATCTGATGCGTTTTAAGCTTGCTTACCTTCCGCTTTTTGCCCTGCTTGCTGCCTGTAGCAGTAAGCCACACTCTTCGCAGCCGCCCGCCGAACGGGTTGCGCCTAAAGGTGGCTTTTTGCTGGAGCCGTCTCATGCTGTTCAGCCGATGTTTGGTGACTTCGCCAGCAATCCTGTTGCGGAACAGTTCATCGACAAAATGGTGGCGAAACACGGCTTCGACCGTGAGCAACTGCACGCCATTATTGGCCAGGCTAAGCGGCTGGACTACGTCCTGCGTTTAATGGATCGTCAGGCACCGTCCTATACACCGCCGAGTGGGCCTAACGGCGCATGGATTCGCTATCGCAATAAATTTATCACACCGGATAACGTGCAAAATGGCGTCGCGTTCTGGAATCAATATCAGGATGCACTGCAGCGTGCGCAGCAGGTCTACGGCGTTCCGCCTGAGATTATTGTTGGCATTATCGGCGTGGAAACGCGCTGGGGCCGCATCATGGGGAAAACCCGCATTCTGGACGCGCTGGCAACGCTCTCATTTGATTACCCGCGCCGTGCTGCTTACTTTAGCGGTGAGCTGGAGACCTTCCTGCTCATGGCGCGTGATGAGAAGGACGATCCGCTCGATCTTAAAGGCTCCTTTGCGGGCGCGATGGGCTACGGTCAGTTCATGCCATCGTCCTACAAAGCTTATGCGGTAGATTTTAACGGTGACGGCCATATCAATTTGTGGGATCCCGTCGATGCGATAGGCAGTGTCGCACACTATTTCCAGCAGAACGGCTGGCGTCCGGGTGAAAATGTTGCCGTGCCAGCCAGTGGTCAGGCACCCATGCTCGAAAACGGTTTCAAAACCCGTTACAACGTCAGCACGCTGGCAGCATCGGGGCTTTCTCCACAAGGTTCGCTGGATGGCCATGACGAGGTCAGCCTGCTCCGTCTGGATCTCGGCACCAGCTACCAGTACTGGTACGGCTTGCCTAACTTCTATGCCATTACCCGCTACAACAACAGCACGCATTACGCGATGACCGTGTGGCAACTGGGAGAGGCGGTCAGCAAGGCGCGCCAGGGATCGCTGTTTTAAAACTACCCCTAGCAACTGTAAGGATATATGATGACGGCCCTTTATTCTGTGCCGTCCTCATTTTCTGGAGCCGTTATGTCTTTACCTGCTTGCCCTGTTTGCCATGCCGATTACACCTGGCAAGATGCTGAAAATCTTAACTGTCCGTCCTGTGGTCATATCTGGACTCAGGCTGAAGGGGATGACAGCGGTCAGGATTTGATCGTTCGTGATGCAAACGGCAATTTACTCGCCGATGGCGACAGCGTCACGGTCGTTAAAGATCTGAAGGTCAAAGGCAGTTCGTCTGTGCTGAAAATAGGCACCCGGGTTAAGAGCATCCGGCTGGTTGAAGGCGATCACAATATTGATTGCAAGATCGACGGATTTGGTCCGATGAAGCTCAAATCTGAGTTTGTGAAAAAGAACTGATTCTGCCGGGCGCCTGCTCGCTGCGCCCGATCTTATTCCTGTCAGCCCGACCGGGCTTTTCCCTTATAAAGACCTCCTGCCCGTTTGCGTGCCGCTGACATATTTTGCTGTTGGTCGGGCACTTTATGTTTATTTATACGTCTCATCTTCTGTGAATCTTTAACCCCTGAGAGGAGACGCAATATGCAAGACTGGGATCCCGCGCTGTATCGTAAATTTGAGGCAGAAAGAACGCGGCCTGCGCATGAATTACTGGCACGAATTGAGGTTGAAGATGTCCGGTTCGTTACCGATCTGGGCTGTGGCCCCGGGAACAGCACCGAACTGCTTTACGATGCCTGGCCGCAGGCGCAGGTGATCGGGCTTGACAGTTCTGCCGCCATGCTCGCGCAGGCGCGGGAACGTTTGCCTCAGTGCCAGTTTATTCAGGCGGATATCGGCAACTGGACAACCGACATCCCGCAGCAGGTGATTTATGCCAACGCGTCGCTGCAATGGCTTGGCGATCATCCCACCCTGTTACCACGTCTAGTCAGTCAACTGGCGCCTGCCGGTGCGCTGGCGGTTCAAATGCCCGATAACCTGGAAGAACCTTCGCATCAGTTAATGCGTGAGGTCGCGGCATCCGGCCCCTGGCGAGACAAGATCAGCGCGCAGGCGGCGGAACGCAAAAAATTACCCTCAACTGAACACTATTATGACGTGCTGACAAAGGCAGGCTGCGCGGTTGATATCTGGCGAACCACGTACTATCACGTTATGGACGATGCGCAGGCTATCATCCACTGGTTAAAGGCCACCGGGCTGCGTCCTTTCCTTGCGCCGCTGGAAGTCTCTGAGCAGGAACAGTTTCTGGCTGCTTATCATCAGTGTCTTATTACCGGCTATCCCGCCCGTCAGGATGGCAAGGTACTCTTAGCTTTCCCCCGGCTTTTCATGGTGGCGACACGCAACGGCTAAACTGGAGCGTAACGCGCAATTTTTTGACTAAGCGCCCCTGAGTGCTTGAAAAAGCGCAGAGCATGCACCATGTTCACTCAACGGCGACAGGGAGCGAAAAATGAATGACCAGCAGTTGCACGCGCTGAGTGCGCAGACAGGTGAGGCGCTTAAACAGCGTAACGCTACCGTAACTTGTGCAGAATCCTGCACGGGCGGCTGGATAGCAAAAGTGTTTACTGACGTGAGCGGAAGCTCTGCCTGGTTCGAACGGGGCTTTGTCACCTACAGTAACGATGCCAAACAAGAACTGGTCGGTGTCAGCGCGGCGTCACTGGCGCAATACGGCGCCGTCAGCGAGGCGGTAGTGCGTGAAATGGCCCTTGGGGCACAGCAGCGGGCGCGCGCCGATTACGCTATTTCCGTTAGCGGTATTGCCGGCCCGGATGGTGGCAGTGAAGACAAACCGGTAGGCACGGTCTGGTTTGGCTTTGCGGCGCCGGGTGGCGTGGTCATGGCTTTTCGTCAGCAGTTTGATGGCGATCGCGATGCCGTGCGCCGTCAGTCAGTTGGCTGGGCACTCCAGACGTTATCCCGTCAATTTCTGCAAAATTAAACTTGATACTGTATGACTATACAGTATAATTACCCGCAACAGAAAGTGCACAGGCACCATGCGTGCGTGTTTACCCGGCATGATTAGGAGTAGAAATGGCAATTGATGAAAACAAACAGAAGGCTTTAGCTGCCGCGCTCGGCCAGATTGAGAAGCAATTTGGTAAAGGCTCCATCATGCGCTTGGGTGAAGACCGCTCAATGGATGTGGAAACCATTTCAACGGGTTCTCTGTCACTGGATATCGCATTAGGTGCGGGTGGTTTACCGATGGGACGTATCGTTGAGATCTACGGCCCAGAGGCCTCAGGTAAAACGACACTGACACTTCAGGTTATTGCCGCCGCGCAGCGTAAGGGCAAAACCTGTGCCTTTATCGATGCCGAGCACGCACTGGATCCCATCTATGCTAAGAAACTGGGCGTAGATATCGACAATCTGCTGTGTTCACAGCCGGATACCGGTGAGCAGGCCCTGGAAATTTGTGATGCGCTGGCCCGCTCTGGTGCCGTTGACGTCATTATCGTTGACTCCGTAGCTGCACTGACGCCAAAAGCCGAAATCGAAGGTGAAATCGGTGACTCACATATGGGCCTGGCGGCACGTATGATGAGCCAGGCAATGCGTAAGCTGGCGGGTAACCTGAAGCAGTCTAATACGCTGCTGATCTTCATCAACCAGATTCGTATGAAGATTGGTGTGATGTTCGGTAACCCGGAAACCACTACCGGTGGTAACGCGCTGAAGTTCTACGCTTCTGTTCGCCTTGATATTCGCCGTATCGGTGCGATTAAAGAGGGTGACAACGTGGTGGGTAGTGAAACGCGCGTTAAAGTCGTTAAGAACAAAATTGCGGCACCATTTAAACAGGCTGAGTTCCAGATCATGTACGGCGAAGGCATTAACACCTTCGGTGAGCTGGTGGATCTTGGCGTGAAGCACAAGCTGATTGAAAAAGCCGGTGCATGGTACAGCTATAAAGGCGATAAGATCGGTCAGGGCAAGGCAAACGCGGGCAACTTCCTCAAAGAAAATGCCGCGGTGGCCGACGAGCTTGATATCAAACTGCGTGAAATGCTGCTTAACGGTGGCGATCAAAACATCGCGGCGGACGTTGCAGGCAACGACGTTGAGAAGGCGGCGAGCGAAGCCAACGAAGATTATTAAAGCCTGAAACAGGAGCGGATTTTCCGCTCCTGTTTTACATTAACGCCTCACGTGCCTTTCCTCTGTTCCTGTCTCCCGCCATACTCTCCCTCCGTTCGTAAAAGGTGCGCAGTATGTCTGAACAATCTCAGCCACAAGTCATCTCATTTTCACGCCTGCTGGATCGTGCGATGCGCCTGCTGGGCCAGCGTGACCACAGCCGCGAAGAGCTTAAACAAAAGCTCCAGCTGTCCGCTCAGCGTAGCGCGTGGATGAAACAAAAAGATCCTGAAATCATTACGCCCGAGCTAATGGAAAAGGTGCTGAACTGGTGTGGTGAAAACGGCTGGTTAAATGACGAGCGCTTTACCGCACGATTTATTCAGAGCCGAAGCCGCAAGGGATTTGGTTCACAGCGTATCAGGCTGGAGCTGGCACAAAAGGGCATCAGCCGTGATGCGATCGATCTCGCCATGGAAGAAACCGATATTGACTGGTCGGCCTGTGCGGCTGAACTCGCCGAGAAAAAATTTGGTCACCCATTGCCGACAGAATGGAAAGAAAAAGCCAAAGTGCAGCGCTTTTTGCATGCCAAAGGCTTTCTGAGCGAGGATATTCAGCAGGTTTTCAGAAATTTTGATGACTAAAAGTCGATGTGATTTTACTTCCCTCCGAAGAATATTTATCTTACCCCTTTTGGTTCCTTATGCTTGCTGCCGTAACGATGCGGTACGCCTGATAAAGAAGGACCTTTCGTTAGCGTGATTCCAGGATATATATGAGCAAGAGCACTGCTGAGATCCGTCAAGCGTTTCTCGACTTTTTCAATAGTAAGGGACATCAGGTTGTAGCAAGCAGCTCCCTGGTACCAAACAACGATCCGACGTTGCTGTTTACCAACGCCGGAATGAACCAGTTCAAAGATGTGTTTCTGGGTCAGGAAAAGCGTGACTACACGCGAGCAACGACGTCACAACGCTGCGTACGTGCCGGCGGGAAACACAACGATCTTGAAAACGTCGGTTATACCGCGCGTCACCACACCTTTTTTGAAATGCTGGGCAACTTCAGCTTTGGCGACTACTTCAAAAAAGAAGCTATTGCGTTTGCCTGGGAACTGCTGACCGGCGAGCAGTGGTTTAAGCTGCCTAAAGAGCGCCTGTGGGTCACCGTGTATGAAACCGATGACGAAGCTTACGATATCTGGGCCAACGATATTGGCGTTCCCCGTGAGCGTATTATCCGTATCGGTGATAACAAGGGCAGCGCCTACGCGTCAGATAACTTCTGGCAGATGGGTGATACCGGGCCTTGCGGTCCCTGCAGCGAAATTTTCTACGATCACGGCGACCATATCTGGGGTGGACCACCGGGCAGCCCTGAAGAGGATGGCGATCGCTATATTGAGATCTGGAACATCGTCTTTATGCAGTTTAACCGTCAGGCGGATGGCACGATGTTGCCATTACCTAAGCCCTCTGTGGATACCGGGATGGGGCTGGAACGTATTACTGCGGTTCTGCAGCATGTTAATTCAAACTATGAAATCGACCTGTTCCAGACGTTGATTGAAGCGGTTGCGAAGGTCACCGGCGCGACCGATCTGAATAATAAATCCCTGCGCGTTATTGCCGATCACATTCGTTCCTGCGCCTTCCTGATTGCCGATGGCGTCATTCCGTCGAATGAAAACCGTGGCTATGTCCTGCGTCGTATCATTCGCCGCGCCGTACGTCACGGCAATATGCTGGGTGCTAAAGACGCATTCTTCTACAAGCTGGTTGCACCACTGATTCAGGTCATGGGCGCGGCAGGCGAAGAGTTACAGCGTCAGCAGGCACAGGTTGAGAACGTTCTGAAAAGTGAAGAAGAGCAGTTTGCTAAAACGCTTGAACGTGGCCTGGCACTTCTGGACGAGGAACTGGCAAAACTGCAAGGTGATACACTGGATGGCGAAACCGTCTTCCGCTTATACGATACCTTCGGATTCCCTGCCGATTTAACGGCTGACGTTTGCCGTGAACGTAACCTAAAAATCGATGAAGCCGGTTTTGAAAAGGCGATGGAACAGCAGCGTCAGCGCGCACGTGAAGCCAGCGGCTTCGGCGCAGACTACAGCAATGTGATTCGTATCGACGCGGCTTCGTCGTTTAAAGGCTATGAGCAGTTGGATCTGACGGCGACCGTCAAGGGGCTGTTCGTGAACGGTGAAGCCGTTGACGCCCTGTCTGCCGGTCAGGACGCGGTGATTGTGCTGGATGAAACGCCATTTTATGGCGAGTCTGGCGGTCAGGTGGGCGACACAGGCGAGCTGAAAGGCAATAACGCGCTGTTTAGCGTACAGGATACGCAAAAATATGGGCAGGCGATTGGTCATATTGGCAAACTCAGCAGCGGACAATTACGCGTTGGCGATCGTCTTGAGGCGGTGGTTGATGAGGCGCGCAGGGCTCGTATTCGTCTGAATCACTCCGCAACGCATCTGTTGCATGCTGCATTGCGTCAGGTTTTAGGTGAACATGTTGCTCAGAAGGGCTCGTTGGTTAACGACAAATATTTGCGTTTTGACTTCTCACATTTTGAGGCCATGAAACCTCAGGAGATTCGTCAGGTCGAAGATATTGTTAACGCACAGATCCGTCGCAATTTGCCTGTTGAAACCCGTGTCATGGATCTTGAGGCGGCGAAAGCCAAAGGCGCGATGGCCCTGTTCGGTGAAAAATACGATCAGCAGGTTCGCGTTCTGACCATGGGGGATTTCTCGGTTGAGCTGTGTGGCGGAACGCACGCTGCGCGAACCGGTGATATCGGCCTGTTCCGCATTCAGGCCGAGTCCGGTACTGCCGCAGGGATTCGCCGTATTGAGGCGATCACAGGCGAGGCGGCTCTGGCACAGGTTTATGCGCAGAGTAGCCAGCTACAGGATATTGCCCAACTGGTGAAAGCCAACAGCAGTAACCTGAATGAAAAAGTGCGCGGGCTGGTTGATCATCTGCGTTCGCTGGAGAAAGAGTTACAGCAGTTACGCGATCAGCAGGCGGCGCAGGAAAGTGCGCAGCTGGGCAATCATGCGGTCGACGTCAAAGGCGTTAAGCTGCTGGTGACTGAGCTCAGCAACACCGATCCGAAAATGCTGAGGACCATGGTGGATGATCTGAAAAACCAGCTGGGCTCGGCGATTATCGTGCTGGCTACGGTAGCAGATGGCAAAGTGTCACTGATTGCTGGCGTAACGAAAGATTTAACCGACCGTGTTAAGGCTGGGGAACTCATCGCCGAACTTGCGCCTAAAGTGGGTGGTAAGGGCGGTGGCAGACCTGACATGGCGCAGGCAGGTGGCAGTGATGCTACTGCACTGAAAGGTGCGCTGGCAGGTGTTGAAGGATGGGTTTCGAGCCGTCTGTAATGAAATAAAATAATTCATCGTAGCAAGCGCCAGAACTGATGTTCCGGCGCTTTTTAATACGATGTTAAATTTGCTAGTGACAAAGTCGGGTTGATGTAGCGTATTTCGGCTAAACTATTTATCAGCAGAATGTATTGGCGCGTTGATGTGCAATGGTGTATTTCTCATAGCCTGTGTACAGCGTTAAGTGATGGATAACGCCGGGAAGCTTTATCAAGCCCGACTCTTTTAATCTTTCAAGGAGCAAAGAATGCTTATTCTAACTCGTCGAGTTGGTGAAACCCTCATGATCGGTGATGAGGTGACTGTAACGGTACTGGGCGTCAAAGGTAACCAGGTCCGCATTGGTGTTAACGCACCAAAAGAAGTGTCTGTGCATCGCGAAGAGATTTATCAGCGCATCCAGGCCGAAAAAACGCAACAAACCAACGTTTGACAGATTCAGCGTCTCGCACCTGTGCGAGACGCTACCCTTTGTTCCCACCGTCTCGCTTTTTCTTTTTCCTCGTTATCTACCCTTTTTGTTAACTTCATCATCTTTGATTGTTGATTATTCACTCTTTTTGCGGTCATTTTGTCCCAATTGCCTGTCATTTGTGCAAACGGAAAAAACCTTCCGAAAAATTGTTTGACTTATAAGTGCGGGAAAGTAATATGTGCGCCACGCAGTGCCGATGAGCAGAAACAAGTTCAGAAGCGCAGTTCGGAAGAACGCGTAAGGTGAGGTGGCCGAGAGGCTGAAGGCGCTCCCCTGCTAAGGGAGTATACGGTCAAAAGCTGTATCGAGGGTTCGAATCCCTCCCTCACCGCCATTTCCGATGCATCCGTAGCTCAGCTGGATAGAGTACTCGGCTACGAACCGAGCGGTCGGAGGTTCGAATCCTCCCGGATGCAC